>NZ_JBJDNB010000023.1:0-111551 GCF_044900445.1 Pseudomonas sp. NPDC089407
TGCGGTCGGTGTGGGAGCTGGCTTGCCGGCGATGGGCTGCACAGCAGCCCCGGCAGTCTTAACTGACTGGCATTAGGGCAAGCCCGCTCCCACATTTGTTTCGGGCCAGTCACTCCTGTGAGTTCACCTCTGTCCGCTTTGTCTGTTCCTTTCGATATCGAAGGTTGCATCGCAGCTTTTAATCAATCTCCAGCCATGCACCAAGGCTGCAACCCACCTGGCACAGGAATAACTGGCCCGAAACAGATGTGGGAGCGGGCTCGCCCCGCGAAGCGCCGCGCGGGCGGCGCTCGATCTCACAGGCGCCACATAACCCACGCCCTACAACCCGTGACTCTGCACCTTGCGCCGCCGCCACTGGCGCAGCCGCTGATCCAGCTGCAACGGGCTGTCCAGCTGCTGGCGCCGGGCCTGGCTGAACAGGATCAGCGCCAGCTCGGCAGTTACCTGGGCATCGGCACTGGCATGGTGGCGCTCTTCCACCTGCAGGCCGAAGCGCGTCACCCAGTCATCCAGGCCGGCCTCACGCAACACGGTGTCGGGGTTGAGCATCGGCGCCAGCTCGGCCACATCCAGGAACGGCGACTGCAAGCGGTAACCCAGGCTCTCCTTCAGCGCCCGCGCCAGCATGCGCTGGTCGAAGGGGGCGTGAAACGCCAGCACCGGGCTTTCGCCAATGAAATCGAGTAAATCCAGCAACGCGTCGGCCGGGTCGCAACCGGCAGCCAGTGCGCTCGGCCCCAGCCCGTGGATCAGCACGCTGGCGTTGGTTTTCAGCAATGGCCGGCACAGGGTGCGCTCGAACTGTTGGGCAAAGTCGATGGCGCCGTCCTCGATCGCCACCGCACCGATCGACAGTACCTGGTCGCGGTTGGGGTTGAGCCCGCTGGTTTCCAGGTCCAGTACCACCCAGCGCTGCTCGCGCAAGCTGCATACACCCAGTGGCGCGGGCTTTGGCTGGCGTGCCAGGCGCTGGCGTGTGGCGTGGTCCAGCGCGGGCGTGTTGGGCCGCAGCCAGGCGAACAGGCTCATAGCTGGTACCGCAAGGCCAGGCTGCTTTGCAGGCGCTGGGCCTGGCGCAGCGACTCGCGCAGGATGCGCCGGTCGAGGTGGTTGAGGCTATCCGGGTCGAGACGGTTGGAGTACGGCAGGTTGTCGCGGGTCTGGCGTTGGTGTTGCTGCATGCGGGTTTGCTGGATGAAATGGTAGGCCTCTTCATAGGCTGCGCCGTCCAGCGGCTCTATCACGCCCTTGGCCACCAGCTGGCGCAGGCGTTCCAGGGTATTGCAGGCCTCGACACCATTGGCCAGGGCCAACAAACGGGCACCGTCGACGAAGGGGGTCAGGCCCTGAACCTTGAGGTCGAGGGTGGCGGCCTTGTCGTTGCCCTGGCGGGTCAGCACGAACTCGCGCAGGCGGCCCACCGGTGGGCGCTGGCGCAGGGCGTTGTCGGCCATCATGCGCTGGAAGATGCGGTTGTCGGCTACCTGCTGCAGCAGCCCCTGGCGCAGCTGTTCGCAACCTTGCTCGTCGCCCCAGACTACCCGCAAGTCAAAGTAGATACTCGAACCCAGCAGGTTTTCGGGGCTGGCTTCGCGAACAAAACCGGCAAAGCGCCGCGCCCATTCGCTGCGCGACAGGCAAAGCTCAGGGTTGCCGGCCATGACATTGCCCCTGCACAGGGTGAAACCGCATTGGGCCAGGCACTGGTTGATGTACTGCGCCAGTGGCAACAGGCGGGCGCGGATGGCGTCGGCCTCGGTTTTGTCCACGGCTTCGAAAAGGATGCCGTTGTCCTGGTCGGTGTGCAGGGTCTGCTCGCGGCGCCCTTCGCTGCCAAAGCACAGCCAGCTGAACGGCACGCCCGGGTCGCCGCGTTCGGCCAGGGCCAGTTCGATCACGCGGCACACGGTGTGGTCGTTAAGCAGGGTGATAATTTGGGTAATCTGTGTAGACGACGCGCCGTGGGCGAGCATGCGCTCGACCAGTTGGCTGATTTCCCCACGCAGCGAAACCAGGGTATCCAGGCGTGGCGCATGGCGAATGGTGCGCGCCAGGTGCACCAGGTCGACCCGCTGCAGCGAGAACAGGTCGCGCTCGGAAACCACCCCGCACAGGCGGCGGTTTTCCACCAGGCACACGTGGGCGATATGCCGCTCGGTCATGGCCATGGCGGCATCGAAGGCACTGGCCTGTGGGCTGAGGTAGAACGGCTTGGCGGTCATGTGCCGCTCGATCGGTGCGTGCAGGTCGGCATCTTCGGCAGCCACCACCTGGCGCAGGTCGCGCAGGGTGAAAATGCCGATGGGGTAACGCTGTGGGTCGATCACCACAATGCTGCCCACCTGCTGCTCGTGCATCAGCCGCACGGCTTCGCGCAGCGGCGTATCGGCGCTGCACACCACCGGGTGACGCATGGCCAGCTCACCCAGCGGCGTGTTCAGCGAGTATTGGGTGCCAAGGGTTTCCACCGCGCGCTGGCGTACCTGCTGGTTGACCTGGTCAAGCAGGCTGCTGACCCCACGCAGGGCAAAATCCCGAAACACTTCAGACATCGAGAACACGCGGATGAAGGCCGCCTTGTTCAATTGCAGGCAGAAGGTATCTTCCCCGGCCAAGTGCTCGGTGCGGGTAGCCCGCTCGCCCAACAGTGCGGCCAGCGGGAAGCATTCGCCGCTGGTGATTTCGAAGGTGGTCTCGACCCCTGGCTTGAGCAGGTGCTGGCGCTCGCCAACCACCCGGCCCTGCTTGACGATGTAGAAGTGCTCGACCGGGCCGTCGGCAGGCTTGACGATGCTTTCGCCGCAGGCATAGAAGCGCAGCTGGCATTGCTCGACCAGAAAGGCCAAGTGGCTGTGCTCCATCTGGTTGAACGGTGGAAAACGCTGCAGGAACTGCAGCGTGCCCTGGATGTTCTGCAGCACTGCCGTCCTGCCCGCCTGGCTGTAGGCGTCCTTTTTGCTCATGAAACTGACCGTATCGCTATGCCGAACTATATATATCTATATATAGGTGCCGGCCATGTTGTTCTCTGCCTCCATGGTCGGCTTGCGGCGGGGTGGTGCCCATTGGACGTAAGTCTATGAGCGCCCCTGTCAAATACCCGACGAAAGGCGAAACGGGTTACGCAAGATCTGCGGTCCTACAGCTGAAGCGGAATTTTTTTTGACGAGATGACCATGCCTGAGCAACGCGACATTTTGAGCGACGACGAGCGCGAGGCATTGGCTGTGGTGAGTGCGCCTGTGGCGCCCAGGCCGTTGGTGCTGATCGTTGATGACAATCCAGTGAACGGTGAGGCCCTTGGCTATTTCCTGAAAAGCAGGGGTATCGACAGCATGATCGCCGACGGAGCCCAGGAAGCATTATGGAAGTTGCACTGGGAGCCTAGGATCGCACTGATGATCACAGATCTGCGTATGGAGCCCTGGGACGGAATGGACTTGATCCGTCAGATACGTGAGTCGAAGTGGGCGGCGTTGTCGATCATCGTGGTGTCAGGCGACACCGATGTGAAAGAGGCGGTGGATGTGATGCACCTGGGGGTGGTGGACTTCCTGCTCAAGCCGGTGGATCTGGACAAGCTGCTGGAGCTGGTGAAGAAAGAGTTGAAGATCGAGTAGTGCATGAGTGGGGCTGCTTTGCAGCCCGATCGCGACACAAGGCCGCTCCTACAGGGGAATGCGTACCCTTGTAGGAGCGGCCTTGTGTCGCGATTTGGCCGCAAAGCGGCCCCCGGTCGCAGGTGTTACTTACAACCCGTTACGCGCCTTGAACTCGCGACGACGGCGGTGCAATACCGGCTCGGTATAACCGTTTGGCTGCTTGCCACCCTCAACCACCAGCTCCACAGCCGCCTGGAATGCGACGTTGTCGTCAAAGTTCGGCGCCATCGGGCGGTACAAGGCATCACCGGCGTTCTGCTGGTCCACCACCACCGCCATGCGCTTGAGGCTTTCCAGCACCTGCTCCTGGCTGACCACGCCATGGCGCAGCCAGTTGGCCAGCAGCTGGGCCGAAATACGCAGGGTGGCGCGGTCTTCCATCAGGCCGACGTTGTTGATGTCCGGCACTTTCGAGCAACCCACACCCTGGTCGATCCAGCGCACCACATAGCCCAGGATGCCCTGGGCGTTGTTGTCCAGCTCGTTGCGGATCTCTTCGGCCGACCAGTTGGTGTCGGCAGCCAGCGGGATGGCCAGGATGTCGTCGACCGAAGCCGGGGTACGCGAGGCCAGTTCACGCTGACGCGCCTGAACGTCCACCTTGTGGTAGTGCAGGGCGTGCAGGGTGGCAGCCGTTGGCGACGGCACCCAGGCGGTGTTGGCACCGGCCAGCGGGTGGGCAATTTTCTGCTCGAGCATGGCGGCCATCAGGTCCGGCATGGCCCACATGCCCTTGCCGATCTGCGCACGGCCTTGCAGGCCGGTGGCCAGGCCGACGTCGACGTTGTTGTTCTCGTAGGCGCCGATCCACTTCTCGTTTTTCATGGCACCCTTGCGCACGACGGCGCCGGCTTCCATCGAGGTGTGAATTTCATCGCCAGTGCGGTCGAGGAAGCCGGTATTGATGAACGCTACGCGCTCGGCGGCGGCCTTGATGCACGACTTGAGGTTCACCGTGGTACGGCGCTCCTCGTCCATGATGCCGACCTTGACGGTGTTACGCGGCATGCCCAGCAGGTCTTCGACCTGGCTAAAGATTTCGGCGGCAAAAGCCACCTCTTCAGGGCCGTGCATCTTCGGCTTGACGATGTACACGCTGCCGCTGCGGGTGTTCTTGCGGCTGGTGTTGCCGTTGAGGTTGTGCAGGGCGATCAGGTTGGTGAACAGGCCGTCCTGGATGCCTTCAGGGATTTCGTTGCCCTGGGCGTCGAGCACTGCCGGGTTGGTCATCAGGTGGCCAACGTTGCGCACGAACAGCAGCGAACGGCCATGCAGGGTCACGCTGCCGCCGTTGGGCGCGGCGTACTCGCGGTCCGGGTTCATGGTGCGGGTGAAGGTCTTGCCACCTTTGCTCACGCTTTCGGCCAGGTCGCCTTTCATCAGGCCCAGCCAGTTGCGGTAGACGATGACCTTGTCATCGGCGTCGACGGCGGCAACCGAGTCTTCGCAGTCCATGATGGTGGTCAGTGCCGATTCCATCAGGATGTCTTTTACGCCGGCGGCGTCGGTGCTACCGACCGGGGTGCTGGCGTCGACCTGGATTTCGAAGTGCAGGCCGTTGTGTTTCAGCAGCACGGCAGTCGGTGCCGCCGCGTCGCCGTGGAAGCCGATCAGCTGGGCGTCGTCACGCAGGCCGCTGTTGCTGCCGCCTTTCAGGGCAACCACCAGCTTGCCGCCTTCGATGCGGTAGGCGGTAGAGTCGACGTGCGAGCCGGCTGCCAGTGGCGCGGCTTCGTCAAGGAAGGCGCGGGCGAAGGCGATGACCTTGTCGCCACGCAGCTTGTTGTAACCCTGGCCTTTTTCGGCGCCGCCTTCATCACTGATGGCATCGGTGCCATACAGGGCGTCATACAGCGAACCCCAGCGGGCGTTGGCAGCGTTCAGGGCGAAACGGGCGTTCATCACCGGAACAACCAGCTGTGGGCCGGCCATGTGGGCGATTTCTTCGTCCACGTTCTGGGTGGTGGCCTGGAAATCGTCAGCTTGTGGCAGCAGGTAGCCGATTTCCTGGAGGAATGCTTTGTAGGCTACGGCGTCGTGGGCCTGGCCTTTGCGTGCCTGGTGGTAGGCGTCGATCTTGGCTTGCAGCTCGTCGCGCTTGGCGAGCAGGGCTTTGTTCTTTGGAGCGAGGTCATTGATGATCTTCTCTGCACCCGCCCAGAACTGCTCGGCGACGATGCCGGTCCCGGGGATGGCTTCGTTGTTCACGAAGTCGTACAGGACCTTGGCGACCTGAAGGCCACCGACTTGAACGTATCCAGTCATTGCTTGCCTCACTCTGCTCAGCTATTTCGCTCTTCTGTATTAAGCCTGTAGCGCTTCTCTAAACACGGCACCAGTGCGTGCTCCCGGGTTGTGCCGGGCGCGGCTGGGTGCGGCCTGCCAGACAAGCTGGCGGGCAGTGTGCGTATTTTCACAGGCGCCTTGGCAGACATCCAAACGACGTTTTGTAGTCCGCGCCACGGGATACTACATGAAGCAGTAGGCGGGGCAAAATCAGACTAAAAGCGCCGTTATGCGACCCGTTGGTCGCGTATGGTCACGCTGGGAGTAGGTATGTTCGCAAAAAACAGGTGGATTGTTCCAGATAAATCTTGAAACAGTACACGATTGGTTGTGCGGAGTGCCCTGCGGCAGGTTGCCGCGCCTTGCCTATACTGAGTCGATCCCCCGATTTCTGCCGCCCGGCGCGGTCCGACACGAGGAAGGGCTTGTGGATCATCTTGTACTGACTGTTATTGCCCCTGACAAGGCCGGCCAGGTCGAACGCATTGCCCAGTGCATTGCTGACCACAGCGGCAACTGGCTGGAAAGCCGCATGTCGCGCATGGCCGGGCAGTTTGCCGGGATACTGCGGGTGGCGGTGCCGGCTGAAAATTACGCTGAACTGGTAGCGTCGCTGCAAGGGCTGGCCCGCTATGACATTCGTGTGCTGATTGCCGAAAGCGGCATCGAGCCGTCGTGCACCTGGAAACCGATTGCCATGGAGTTGGTGGGCAATGACCGGGCGGGGATCGTACGGGACATTACCCGCTTGCTGGCTGAGCTGGGGGTGAACGTCGAGCGGTTTTCCACAGAGGTGCGGCCGGCGCCGATGAGCAGTGAGCCGTTGTTTCATGCGGATGCGTTGTTGGCGTTGCCGTTGACCTTACCGCTGGATGAGCTGCAGCAGCGGCTGGAGAGTCTGGCGGATGACTTGATGGTGGAGTTGCAGTTGCGGGCTGAGGATTGATTCGGGATTGCCGGGGCCGCTTCGCGGCCCATCGCCGGCAAGCCAGCTCCCACATCGAGCGCGCAGCCTTCAAGGCCTGTGCAGTACCTGTGGGGGCTGGCTTGCCGGCGATGGGGCGCGAAGCGGCCCCTGCGGTTATCCCGATATACCGGGGAAGGCCCTGTGGATAACCTGGGGGTTCACCTCTCCAGCCCAGGCAATCCGCCTACTGCAGAGATTTGCTCAAAAAACACCCAAAAATCAGCACCTTGTGCACAAAGCACGGGGACGAGGGTGTGGATAACCTCTGGAGATGTCTCTGCAGCCCACAAACTACATGGCCTGCAGAGTTTTGATCGTTTTTTGATCAGCTACGCTTGCGCAAATTCCACCAGGCATCGACGCTGTAAATCGCCAAACCTGCCCAGATGAACATGAACGCCACCAGGTTGCTCGACGACAAGTGCTCATCGAACAGCAACACCGCCTGCAGCAACACCAGGGTCGGCGCCAGGTATTGCAGGAAGCCCAGCGTGGTATACGGCAAATGCCGCGCCGCCGCGTTGAAGCACACCAGCGGTACCAGCGTCACCGGCCCCGCGGCCATCAGCCACAGCGCTTCGCTGCTGGTGTAGAACGCGCCCTGGGCACTCATCGCCGCCGGGTGCAGCAACAGCCAGCCAAGGGCCAGCGGCACTAGCATCCAGGTTTCTACCACCAGCCCCGGCAGTGCCGCCACCGGCGCCTGCTTGCGGATCAGCCCATAGAAGCCAAAGCTCAGCGCCAGCACCAGCGACACCCATGGCAGGCTGCCCACCTGCCACACCTGCTGAGCCACGCCCACAGCGGCCATGCCCACCGCCAGCCACTGCAGGCGGCGCAGGCGTTCGCCAAGCAACAGCATGCCCAGCAGCACGTTGATCAGCGGGTTGATGTAGTAACCCAGGCTGGCCTCGAGCATGCGGCCATTGTTCACCGACCACACGTAGGTCAGCCAGTTACCGGCGATCAGCGCTCCGCTCAGGGCCAGGATGGCTAGCCGGCGCGGGTTGTCACGCAGTTCGCGCCACCAGCCTGGGTGCTTCCACACCAGTAGCAGCAACGAGCCGAACAGTGCCGACCAGAGCACCCGGTGGACGATGATCTCCACCGCCGGGACGCTCTGGATGGCCTTGAAGTAAATCGGGAACAGGCCCCAGATGATGTAGGCGCTTAGGCCCAGTATGTACCCGCGACGCGGGTTGGCGGCGTGCATGCAGAATCCTTGCTTAGGTAGCTAAATAAAGCGACGCCTATTGTAGACAGAGGCGGGCAGGCTTCTAGAACAATTTCAGCGGTGCTTCATCCAGTGCCGCCATTTGTTCGCGCAGGGCGAGAATCTGGTCGCCCCAGTAGCGTGGCTGGCCGAACCAGGGGAAGCTGGGCGGGAATGCCGGGTCGTCCCAGCGCCTTGCCAGCCAGGCGCTGTAGTGCAGCTGGCGCAAGGCGCGCAAGGGTTCCATCAAGGCCAGCTCGCGCGGGTCGAAATCGTGGAACTCGTTGTAACCGTCGATCAGTTCGGCCAACTGCCCCAGGCGCTCGTCGCGGTTGCCGGCCAGCATCATCCACAGGTCCTGCACCGCCGGGCCCATGCGGCAGTCGTCGAGGTCGACCACGTGATACACCTCGTCGCGGTGCATCAGGTTGCCTGGGTGCAGGTCGCCATGCAGGCGAATGAGCTGGTGCGGGGTGCGCGCGTAGATGTCCTCGACGCGTTTGAGCAGGTCGCGGGCCACGGACTCGAACGCCGGTAGCAGCTCGCGCGGGACAAAACCGCCCTCCAGCAAGGTGTTCAGCGAGGCATGGCCGAAGTTGTCCACAGCCAGCGCTTCGCGGTGCGCGAACGGTTTGCTGGCGCCCACGGCATGCAGGCGGCCTAGCAGTTGGCCGAGGCGGTACAGCTGGTCGAGGTTGCCCGGCTCCGGGGCGTGGCCGCCACGGCGTGGGAACAGGGTGAAACGGAAGCCCTGGTGTTCGAACAGGGTGCGGCCGTCGTGCTGCATGGGCGCCACCACCGGTACTTCGCAGTCGGCCAGTTCGGCGGTGAAGCTGTGCTCTTCGAGGATCGCCGCATCGCTCCAGCGGCCTGGGCGGTAGAACTTGGCGATCAGTGGCTGCGCATCTTCGATGCCCACCTGGTAGACGCGGTTCTCATAGCTGTTCAGGGCCAGCACCCGGGCATCGCTGAGAAAGCCAATGCTTTCCACGGCGTCCAGGACCAGGTCGGGGGTGAGGGTGTCGAAGGGGTGGGACATGGGGGCTCCGGGGGTAAGCGGCATGGGGCCCATGGTACAGCGTTATACCTGTGCTGGCCTCTTCGCGGGTGAACCCGCTCCCACAGGTTCTGTGCAGGTTCCAAAGTCTGTGCTGTACCTGTGGGAGCGGGTTTACCCGCGAACCGCGCACAGCGCGGCCAGGCTACGCAGGAACCCCGATCAATACAGAAGAGGGGTGAAACTGCACCCGCACGACACTGCCATCCACCACCTGCTGCCCGACCAGCCAATCAGCCTCGGCAATGGCACACAACGTCTGACCGTTGCCCAGCGCCAACCTGACTTCACTTGGCCCACCCGCTTCCGTCAACACTTCTTCCACTGTCGCCCGCAGGTAATTGCTGCCCGCCTCAGCCTCTTCCCCCTCCGACAGCAACCGAACCCACCCTGCCTTGAGCAGCGCCACCACTGTCGTCCCCAGCGTCAGCTCCAGCCGCGCGGTGCTGTCGTGCGTGATCAGCGCGTCAATCTCCAGCCCGCCACCCAGTGCCAGACTGACCCGGTCATAACGGCCCTCACGGCGCAAACCGCTGACCTGGCCCTGCAGCTGGTTGCGCGCGCTGGTGCGCAGCATCAAGCGCCCGAGCAGGTCGAGGTCGCTGGACTCTTCAGCGGCCTCGAGGATTTGTGCCTGCAACGCCTGCAACCGTTGATACAGGCGCAGCACCCGCTCGCCTTCCGCCGACAAGCGCGCACCGCCACCGCCGCGGCCACCCGTGCTGCGCTCGACCAAGGGCTGGCTGGCCAGGTTGTTTAGCTCGTCAATGGCGTCCCAGGCGGCCTTGTAGCTGATGCCTGCGGCCTTGGCAGCACGGGTGATCGAGCCTTGTTCGGCGATGTGCTGCAGCAGCGCGATGCGCTGTGGGCGGCGGGCGATGTGCTGGGTGAGGAGGGTGGGTAGGGGCATGGGCATCCGGTTGTTGTGGGGCCTGAAGGTGGATAGTGTGTAGGAGCGGCCTTGTGTCGCGAAAGGGGCGCGAAGCGGCCCCAGGGTTTCTGCCCGGGCAGAGAGCGCTGGGGCTGCTTTGCAGCCCGATCGCGACACAAGGCCGCTCCTACACAGAGCGATGCGCATGCTCATACATACCCCGGCTTGGGCGTACGCGCCAGGCAATACACATCGACCCTTTGCGCCCCCGCCTTGCGCAGCACCCGGGCGATAGCCTGCGCCGTGGCGCCGGTGGTCAGCACATCATCGACAATAGCGACATGTTTACCCGTCACGTCACCCGCGACCGCAAAGGCCTGGCGCAAATTGCGCTGCCGTGCCTTGCCATCCAGTCGTTGCTGGGCCGGCGTTTCGCGCGTGCGCAGCAGCAACCTTTCGTTGCAAGGTATCCCCACCTGCGCTGACAACCAGCGCCCAAGCATTCCCGCCTGATTGAACCCCCGCTCGCGCAGTCGACGCCTGGCCAGGGGCACAGGCAACAGCAGGTCGGGGCGGGGCAGCCCCTCGGCAAACCGGTGCAGCACTCCGTGCCCAAGCAGCTCGGCCATCAGCCGCCCCATTGGCCAGTGTCGGTTGTGCTTGAAGCGGCTGATCAGCGTGTCCACCGGGAAGCCGAAATGCCACAGCGCAATAACCTGCTCAAAGGCCGGCAAGCGCCGGCAACACTGGGCGCAGGTAAGGCCAGCCATGGGTAGGGGCAGCGCGCAATGTTGGCAGTGATCGCCCAGCCAGGGCAGTTCCTGTTCGCAGGCGGTGCACAGCGGGTAGTGCTGCCCGGCAGGTTCATCACACAGTAAACACAATTGATTAATAAGTGAGCACTTGTAAACCAGTCTTTTCCAGTAAGGTTGACAGTTCATAGACCTTCCATGACTATGCGAGCTATCCGTGATGCGCTGGCGGGCTTTCCTGTCCCGGCGCCTGCTTCAGCCTAAACAAGGAAACGCCGATGAGCGCCAGCACAACTGCAACAACACGTCACGACTGGTCCCTGGCCGAGGTCAAGGCGCTGTTCCAGCAACCATTCAATGACTTGCTGTTCCAGGCGCAAACCGTGCACCGCGCGCATTTCGACCCGAACCGCGTACAGGTTTCCACCCTGTTGTCGATCAAGACCGGCGCCTGCCCGGAAGATTGCAAATATTGTCCACAGTCCGGCCACTACAACACCGGGCTGGAAAAACAGAAGCTGATGGAAGTGCAGAAGGTGCTGGAAGAGGCCGCCCGCGCCAAAGCCATCGGCTCCACCCGCTTCTGCATGGGCGCGGCGTGGAAACACCCGTCGGCCAAAGACATGCCCTACGTGCTGGAGATGGTCAAAGGCGTCAAGGCCATGGGCCTGGAAACCTGCATGACCCTAGGCAAGCTCGACCAGGAGCAAACTGCGGCCCTGGCCCAAGCCGGCCTGGACTACTACAACCACAACCTCGACACCTCGCCGGAGTTCTACGGCAGCATCATCACTACCCGTACCTACAGCGAGCGCCTGCAGACCCTGGCCTACGTGCGCGATGCCGGGATGAAGATCTGCTCCGGCGGCATCCTTGGCATGGGCGAGTCGCTGGACGACCGCGCCGGGCTGTTGATCCAGCTGGCCAACCTGCCCGAGCATCCGGAATCGGTGCCGATCAACATGCTGGTCAAGGTCGCCGGTACGCCGCTGGCCGAGGAAGAAGACGTCGACCCGTTCGACTTCATCCGCATGCTGGCCGTGGCTCGCCTGTTGATGCCCAAGTCGCACGTGCGCCTGTCTGCCGGCCGCGAGCAGATGAACGAACAGATGCAGGCCCTGGCCTTCATGGCCGGCGCCAACTCGATCTTCTACGGCGAAAAACTGCTGACCACTGCCAACCCGCAGGCCGACAAGGACATGCAGCTGTTCGCGCGCCTGGGCATCAAGCCCGAAGCGCGTGAAGAGCACGCCGACGAAGTGCACCAGGCCGCCATTGAACAGGCGCTGGTCGAGCAGCGCAGCAGCGAGATGTTCTACAACGCCGCGTCGGCCTGAGATGGCCTTTGACCTGGCGGCGCGCCTGGCCGAACGGCGCGCCGCAGACCTGTATCGGCAGCGGCCACTGCTGGAAAGCCCGCAGGGCCCGGAAGTGGTCGTGGATGGTCAGCGTTTGCTGGCGTTCTGCAGCAATGACTACCTGGGCCTGGCCAATCACCCTGAGGTGATCGCCGCCTGGCAGGCCGGCGCCGAACGCTGGGGTGTCGGTGGCGGCGCCTCGCACTTGGTGATTGGCCACAGCACGCCGCACCACCAGGTGGAAGAGGCGTTGGCCGAACTCACCGGGCGCCCGCGTGCGCTGTTGTTCTCCACCGGCTACATGGCCAACCTCGGCGCCATCACCGCGCTGGTGGGGCAGGGCGACACGGTGCTGCAAGACCGCCTGAACCACGCCTCGCTGCTGGATGGCGGGCTGCTTAGCGGCGCCCGTTTCAACCGTTACCTGCACAACGACCCTGCCAGCCTGGCCAGCCGCCTGGACAAGGCGGTCGGCAACACCCTGGTGGTGACTGACGGTGTGTTCAGCATGGACGGCGACCTCGCCGACCTGCCGGCGCTGGCCGAGGTTGCCCGGGCCCGTGGCGCCTGGCTGATGGTTGACGATGCGCATGGCCTGGGCACCCTCGGTGCCCAAGGTGGCGGCATTGTCGAGCACTTCGGCCTGGGCATGAATGACGTGCCGGTGCTGATCGGCACATTGGGCAAGGCCTGCGGTACTTCCGGTGCCTTTGTTGCCGGCAGCGAGGAACTGATCGAGGCGCTGGTGCAGTTCGCCCGCCCCTACATCTACACCACCAGCCAGCCACCGGCACTGGCCTGCGCCACGCTGAAGAGCCTGGAGCTGCTGCGCCGCGAAAGCTGGCGCCGCGAGCATCTGGCCGCGTTGATTCGGCAGTTCCGTGAAGGCGCGCAGCAGATCGGCCTGGAACTGATGGACAGCCCCACACCGATCCAGCCGATCGTGATTGGCGACAGTGCGCAGGCCCTGCGCCTGTCGCGCATGTTGCGCGAGCGCGGCTTGCTGGTCACCGCCATCCGCCCGCCGACCGTGCCGGCGGGCAGTGCCCGTCTGCGGGTGACGCTGAGCGCCGCACACAGCCAGGCGCAGGTGCAGCTATTGTTAAATGCATTGGCCGAGTGTTATCCACAGTTGGAGAACGCCGATGCGTAATCGTCTTGTATTGCTGCCCGGCTGGGGCCTGGGCACTGCCTCACTGCAACCGCTGGCCGCCAGCCTGCGTGCCCAGGATGCCCGCCTGCAGGTAGAGCTGATGCCCCTGCCGGAATTGCCCCACAGCGATGTTGAGGCCTGGCTTGAACACCTCGACCGCAAGCTGCCGGGTGATGTCTGGCTAGGCGGCTGGTCATTGGGCGGCATGCTCGCCAGCGCCCTGGCACACAAGCGTGGCGACCACTGCTGCGGGTTGCTGACCCTGGCCAGCAACCCCCGTTTCGTTGCCCGCGCGGACTGGCCGCATGGCATGGCCGAAGACACCTTCAGCACCTTCCTCGATGGCTGTCGCAGCCATACCCAGGTCACCCTCAAGCGCTTTCGCAGCCTGTGCAGCGATGGCGCCCAGCAACCGCGAACCTTGTTGCGCCAGCTGGGTGTCGGCGTACCGGACACCGACCCGCTGTACCTGGCCACCGGCCTTGAGGTGCTGGCCAAGCTGGATACCCGCGAAGCGCTGCAGGCCTACAGCGGCCCCCAGCTGCACCTGTTCGCCGGCAGCGATGCGCTGGTGCCGGCCGAGGCAGCCAAGGCCTTGAGCGAGCTGCTGCCGGATGTGGAAGTGGGCCTGGTCGAAGACAGTTCCCACGCCTTCCTGCTGGAGTACCCGCAGGAGCTGGCGGCGGGCATCAAGATTTTCCTGCATGAGAGTGGCGATGACTGACCTTTCCCGTCCGACCCTGCCCGGGGCACTGCCTGACAAACGCCAGGTCGCGGCTTCGTTCTCCCGCGCTGCAGCCAGCTACGACAGCGTGGCCGCGTTGCAGCGCGCCGTGGGTTTGAGCCTGTTGGGGCAACTGCCGGCAGGCTTGCAGCCCTCGCGCTGGCTGGACCTGGGCAGCGGTACCGGCCATTTCAGCCGCATCCTGGCCGAACGTTTCGCCCAGTCCAGCGGTGTGGCGGTGGATATCGCCGAAGGCATGCTGCGCCATGCCCGCAATGAACAAAGCGGGGCGCACTACCACGTGGCCGGCGACGCCGAGCGTTTGCCATTGCGCGATGCCAGCGTCGACCTGGTGTTTACCAGCCTGGCCGTGCAATGGTGCGACTCGTTCGCCAGTGTGCTGGCCGAGGCGCTGCGGGTTCTGCGCCCGGGCGGCGTGCTGGCCTTCAGCAGCCTGTGCGTGGGAACCCTCGACGAACTGCGTGCCAGCTGGCAGGCGGTCGATGGCCTGGTGCATGTAAACCGCTTCCGCCGTTTCGAGGACTACCAGCGGCTGTGTGCCGGCAGCGGCTTAGAACAGCTTGAGTTGCAACGCTGCCCGCATGTGTTGCATTACCCGGATGTTCGCAGCCTGACCCACGAACTGAAGGCGTTGGGCGCGCACAATCTCAACCCGGGGCGGCCTTCCGGCCTTACCGGCCGGGCGCGTATGCAGGTCTTGTTGCAGGCCTATGAAGCATTTCGCCAGCCTGCAGGGCTGCCAGCCACCTATCAGGTGGTCTATGGTGTGTTGCGCAAGCCACAGGCGTAAGGGGAGCGAGATGAGCCAGGCCTATTTCATTGCCGGTACCGACACCGATGTCGGCAAGACCACCATCGCCGCCGGGCTGTTGCATGCGGCGCGCTTGCAGGGCATGAGCACACTGGGCGCAAAGCCGGTGGCCTCTGGCTGCACGATGACGGCTAAAGGATTGCGCAACAGCGATGCCCAGGCGCTGATCGATGAAAGCACGATCAAGCTGCCGTATGAGCAGGTCAACCCGTTTGCCTTCGAGCCTGCGATTGCGCCGCATGTGGCGGCGCGTGAGGCGGGGGTGACGCTGGGCGTGCCGGCGTTGCTGGCGGCGATGCGCAATGTGCTGCAACAAAATGCCGATTTCACGTTGGTCGAGGGGGCTGGGGGCTGGCGGGTGCCGTTGTCGGGGCTGGAGAACCTGTCAGACCTGGCCGTGGCTTTGCAGTTGCCGGTGATTCTGGTGGTGGGGGTGCGGCTGGGGTGTATCAGCCATGCCTTGCTCAGTGCCGAGGCGATAGAGCGCGATGGCCTGCAGTTGGCGGGGTGGGTGGCGAACATCATCGAGCCGCGTACTTCACGGCTGGAAGAGAACCTGGCCAGCCTGGCCGAGCGCTTGCCGGCGCCGTGCCTGGGGCGGGTGCCCAAGCTGAAGCAGGCCAGTGCCGATATGGTGGCTGAGCATTTGCAGCTGGATTTGCTGGATTAGGTTTTTTGCAGTCTGCCAGCGTCTCATCGGTTAACGCGATCCCTTGTAGGAGCGGCCTTGCGTCGCGAAAGGGCTGCGAAGCAGCCCCAAGGACTCAGCGCAGATGCACAAATTGCTAGGGCTGCTCTGCAGCCCTTTCGCGACGCAAGGCCGCTCAGGGACCGTGCAGGCCGGTAGAGCCATAGCCCAGGCTGAAATACCCAAGGCCTATCAACTGGCACCAGGCCATTAGCGATTTAAACGGGCCTTTTCCCACTTGGCCTGCTTTAATTGGCCGTGTTCCTATTCAGCGTCAATGGAGTCCTGACATGGAAATCACCGGTAGCTCCGCCTACTACGCGGGCCTGAGTGCAATCCAGGCCGGCCAGAACCGCATCGATCAGGCCGCCGGCCAGATCGCCAACACCAGCGCCGAACGCAACGCCACCAGCCAGTCCAGCGATTTTCAGGCCGAGCGCCTGCGCGCGGTCGACCGCAGCCAGCAAATGGACCTCGCCACCAGCATCGTGCAACAGGCGGTGGGCAAGACCGAGGTCGACCTTGGCGCAAAAGTCGTCAAGGCATCCGACGAAATGCTCGGCCGGATCATCGATACCTACGCCTGAACCCTGGCGTACTCCCCTATTTCAGCGCCTGCCCTTGTAGGAGCGGGTTTACCCGCGAATGCGTCAGCCCTGACAACAGTGTTTTCTTGGCTGGCCTCTTCGCGGGTAAACCCGCTCCTACAACGGGCTGTGTTGTGTCTTGGCTGATTTGCCATTTTTCGTGGCGCAAATGGCACCATAGTCCCTCCTTGACATAAGCCGGAGCTAAACGTAAGTTTCAAACAACTGTTTGATCGACGGCGCGCCCTGCGCGAGTCACCCCACAGAACTCACCTAGAGGTTCATCGCAATGCCTGATTACAAAGCCCCCTTGCGTGATATCCGCTTCGTTCGCGACGAGCTGCTCGGTTACGAGGCGCACTATCAGAGCCTGCCGGGTTGCCAGGACGCAACGCCCGACATGGTCGACGCGATCCTTGAAGAAGGCGCAAAGTTCTGCGAGCAGGTGCTGTCGCCGCTGAACCGTGTGGGTGACCAGGAAGGCTGCACCTGGAGCGAATCGGGCGTGAAAACCCCAACCGGCTTCAAGGCGGCATACGAGCAGTTCGTCGAAGGCGGCTGGCCAAGCCTGGCGCACGACATCGAGCACGGCGGCCAAGGCCTGCCGGAGTCGCTGGGCCTGGCCCTGAGCGAAATGGTCGGTGGTTCGAACTGGTCGTGGGGCATGTACCCAGGCCTGTCGCATGGCGCGATGAACACCATTTCTGCGCACGGTACTGCCGAGCAGCAGCACACCTACCTGACCAAGCTGGTGTCCGGCGAATGGACCGGCACCATGTGCCTGACCGAGCCACACTGCGGTACCGACCTGGGCATGCTGCGCACCAAGGCCGAGCCACAGGCCGACGGCAGCTACAAAGTGTCGGGCACCAAGATCTTCATCTCGGCCGGTGAACACGACATGGCCGACAACATCGTCCATATCGTCCTGGCCCGCCTGCCGGATGCACCGGCCGGCACCAAGGGTATCTCGTTGTTCATCGTGCCGAAATTCCTGCCCAACGCCGAGGGCGGCGTAGGCGAGCGCAACGGCGTGAGCTGCGGCTCGATCGAACACAAGATGGGCATCCACGGCAACGCCACCTGCGTGATGAACTTCGACGCCGCTACCGGCTACCTGATCGGCCCGGCCAACAAAGGCTTGAACTGCATGTTCACCTTCATGAACACTGCTCGCCTGGGTACCGCGCTGCAAGGCCTGGCCCACGCCGAAGTGGCGTTCCAGGGTGGCCTGAAGTACGCCCGTGAGCGCCTGCAGATGCGCTCCCTGACTGGCCCGAAAGCGCCGGACAAGGCTGCCGACCCAATCATCGTCCACCCGGACGTGCGTCGCATGCTGCTGACCATGAAGGCCTTCGCTGAAGGCAACCGTGCAATGGTGTACTTCACCGCCAAGCAGGTAGACATCGTCAAGTACAGCCAGGACGAAGAAGAGCGCAAGAAGGCCGACGCCCTGCTGGCGTTCCTGACCCCGATTGCCAAGGCGTTCATGACCGAAGTCGGTTTCGAGGCTGCCAACCACGGCGTGCAGATCTACGGCGGCCACGGCTTCATCGCCGAGTGGGGCATGGAGCAGAACGTGCGCGACAGCCGTATTTCGATGCTGTACGAAGGCACCACTGGTATCCAGGCCCTCGACCTGCTCGGCCGCAAGGTGCTGATGACCCAAGGCGAAGCACTGAAGGGCTTCACCAAGATCGTGCACAAGTTCTGCCAGGCGCAGGAAGGTAACGAAACGCTCAAGGAGTTCGTCGAGCCACTGGCTGCGATCAACAAGGAGTGGGGCGAGCTGACCATGAAAGTGGGCATGGCTGCCATGAAGGACCGTGAAGAAGTGGGTGCGGCCTCGGTCGATTACCTGATGTATTCCGGCTACGCCTGCCTGGCCTACTTCTGGGCCGACATCGCCCGCCTGGCTGCCGAGAAACTGGCAGCCGGCACCAGCGAAGAGGCGTTCTACACTGCCAAGCTGCAGACGGCGCGTTTCTACTTCCAGCGCATCCTGCCGCGTACCCGCACCCATGTGGCGACCATGCTGTCGGGTGCCAACAACCTGATGGCGATGGACGAGGAAAACTTCGGCCTGTCTTACTGATTCTGCTGCTGTAGCCAAAACCCGCCTGCCCTCACCGGCAGGCGGGTTTTTTATTTTTCAGGCTCAGCGCGGTCCCTTTGTAGGAGCGGCCTTGTGTCGCGATCGGGCCGCGCAGCGGCCCCGGCGGTAGTAGTGGCGAAGCTGAAATCTGGGGCCGCTTCGCAGCCCGATCGCGACACAAGGCCGCTCCTATAAAGGATCGCGTCTGAACTGATATTCAACTGTTCATGTGCGCTGCCGATGAAGTAAGGGCACAATGCCACTATTGGTCTGCCGGGTTGGAGATACCCTTGTTTCGTCTTAACGCTGTACGCGCAAGCCACTTCCTGCCTTCGCTGTTCTTGTTGCTGGCAGGGCTCGCCGCAGCTTATGTAAGAGACCTTAGTGTCTTCTTCACATCGCTGTTCAATGTCCTGCCTACCTTGGTTCTGCTGCTTGGCGGCGCCTACTGCGCGGTCTACCGCCGCCAGCGTGAGCTGTTCCTGATGCTCACGGTGTACATCGCCTACTACTTGCTCGATACCCAGACCGATTTCTACCGCGATCATGGCCGCGTGCGTGAGGACGCGGCGGTGATCTTCCACCTGGTGTGCCTGCTGCTGCCTGCGTTGTTCGGCCTGTATGGTGCCTGGCAGGAGCGTACCCACCTGCTGCAGGACCTGGTCGCCCGCGGCGCTGTGCTGTTCGCCGTGGCCAGCGTGGCCATAGCCCTGGAGCAAAGCTACCCCGAAGCGCTGCTGACGTGGCTGGCGGAGATTCGCTGGCCGGCCTTGCATGGCCAGTGGATGAGCCTGATCCAGATGGTGTACCCGCTGTTCCTCGTGGTGTTTATCCTGCTGGTGGTGCAATACCTGCGTGCCCCGCGGCCGTTGCACGCAGCGCAGCTGATCGGCCTGCTGGGGCTTTTCTGGATGCTGCCGCAGACCTTCATCTTGCCGTTCACCCTGAACATCATGTGCAGCCAGGTGATGCTGATGATTGCCGCAGCCGTGGCGCACGAGGCCTACCAGATGGCCTTCCGTGACGAGCTGACCGGCTTGCCGGGGCGTCGTGCGTTGAACGAGCGCATGCAGCGCCTGGGGCGCAACTATGTGATCGCCATGACCGACGTCGACCACTTCAAGAAATTCAACGACACCCACGGCCATGACGTTGGCGACCAGGTGCTGCGCCTGGTTGCCAGCCGCTTGTCCAAGGTCACCGGTGGTGGCCGCGCCTACCGTTATGGTGGCGAGGAGTTTGCGCTGGTGTTTGCCGGCAAGACTGCCGAAGAGTGCGTGCCGCACGTGGAGGCCGTGCGTGAGGTGATCGCCAACTACGTGATGCACCTGCGCGATCAGCCCAACCGCCCGCAGGACGATACCGCCGGGCGGCAACGCCGCGCGGGCAGCAGCGGCGGCACAGTGTCGGTCACCATCAGTATTGGGGTGGCCGAGCGCCAGGTCGATCATCGCAACCCCGAAGCGGTGCTGAAATCCGCCGACCAGGCGCTGTACAGCGCCAAAGGTGCAGGGCGCAATTGTGTCATGGTGCATGGGCAACAACCGCAACGCGGTGCTGTTCGCATGGCGTGACCGGCGAAGACTCTACGGTCAAGTGATGACCCTATGTCTCGTAAAAGTTGTTCGGTTACACTGCATGCAACCCCAGTGTCGCGGTTCCCCGAGACCGCCCCGACCCGACTAGCGAGAGGTTGTCATGGCTGACTATAAAGCGCCCCTGCGCGACATGCGCTTCGTACTGAATGAAGTCTTCAACGTGGCCGAGCAGTGGGCGCAGTTGCCCGCGCTGGCCGAAGTTGTCGACGCCGACACAGCCATGGCTGTGCTGGAGGAAGCCGGCAAGGTTACCGCCAAGACCATCGCACCGCTCAGCCGCGCGGCCGATGAAGAAGGCTGCCACTGGGACAATGGCGCAGTACGCACGCCGGCCGGTTTCATCGAGGCCTACAACACCTACGCCGAAGGCGGCTGGGTAGGCGTGGGCGGCGACCCGCTGTTCGGCGGCATGGGCATGCCCAAGGCCATCTCGGCCCAGGTCGAGGAAATGGTCAACGCCTCCAGCCTGGCTTTCGGCCTGTACCCGATGCTGACCGCCGGCGCCTGCCTGTCGATAAACGCCCACGCCAGCGAAGCGCTGAAGGAAAAGTACCTGTCGAACATGTACGCCGGTGTGTGGGCCGGCTCCATGTGCCTGACCGAGCCGCACGCCGGCACCGACCTGGGCATTATCCGCACCAAGGCCGAGCCACAGGCCGACGGCAGCTATAAGGTCAGCGGGACCAAGATCTTCATCACTGGCGGCGAGCATGACCTCACCGAAAACATCATCCACCTGGTGCTGGCCAAGCTGCCGGATGCGCCGGCGGGGCCGAAAGGCATTTCGCTGTTCCTGGTGCCGAAATTCCTGGTGAACGACGATGGCAGCCTGGGCGCGCGCAACCCGGCTACCTGCGGTTCTATCGAGCATAAGATGGGCATCCAGGCTTCGGCCACGTGCGTGATGAACTTTGACGAGGCCATCGGCTACATTGTCGGTGAGCCGAACAAGGGCCTGGCGGCCATGTTTACCATGATGAACTACGAGCGCCTGGGGGTTGGCATTCAGGGCTTGGCTTCGGCCGAACGCTCGTACCAGAACGCGGTGGAATACGCCCGCGACCGCCTGCAGAGCCGTGCCCCGACCGGCCCGCAAGCCAAGGACAAGGCTGCCGACCCGATCATTGTCCACCCGGACGTGCGCCGCATGCTGTTGACCATGAAGGCCCTCATCGAAGGTGGCCGCGCCTTCTCTACCTACGTTGCCATGCAGCTGGACAGTGCCAAGTACAGCGAAGACGCCAGCGTGCGCAAACGCAGCGAAGAACTGGTGGCGCTGCTGACACCGGTGGCCAAGGCCTTCCTCACTGACCTGGGCCTGGAATGCACCGTGCATGGCCAGCAGGTGTTCGGCGGGCATGGTTACATCCGTGAGTGGGGCCAGGAGCAACTGGTGCGTGATGTACGCATCACCCAGATCTACGAAGGCACCAACGGTATCCAGGCCCTCGACCTGATGGGGCGCAAGGTGGTGGCCAGCGGCGGGGCCTACTACAAGCTGTTCTCTGATGAGATTCGCCAGTTCGTTGCCAATGCGGGCAGCGAGCTGAATGCGTTTGCCAGGCCGCTGGGCGCTGCGCTCGACCAGCTTGACGGGCTGACCGAGTGGGTGCTGCAACAGGCCAAGGGCAACCCGAATGAAATTGGCGCGGCTTCGGTCGAGTACCTGCATGCCTTTGGTTATGTCGCCTATGGCTATATGTGGGCGCTCATGGCGCGTGCGGCGCAGGCGGGCGAGGGGGATGAGGCGTTCTATTCCGGCAAGCTGGGCACGGCGCGGTTCTACTTTGCGCGGTTGCTGCCACGGGTGGATTCGCTGGTGGCTTCGGTGAAGGCGGGGAGTGAGTCGCTGTACCTGCTGGAGGCTGAGCAGTTCTGAGGATTTATGGTGACCGCTTTGCAGCCCATCGCGACGCAAGGCCGCTCCTACACAGGTACAGCGCAAGCCGTAAAGGTGATGCGGTCCCCCGTAGGAGCGGCCTTGTGTCGCGATGGGCCGCAAAGAGGCCCCAATCCCCGGTGTAAGCTTTTTCCTACACGACGTGGTGACTTTTCACCACTGTTCTCAGATTGGATCCACGGTTAATCTTTACCACATGGACGTTGCGCAGGAAGCGCAAAGGACAGACTAAGGACGGCGACGAAGGACCACCTGCCAGGACGGCGGGGCGATACGGATGTCACAGGGAAACAGTCTGGAAAACCCCGCTTCGGCGGGGTTTTCTTTGTGCGCGTGTTTTTTCAGCCCAGCACATCCAGCGGCGATGCCCCCAGCAGGCGGGCGTCCGTTTCTTCCTCCAGCAGCGTGCGCAGCAGCTCCACCGAGGCCTGCTGGCGCTGTGCATCGCGGAACACCAGGCCAACCTTCAGCGGCACCCGTGGCTCGCTCAGCGGCTTCCACAGCAGCCCTTGGTCATCCTCTGCCGCTTCCTTGGCCCGGCCCGGCAAAATGGTCGCCAGCGCCGTGTGCGCCAGGCTGTCGAGAATCCCCGCCATGTTGTTCATTTCTGCCTGTACCTGCGGCCGCCGCCCTTGGCTGGCCAGTTGCGCCTGCCAGATCTGGCGAATCTGGAACTCCTCGCCCAGCATCAGCATGGGCAATTCAGCGGCCTGGCGGATGGATACCTTCTTGAAATCCTTCAGCGGGTGGGTATCGGGGATCACCAGTTGCAGTTCGTCTTCGTACAGCAGCAGGCCATGCAGCCCTGGCTGACGCGGCGGCAGGTAGCTGATGCCGATGTCCAGACTGCCGTTGAGCAAGCGCCGTTCGATCTCCAACCCCGACAACTCGTATATCTGAACCACAAGGTGCGGCTGTGCCTTGCGCAGCCGTTCCAGCAGCTGCGGCACCAGGCTTGGCCGCACGGTCTGCAACACCCCGATGGCCAAGGTGCGCAGTGACTGGCCCTTGAAGTTGCGCATGGCCTCGTGGGCACGCTGCAGGCCGTCAAGCAACGGCAACGCATGGTTGTACAGAGTGTGCGCCGCCAGAGTAGGCAGAAGGCGCTTGTTGCTGCGTTCGAACAGGCTCAGGTCGAGGCTGTGTTCCAGCTGGCGAATCTGCTGGGAAAGCGCCGGCTGAGACAGCGACAGGCGCTCGGCGGCGCGGCCGACGTGGCCCTCTTCGTACACCGCGACGAAATAACGCAGTTGGCGGAAATCCATAAGTAACACTTATCGAAAATGCTGGAAAAACGAAATGGTCGTAACCCTTCGTGAAGCCTAGTCTATCGCCGTATTCCAATGGGTTACAGCGATCAATCGGCCGATTGTTACCCCGGATGAAAAACACTTTTGATAGGCAAGGCAAAATATCGAGTGGCGGCACCAAGACCGCCCCGTGCCCGCCCCTTACCGTGCATTGGCTGGAGCCCTGATGAACCTGTTCAACCTGCGCCGCTCGGCCCCTGCTGCGGCCGCCGAGCCTAAGCGGGCGCCAATGATGGTGCCGCCAGCCGCCGAGCTGTCGCGTGATTGCCTGATGCCAAGCGCCGAACGCGCGGCGCAGGTCTTCGTGCGTGGTCAGGGTTCGTGGTTGTGGGACAGCGAAGGGCATGCCTACCTGGACTTCACACAGGGTGGTGCAGTCAACAGCCTGGGGCATAGCCCCAGCGTGCTGGTAAAGGCACTGGGTAACCAGGCCCAGGCGCTGATCAACCCGGGCGCGGGCTTCCATAGCCGCGGCCTGCTGGCCCTGGTCAACCGCCTGTGCCAGAGCACTGGCAGCGACCAGGCCTACCTGCTCAACAGCGGTGCCGAGGCCTGCGAAGGGGCGATCAAGTTGGCGCGTAAATGGGGCCAGCTGCACCGCAACGGCGCCTATCACATCATCACCGCCAGCCAGGCCTGCCACGGCCGCAGCCTGGGTGCGCTGTCGGCGTCCGACCCGTTGCCATGCAACCGCTGCGAGCCCGGCCTGCCGGGCTTCAGCAAGGTGCCGTTCAATGACCTGGCGGCGCTGCACGCCGAGGTCGATTCGCGCACGGTGGCGATCATGCTCGAGCCGATCCAGGGTGAGGCCGGGGTAATCCCGGCTACCCAGGAATACCTCAAGGGCGTGGAAACGCTCTGCCGCGAACTGGGCATATTGTTGATCCTCGACGAGGTGCAGACCGGTATTGGCCGTTGTGGTGCGCTGCTGGCCGAAGAGACCTATGGCGTGCGTGCCGACATCATCACCCTGGGCAAGGGCCTGGGCGGCGGCGTGCCCCTGGCCGCCTTGTTGGCCCGCGGGACGGCGTGCTGCGCCGAACCTGGCGAGCTGGAAGGGAGCCACCACGGCAACGCGCTAATGTGTGCTGCGGGCCTGGCCGTACTGGATACCGTGCAGGAGGCTGGGTTCTTCGCCCAGGTGCAAGACCACGGCCGCCACCTGCGCGAAGGCCTCAGCCGCTTGGCCGGGCGCTATGGCCAGGGGGAAGTACGCGGGCAAGGCCTGCTATGGGCGCTGCAACTGAAGGAAAACCTGGCCCGCGAGCTGGTGGCGGCGGCCCTGCACGAAGGCCTGCTGCTGAACGCGCCGCAAGCGGATGTGGTGCGCTTCTCGCCGGCACTGACCGTGAGCAAGGGCAACATCGACGAAATGCTGCTGCGCCTGGCGCGCGCCTTTGCCCGCCTGCATGCCCAGCAGCAGGCCCGCCGCGAAGTGCCGGCTTAAGTGGCACGTTAAAGAATTCTACGAACCGTCTGGCGTTCCTGCGCATCGCCCCTGGCCTGTTTCATTCGGCCTGGGGCGTTTTTTTTGGGCTGTGGAACCTCTGCGGTGGGCGGCGAGTCTTTGATTTAACCCCTTCAGGAGACATACGCATGGACTTTATCCGCATCATCATCGCCATCATCCTGCCGCCGCTGGGGGTGTTCCTGCAGGTAGGGTTTGGCGGGGCGTTCTGGCTGAATATCTTGCTGACTTTGCTGGGGTACATTCCGGGGATCGTGCATGCGGTGTACATCATCGCCAAGCGTTAGCCTGTCAGCGCCTCATCGCCGGCAAGCGGGCTCCCACACGATTGCGCAGTATTCAATGCCTGTGCAGTACCTGTGGGAGCTGGCTTGCCGGCGATTGGGCTGCGAAGCAGCCCCCTGGGTCAGCCCCTCAACACCCGGCAATAAAACTTCCACTCTTCTTCCAGCGCATGCGCCAGATGCTCCGCCTTGCGGAACCCATGCCGCTCCCCCGCATAGAAGTGCCCTTCAGCCTCGATCCCGTTAGCCTTTAACGCCGCCAGCATCGACCGCGTCTGCTCCGGCACCACTACCGCATCCAGTTCGCCCTGGAAGAAGATCACCGGCACCTTGATCTGCCCTGCATGCAGCAGCGGTGTGCGTTGTCGATAACGCTCGGCATCCTGCTGCGGGTCACCAATCAGCCAGTCCAGATAATCGCCTTCAAACTTGTGCGTGGCGCGCCCCAGCGCAACCGGGTCGCTCACCCCGTACAGGCTGGCACCGGCGCGGAATACGTCATGGAAAGCCAAGGCACACAGGGTGGTGTAGCCCCCCGCGCTGCCACCGCGAATGAACGCCTTGCGCGGGTCGACCAGGCCCTGCGCCGCCAGGTATTCAACGGCGCCGCAGGCATCGGCCACGTCGCTCTCACCCCAATGCAGGTGCAGGGCCTGGCGGTATGCCCGGCCATAGCCGGTGCTGCCCCGGTAGTTCAGGTCGGCCACGGCAAAGCCGCGCTGGGTCCAGTACTGGATGCGCGGGTCGAGCACGGGGTAACAGGCCGAGGTCGGCCCACCGTGGATGAAAACCACCAGCGGTGCAGCGGCTTTGGCGTGTGCTGCCGGGTAGAAGAACCCATGGGCCTGCTCGCCGTCACGGCCATAGCGGATCGACTGCGGCAGGCTGACCTGCCCGGCAGGCAACACTTCGGCACCACCGGCCAGTACACGCACCTCGTGGTTGCTGCGGTCGATGGCAATCACCGACGGCGGGCTGATGGGCGAGGCGGCGATGGCGTACAGGTGGTCGTCATCCATGGCCAGGTTACGAAAGCGCGTATAGGCACTGCCGAAACGCTCCATGCGGCCATCGCTGCCACGCAGCCCAAGCTGGCCGAAGCCGTCCACGAACCAGCTGGCCAGGTAGCTTTGCGGCCCCAGCGGCAACCAGGTGCAGGTGCCCAGTTGCCAAGGCGCAGCGGCGTGGTCCGCGGTCGCGGCGGGCAACGCTCGCCAGTGGCCATCGATTTCGCCCCAGGGCTGCCAGAAGCCCTTGCGATCAGACAGGCAATACAGCCGGCCCTCAGCGTCGAAGCGCGGTTGCTGCAGCGACTCGTCAGCACCCGCCACACACTGCGCCGGCCCCCAGTCGCCATTGGCTTCGCGCGTGCGGTGCATCAACCGGGTCACGGTCCAAGGCTGTGCCGGGCGGTCCCACTCAATCCAGGCCAGGCGCTTGCCATCGGCACTCACCGTCGGCGCCGCGTAAAAATCAGCGCCCTCAGCGATGACTTCGCGGCTGCCCTCGCGCAAGGCGACCAGGCGGTGTTCGACCTGCTCGGCATGGTGTTCTTCGACGGCCAGCACCTGGCCGTCATGCCATTGCACATCGCCGTAGCGGCAGCTGGCATCGTGGGTCAGTGCACGCGGCAGTACGTCGTCCAGCGGCTGGGTGTAGACCTGCTGGTCCTTTTCGTTGACGAACACCAGCCCGTCGCCACCCAGGCAGAAGCTGCCACCGCCATACTCGTAGACCCGGCTGCGCACGCTGAAGCCATCCGCAGTCAGGCAGCGGGCCTGGTAGTGCAGCCAGTGCCAGATGCGGCAAGCGCCATCGGCCGGGCGAAATTCCAGCCAGAACAGCCCGTCGGCACTGACCTTGAGTTCGGCAAAGTCGGTGCCGGCGGCGACCGCCTGGGCCGCGCTGAATTCAGCCGCGGGCGATGACACGGGAGTTTCGTTCATTGCGGAAGGTCATCTGTTCAATGGCGAGCTGGGCGCTTTGCGCCTCCTCGCGGGCTTTGAGGATGATGCCGTGTTCGGCCGATTTGGCGCACACCGGGTCGGCGTTGCTGGCATCGCCGGTCAACATGAAGGCCTGGCAGCGACAGCCACCGAAGTCCTTTTCCTTCTCGTCGCAGGAGCGGCACGGTTCGCGCATCCATTCATAACCACGGAAGCGGTTGAAGCCAAACGACTCATACCAGATGTGGTGCAGGTCGTGGTCGCGCACATTGGGGAACTGTACCGGCAGCTGGCGCGCACCATGGCAGGGCAGTGCGGTGCCGTCCGGGGTGATGGTGAGGAACAGGTTGCCCCAGCCATTCATGCAGGCCTTGGGGCGCTCTTCGTAATAGTCGGGGGTGACGAAGATCAGCTTGCACGGGTTGCCCTCGGCCTTGAGCTTGTCGCGGTACTCGTTGGTGATCCGTTCGGCGCGCTCCAACTGCGCGCGCGTGGGCAACAGGCCCAGGCGGTTAAGGTGCGCCCAGCCATAGAACTGGCAGGTGGCAAGCTCGACGAAGTCTGCTTCCAGGGCAATGCACAGCTCGATGATGCGGTCGATCTTGTCGATGTTGTGCCGGTGGGTAACGAAGTTGAGCACCATCGGGTAGCCGTGGGCTTTCACTGCGCGGGCCATTTCCAGCTTTTGCGCAAAGGCCTTTTTCGAACCGGCCAGCAGGTTGTTTACCTGCTCGTCGCTGGCCTGGAAGCTGATCTGGATATGGTCCAGGCCGGCCTTCTTGAAGTCGGCAATGCGCGCTTCGGTCAGGCCGATGCCCGAGGTGATCAGGTTGGTGTAGTAACCCAGGCGGCGGGCCTCGCCGATCAGCTCGGCCAAGTCCTGGCGCACCAGCGGCTCCCCGCCGGAAAAGCCGATTTGCGCGGCGCCCATCTCCCGCGCTTCTGCCATTACCTTGAACCACTGTTCGGTGCTCAACTCCTGGCCCTGGGCAGCGAAGTCCAGCGGGTTGGAGCAGTACGGACACTGCAGCGGGCAGCGGTAGGTCAGCTCGGCCAGCAGCCACAGCGGCAGGCCGACCTCGGGCGTGGGCGGCAGCTCAGGCGAGGACGATCCAGTGTTCGGCACGGGCCACCTCCATGAACTGCTCGATGTCCTCGGCGACTTGCGGGACGCCGGGGAATTGCTGTTCGAGTTCGCTGATGATTGCGGCCACGTCACGCTGGCCGTCGATCAGGCCGCCGATCAGGCTGGCGCTGTCGTTGAGCTTGATCATGCCTTCGGGGTACAGCAACACATGGCTCTTCTGCGCCGGCTCGTACTGGAAGCGGTAGCCGGGGCGCCAGCTTGGCACCTGGTTACGGTCGAAACTCATAGGGTGATCCCCTTGTGCCATACCCGGTCCTGGGTGACGGAGTGATAAGGCGGGCGGTTCAGCTCGTAGGCCATGCTCATGGCGTCGAGCATGCTCCAGAGGATATCCAGCTTGAACTGCAGTATCTCCAGCATACGCTCCTGCCCTTCACGGGTGGTGTAGTGCTGCAGGGTAATTGCCAGGCCGTGTTCCACGTCACGCCGGGCCTGGCCCAGGCGGGTGCGGAAGTACTCGTAGCCAGCCGGGTCGATCCACGGGTAGTGCTGCGGCCAGCTGTCCAGGCGCGACTGGTGGATTTGCGGGGCGAACAGCTCGGTCAGCGAGCTGCTGGCGGCTTCCTGCCAACTGGCGCGGCGGGCGAAGTTGACGTAGGCGTCCACGGCAAAGCGCACGCCGGGCAGTACCAGTTCTTGCGAGCGCAATTGGTCGGGGTCCAGGCCCACGGCCTGGCCCAGGCGCAGCCAGGCTTCGATACCACCGTCTTCGCCGGGGGCGCCGTCGTGGTCGAGCAGGCGCTGTATCCACTCGCGGCGTACTTCGCGGTCGGGGCAGTTGGCCAGGATCGCGGCATCCTTCATCGGGATGTTGACCTGGTAGTAGAAACGGTTGGCCACCCAGCCCTGGATCTGCTCACGGCTGGCGCGACCCTGGTACATCGCCACATGGTACGGGTGATGGATGTGGTAGTAGGCGCCCTTGGCGCGCAGGGCCTGCTCGAATTCGGCAGGGGACATTGGCAGTGCGTCGCTCATTCGGCTGGCTCCTGTAAAACTGACTCTCGACTCGATCCCTGTGGGAGCGGGTTTACCCGCGAACACCGGCGGAGCCGGTGCCATGCACTGTGTTGGATTCTTTGCGGGTGAACCCGCTCCCACAGGGGCTGTGCTGCTTGTGCGATCTCGTCGTTACAACTCGATACTCATGCCATCAAAGGCCACTTCCACCCCGCGGCGCAGCACTTCAGCGCGCTCGGGCGAGTCTTCGTCGAGGATCGGGTTGGTGTTGTTGATGTGGATAAGCACCTTGCGCTGGTGCGGGAAGCCGTCGAGCACTTCCAACATGCCACCAGGGCCGTTCTGCGCCAGGTGGCCCATTTCGCGGCCGGTGCGGGTGCCGACGCCACGGCGCTGCATTTCGTCGTCTTCCCACAGGGTGCCGTCGACCAGCAGGCAGTCGGCGCCGTGCATCATCGCCAGCAGCTTTTCATCGACCTGGCCCAGGCCCGGGGCGTAGAACAGCTTGCCGCCGGTGCGGGTGTCCTCGACCAACAGGCCCAGGTTATCGCCCGGGTGCGGGTCGAAGCGGTGCGGCGAGTAGGGCGGGGCGGCGCTGCGCAGCGGGAACGGGGTGAACGTGAGATTGGGGCAGGCGTCGATCACGAAGCTGCCTTCCAGCTCGATGCGGTTCCACTGCAGGCCACCGTTCCAGTGGCTGAGCATGTTGAACAGCGGGAAGCCGGTGGTCAGGTCCTGGTGGACCATGTCGGTGCACCACACCCGGTGCGGGCAGCCTTCGCGCAGGCTGAGCAGGCCGGTGGTGTGGTCGATCTGGCTGTCGAGCAGAATGATGGCGTTGATGCCGGTGTCGCGCAGGGCCCGGGCTGGCTGCATGGGCGCAAAGGCCTGCAGTTGGGCGCGGATGTCGGGCGAGGCGTTGCACAGCACCCAGTGCACGCCGTCGTCGGACAGGGCGATGGACGACTGGGTACGCGCCGTGGCCCGCAGGGTGCCGTCACGCAGGCCCTTGCAGTTGACGCAGTTGCAGTTCCACTGCGGGAAGCCGCCACCGGCGGCGGAGCCGAGAACCTGAATGTACATGGCCACTCTCTTTGCTGTGCGCAATCGGTATCTGAAAAACGAAAACGCCCCGGCGGGCCGAGGCGTGGAACCGTAAGCCGGGCTTAGCGGTTAGCGAAGTACATGGTGACTTCGAAGCCGATACGCAGATCAGTGTATGCAGGTTTGGTCCACATGGGATTACTCCTTCCGGATGGGTTTGGGGTTGCTCAGCTACTACTTGGGTACCGCCATGCGCAGGAGGTTCCCGGAACTGGGATTGCGCTATCTTACAAGAAAATTTTGTACCGAAAGGTTAATTATTCGAAAAGCGCCGTTGCAGTTGGCGTAACAATCATGAACGTGTTCCCTGCCAGGAAGTGTCTGGCGCGGCAGCGTTGGCCAGGCATAGCCAGGTGGAGCCCTTGTCGAGCAGCTTGTCCACCAACTCGTCCAGATCCGTCTGCCGCGTTTTCAGGATAGACCTGCGCAAGGCATCCAGCCGGCCGGGTTGTGTAGCCAGGTGTGTCTGCCACGCCCATTCGGCGACGTCGGCATTGGCCATGGCGGCCTCGTCGAATTGTTCAGCCAAGGCCTGGCGAGCGGCCGGGTCGAGGGTGACGCCCTGCTCTAGCAGCGTGCGCAAGTGATCAAGAACGTATAGCTGGCTGGTGTGCGGGGATTGCACGCCGAACAGCAGCCCGCCCACCCCCTCGACCTGACGAAAGGCGCTGAACACGGCGTAGCCCAGTTGTAGCTCGACCCGCAGCCGCTGGTAAACCGGCCCTTGCAGCAACTGGGCGAGCAGGCGCCCGGTGGCTTCGTTGGCCGCTGGTAGTGGGCAGAACAGCAGCAGAGCGTGTTCGCTGCCCGGCGCTTCTGCGTGTTGCCAGCGCCGGCTCGCCCAGGTGGGCGCAGGGTTTGGCCGCGCGGCTTGTCCGGAGCAGTGCTGTAAAACATTGCCCAATGCGCCCAGCGCAGCGTTGTCGAAGCCTGCGGCCAGGCCATGCCAGCTTGCCTGTTGCCACAGGTTGTCGAGTTGACGCTGTTCCAGCGTGCAGGCCGGTACTGCTGCGGGCTGGCTACCCTGTAGCGCGTCTGGCAGTAGCTTGAGCAAGGCGCGGATGGGGATCAGGGCCGCGGGCTGTGTCGCGCAGGGTAGCCAGCAACTGGCGGGTGGCCTGAGCATCAACGCCAAGGCCTGTTCAACGGCGCGCAGCACTGCTGCCGGTAGCCCGGCGCAGCGCAACTGCCAGTATTCACCGGCGCTGGTGAACTGCAGTTGCACCGAGGCGCGTTCACAGCGCGCCTGCAGGGGGGCAAGGGCTTGTTCGAGCACGCGTTGCAGCTGTTGGCGCACAGGCGAGGGCACATGCCAGCGCAGGTAGAGCGCCGCGTATTGGCGGGCCGCAGGGAGCTGATCGCTGATCTTCAGTGCTGGCGGCAGAGGCTGTGCCGTGACAGCGGGCAGTTCGGCCATCAGCAGTGGGTCGACCGGGGGTAGCTGCCATTGGCCGAGAGGGCTGCATGGCAGGCCTTCCAGCAGGCTGGCAAACGCCTGCAAACCCTGGGTATCCAGCTTGGCGAATGGCAGGCCCGTGCTATCCCGACGGGCCAGCTCCAGTGCGCTGGCATTACGTTCGCGGCTGAGCTGCAGCAGCCCGAAGGGGTGATTCAACTGCTCGGGGTCGGCTTGGCGGATGAAGCTGAACCAGCCGTGCAGCAAGACGGTGGCTTCGTCCGGGGCGGCGTTGGCAGTAAGTTCAAGGTCGAGGTGCCACAGCAGCTGCCCAGCGAATGCATACAGCGTTTCGGCTTTGAAACCTTGTAGCCAGCCACGCTCACGAAGCGCGCCCAGCCAGGTACCCGGGCGGCTGTCGTCGAGGCAGGTGATCAGCAGCTCCAGTGCCTGCTCGGCACCTCTCGGGAGGTGCTCGTGAATAAAGGCGAGGGCAGTATCCGTTACTGACAGTGGCGGCGGCAGCATTTGCGGCACCCGCTCGCCTGCAGTGAACAGCCCGGCATGCTGTCGGCCAAGATGTTCCAGTTCATCCAGCGTCTGCGGGCCGCACAAGCTCAGGGTGATCTGGCCGCCTTGGTAGAAGCGTTGGTGAAAACTGCCAAGCGCTTGCTGGAAGGCCGGGTCCCGCAGGGCCAGGGTGTATCGGTTGCCAGCGTGAAAAGCGCCCAGCGGATGGCCGGGTGCCACCGACTGCAGCAAGGCGAACTGCTGCTGAGCCTGCGGGTTGCGCGACCAGGCGATGAACTCGGCGTGGATGACTTCGCGTTCGGGGCGTTGCCGTTCGATGCCCAAGTCCGGTTCGGCGAGCATCTGGCACAGGCGCTCCAGGCCCCCGCCCAAGGTGTTGGGCGGGACTTCAAAGAAGAAGTCGGTGGCACGTTCGCGGGTGCTGGCGTTGACTTGGCCGCCGAGGGCCTGCACGTAGCGCATCAGGCCGTCGGCCAGCGGGAAGCGCGGGGTGCCGAGGAAGAACAGGTGTTCGAGGAAGTGCGCCAGGCCGGGCCATTTGGCGGGGGCATCGTGGCTGCCCGCGTGTACCCGCAGTGCGGCCGCCGAGCGTTTCAGGCGCGGGGCGTGGCGCAGGGTCAGCTGCAGGCCGTTGGCGAGGGTGAGGTGGCGGGTGGCGTCAGGCATGGGGGCTCCGGTTGCTGCTTTCCATGCTAACCCATTTGGTTGCAGGCCCGGCCCTATCGCCGGCAAGCCAGCTCCCACAGGTACTCCACAGGGTTTGAGGGTTATGCGGTCGATGTGGGAGCTGGCTTGCCTGCGAATGGGCCGCAAAGCGGCCCTTGTCAGCCTTTACGCAAATGCAACTCCTGGCGCAAATCGTCCAGATAAGGGAAGGCCAAGCGCCCCTGCACCACCCGCTCATGCTCAAGCTCCGCCAGCAACTGGCACTCATCCCGCCCGGCCATGGCCAGCAGGCTGCCATCCGGGCCGATGATGCTGCTCTGCCCGCAATACTGTATCTCGTCTTCCGCGCCGCAGTAGTTGGCATACACCAGGTAGCACTGGTTCTCCTGCGCCCGCGCTCGCACCGTCACCTGGCAGATGAAGTCGTAAGGGGTCATGTTCGCCGTCGGCACCAGGATCAGCTCGGCGCCATCCAGCGCCAGGCGCCGTGCATTCTCCGGGAACTCGATGTCGTAGCAGATCAGCAGGCCGACCTTCCAGCCGTCCAGTTCCACCACCGGGAAGTGGTCGAGGCCAGGGCTGAACATCGAACGGTCCAGCTCGCCGAACAAATGGGTCTTGCGGTAGTTGCTGAGGCTGCGGCCATGCGCATCGATCAACTGCACACTGTTGTAGATCGCCCCCTCATCACCGCGCTCCGGGTAGCCATAGACGATGGCAATGCGGTGTGCCTGGGCGATTTCCACCACCGCCATGGCCGAAGGGCCGTCGGCGGCCTCGGCCAGCCGTTCGACCTGGGCCAGGCCGATGTTGTAGCCGGTCAGGAACATTTCCGGGCACACCAGCAACCGGGCGCCGCGTTCAGCCGCCAGTTGCGCCTGCTGGCGCAGCCGTTGCAGGTTGCCGGGCACGTCCAGTGGTTTGGGTTCACCCTGGAACAGAGCAATGCGCATGGCGCCTCCTTGTGTCAGTCAGCCAGGGCGATCGGGCCGATTTCATCGAACACGTCGCCTGGGCCTGGGTTGTCTGCGTGGGTACGGCCACCGAAGTGGTTCATGATACCCCACACCGCATTCAGCGAGGTCTGCACCGCGCCTTCCACCCAGGCCGGGGTCCACGACACGTCGTCACCGGCGATAAAAATACCGCGCTGTTCGGCGGGCATGTCCTGCTGCATGAAATGCGCATACATGCGTTGGTTGTAGCGGTAATGGCCTGGCAGGGCGCCTTTGAACGCTCCCAGGAAGTATGGGTCGGCTTCCCACGATACGGTGATCGGGTCGCCGATGATGTGCCCGGCAATATCGGTTTTCGGGTAGATCTTCTTCAACGCATCCAGGGCCAGCTGCACGCGCTTTTCCACCGGGTGCGGCAGCATCTTCAGTGCGTCGCTCATCCACGAATAGGACAAGCAGACCACCCCGGGCTTGTCGTTGCCGTTGTCGAACAGGTAAGTGCCGCGGGTGAGGCGGTCGGTGAGGGTCATGCTCAGCAGGTCACGGCCGGTTTCCGGATCTTTGTCTTTCCAGAACGGGCGGTCGACCATGACGAAAGTCTTCGACGACTGCATGTAGCGGGTGCGGTCCAGTGCCATCCACATCTTCTGCGAGAACAGCGATTCTTCGCAGTCGATCTGGGTGGTCAGCAGCCAGGTCTGGCACGTGGCAAGCACGGCGCTGTAGTGCCGGGTGTCGCCCCAGTTGTCGGTCACCGCCAGGCGGCCGTCGGCAGCCCGGGCGATGCGCTTCACGCCACTGCGCGGCGCGCCGCCATGCAGTGCGCTCAGCGATGTGCCTTCAGGCCAGTGTACGCAGCGCTCCGGTACATGGCGCCAGATGCCTTGCGGTACCTGCTCCACACCGCCCACCACCAAGTGCTGGTGATCGTCACAGTTGGTCATTACCACACGGAAAATCTCCAGCATTGAGTTGGGAAAATCCGAGTCCCAACCGCCGGTGCCGAAGCCGACCTGGCCGAACACTTCGCGGTGCTGGAAGCTCAGCTTGGCGAACGAGCGCGAGGTGGCGACGAAGTCGTAGAAAGTGCGGTCGTCCCACAGCGGGACCAGCTTGTTCCACAGCTCTTTAAGGCGTGGCACGTCACGGTCGCGGATGGCTTGCTGGATGTCGGCAAACTGGGCGCCACTTTCCAATGCGTCGGCCCAGGCGTCGGCCACCTCGTGGAACAACTGGGGCAGGTCGGTGGCTTTTTCGGCGTAGTAGGTCTGGCCTTCCAGGTCGATCACTGTACTGCCCGAAGCCGGGGTCAGCGGGTTGGGGAAGGGTTTGGTCTCCAGGCCCAGCTTGTCGACGTAGTGATAGAAGGCGGTGGACGACACCGGGAAGCGCATGCCACCCAGTTCGGCGACGATCCCGTCGGTGCCGTTGAAGGCTTGCGAACGCAGCCGGCCACCCAGCTTGGAGGCCTCGTACACCACCGGTTTGAGGCCCAGTTTCATCAACTCGTAGGCCGCCACCAGGCCGGCGATACCGGCACCCACAATGGCCACTTCTTCACCATGGCGCTCAGCAGGGATGCTGCCCAGGCCTGCCGGGTGTTCCAGCCAGTCGTCGAAGGCGAACGGGAAGTCCGGGCCGAAGATGGTGATTGGCTTTTTACCGTCGGCGGGGTGGCGGTTTTTTTTGTTCATGAAGTGACCTTGCCAGAGAGGCTGCGCGGGGAGCGGAGCCTGAGTATAGGAGATGCCTGGGGGTCATTTTAGGGAGTGGGGTGTTCGTAATTAAGGTGCAGAGTGTTGTCTGAATGTCGCTTTGTTCGTCGTACTGAGTGCTTATTGATTAATTTTGACGAATCACGCCAAAGACGCCAAATGTTCCACCGTCTCAGGGTACTTCTGCACCAGACGAATCAGCGCGACTGCTTGCGCATTGGGCCTGGAACGGCCTTGCTCCCAGTTTTCCAGCGTTCTGGCATTGGTTCGGAGATGGTTTGCGAACAGCGCCCTAGACATGTTGAGACGCTGGCGCAGCTCCAGCAGCTCGTTGGGGGCCAACGGGGCCAGCTCGGTGAGGCTGGCTTTGTGCGAACGTAGGGTTTTTTTGCCTTGGCGTTCTTCGGCCAGGGCGTCGAAGCCTTCTGTGAGTTCAGTGAACAGGTTGCGGGGCATGGTTTGTCCTCAACAGGTATTCGCGTTCTAGCATCGTTTTCAGCGTTTTTCGCTGGGAATCGGTCAGGTCATCCTGGACGTCTTTGCCGTACACCGTGAACAACCAGAATTGATAGCCGGGAAGCCAAAAGTAGTAGATGACCCGGATCCCACTTCGCTTGCCCTTGTGGCGTTGGGTGTCAGCGAACCTCAGTTTTCTAAGACCACCGGTGCCCTTGATTGCATCCCCGGCGAAGGGATCCTTCATCAAGAGCAGCTGTAAGAGACGAAAATCCTGGTCATTTAGATAGCTAGCTCGGTGACGTTCGAACGGGGGGAGTTCAACAAAGACTGCTTCCATTTTTTGTACGTAACCTGCGTATAGTTTGGTGAGGGAGGCGAGGTCTGTCAATCCGTTCGCTTTCCAGCCTTTACACGTTGGCGGGTTATCTGAGTGCTACTGCGTTGCGGGATGTAACCCGGGTTGCCAGCAATCCTGGTTCCTGCTCGGATCTGTGCTGCCGATGAGATCGAGCGCCGCCCGCGCGGCGCTTCGCGGGGCAAGCCCGCTCCCACATCTGTTTCGGACCAGTTAATCCTGTCAGGTCCCCTCTGCCCGCCTTGTTTGTTCCATTCGATATCGAAGGGGACATCGTTGCTCATTTTTCAATCTCCAGCCATGCACCCAGGAGCGAGTGCGCAGGAAGCAGGAGAAACTGGCCCGAAACAGATGTGGGAGCGGGCTTGCCCCGCGAAGCGCCGCGCGGGCGGCGCTCGATCTCATAGGCGCTGCAAATCGCAAGGCAGGCGCTTTGTGGCCTTCATGCGATCTGTCGGCCTGACATTAGCGAGCTTTAGGCAGGGCTGATCAGACAGTTCCTACACCCATGCCTTGAAATAAAGAATTACCCTACGCCCGCTATAGCCTCGGTCTGGCATCGCGGGAATCATTTCACCTTTAACTTCACCGGGTCGCCGCAAATTCGGCGATCGGGCGTGAGAACCCGCTGATCTTTCTGGAGGCGCACTGCTATGGTAGCTGTGCGCGGGCAGGCTTTGCCTGGCCGGGTACGCGCCTCCAAGTTCGCCGGTTCTCACCTCGCGCATGGCTGCCACCCAATTCCCGTGAGAAGGATGCGATTGGCCGCCAATCACCCCTGTGATGTGGAGGCTATACCATGACCGACCGCTTGCCCGACCAACCCGAAAAACTCAAAGCCACCGCCGAAAAGCCCTTCTGCAACTGCGAATCCAGCCACCCACCGCTCTTCGCCATCCGCCCCGGCATCGACGCCGCCGACGCCCTGGTCCACGCCTGCCTTTTGGCCCGTGGCCTCAACCAGATTGCCACCGACTACGCCCAACACCACGCCCCCGAGCGCAGCCGTGACATCGTGTGGTCGATGCAGCACTCCGCCGAAAGCCTTTCGGCAATCCTGGAGGGCCTGCTCGACGGCCAGGAGGCCTGACCGCCAGCCCGCTCAGAGTGGCTGCCCGCGGTCCACCTTGTTGCTGAGAATGATCGATGTGGTGGTCTTCTCCACCCCGTCGACACTGCCGATCTGGTCGAGCAGCTGGTCCAGCTGTTCGGGTGAGTCCGTACGCAGCCAGGCCACATAGTCGAACTCGCCGCTCACTGCGCACAATTGCTGCACCTGCCCCATGGCACTCAGGCGCCTCACCACCTCTTTGCCGGAGCGCGGCTGCACCTTGATCCCCACATACGCCTGCAGCCCGCCGCCGATTACACTCTGGCCCAGGCGCACGCCATAGCCGGAGATGACCTTGTTCTTCTCCAGCCGCTCCAGGCGCGAGTTGACCGTGGTGCGGGCGATGCCCAGCTGGCGGGCGAGGGTGGCGATGCTTTCGCGGGCGTTGATCTGCAGCAGGGCGATCAGCTGGCGATCGATTTCATCCAGCGTGATGGAGCGGGAATCCGACATGACGAGTCTCTACAGTTGGCCCGCTAGCCTAGCCAGCCAGTGCCGATCAGGGCAAGGCCAGTCACCCTGGCCCCTGCCGACGCGGTCCCTTGTAGGAGCGGCCTTGTGTCGCGAAAGGGCTGCAGAGCAGCCCCAGGATTTCAGCGTTGACGCAAAGGTTGCCGGTGCCGCTTTGCGGTCCTTTCGCGACACAAGGCCGCTCCTACAACGACCGCGCTGGCCCGATGGCTTTGCGTTCGGCATGATGAAACGCTAGTCCAACGAGAACCTCAGCGTGAACCTCGACCACCTGCTCGAATGCTGGCGACTGGAAGTCTCCAACAAGAAAAGGCCTGGACGCCGCATCGGCCTGCTGTTCAACGTGCTGCGCCGCGCACGTAAAGACAACAAACTACGCTTCCTCTTCACCTACCGCCTGGCCCAGTACCTCGACGCCCGCGGCGGCCTGGCCCGGCGCCACGCCCGGCGCATGCAGCAGCGCCTCAACCTCAAGTACGCCGTAGACATCGACATCGGCGCCCAGATCGCCCCCGGCCTGCGCATCGCCCATCTGCCGGGGGTGGTGATTACCCGGCACGTGAGCATAGGGCGCAACTTCTTCATCCGCCAGAATTGCTCGATAGGCATCAAGACCTTGGGGCTGGAGGACTACGCCCTGCGCATCGGCGACAACGTGAGCATCGGCGCCAACAGCTGCATCGTTGCCGACCGTATCGACATTGGTGATGGCGTGGTGATTGGCGCGATGTCGCTGGTTACGCGGGATATTGCGGCTGGGATGACTTTCTACAACCCGCGGCAGGTGGAGATGCGGCCGACGGGCGAGGAAAGGCTCACAAAATCTAAAGATTAATCCCTGCGGACTTGGCCGTTGTAGGGTCGAGAATGTTCCGCTCCTGAGGCGGAGATCGGAGCCGAACCCATGGCCACCCATCATTTTCAGTTGATCGAAGTCGTTGCATCGGCCCCGAGCACCTTGCTACTCACCTTTGCGGAAGGTCAGCAATACACCGTCGTTATTGACGAAGTCATCGAGAAACACGCAGCGCTGAGGCCGCTGGCCGATCCCAAGGTTTTTGCTACGGCTGCGATTGGTGCCTGGAAAGATACGGTCATCTGGGCAGGCGACGACAATCTGGAGCTTGCTGCGGACAACCTGCATGCACGAGCGTTAGAGCAGACAGGTGATTGTTCCCACGAACTGATCTGGAACTGGATGGCGCGGCATGAGCTTTCGTTGGCCCGGGCAGCCGAGCAAATGGGCGTGAGCAGCCGCAAGCTGTCCGATTACCTACGTGGCGAGAAACCCGTGCCGAAATCGGTTGCTTTGGCCATGGCGAGATGGGAGGCGTGTCAGAGGGCAATGGGTGCGGTGCCCGCTCACAGAATCTGACGATTTACTGCTGTATAAGTCGCGACTGCCAAGCAGAGAATAGCCCCCTTAAAAACGTTGTGCCTCGGTGGATGAGGATGCCAGCCTGCCTTGCATCAGCTCTCCCTTTGCGCAATACTGCCGATAACAACTAACCCTCACGACCGGCGTGGCATGACCATCTGGTTGGAGGGGGAAAAAGCCGGCTTAAGCCGGTTTTTTCGTTTCTGGAGTGCGGAAAATGCAGGGAAAGCTTGATGCTGAGCCTCTGCGCACTCGTATCTATGTCGACGGCTACAACTTCTACTACGGCTGCCTACGCGGTACGCCGTACAAGTGGCTCGATCTACTGCTTCTCTTCGAAAAGCACATCCTGCCTTCCGCAATGGTCTTGAACAGCCACGGCCAGATCCGCGCATCGCGTCTCCTGCAGTCGCCCTCGATCAAATACTTCACGGCAAAGATCATCGAGTCTGTTGCCCGTGCCGGAGGAGTGGATTGCCCGGCAAGTGGGGCTGCCCCCGAGTGAGCATGGCGAGTACTGACCCGGAAATGACAAAGGCCTACGTTTTGCAACGTAGGCCTTTGAGTTTTCTGGTGGGCCCACACGGACTCGAACCGTGGACCAAAGGATTATGAGCGAGCTAAGGTGGCGTTTCTCGGTGTCGCTTGCCGTTCCAGCTATTCCATAAAATCCAGTAAAAACAGCTAGTTTCCACGTTCCTTTGTTTTCCGGCGTTTCAGTCAGTACCCTAGTTTTTCGTCCGAAACGGGGAAGGAACGGGGAAGGCAATGGCAAAACGTGCAAGATTGACCGACCTGGAAGCTCATGCGGTCAAGACCAGGAAGTCGGAACCAGTCGGTTCGCGAGGCAAAGGAACGTTGCTCCTGGAGCGCAAGGCATCCGGTGCCATTAACGCCTACTACCGTGAGAGAACGCCCACCAGCGATCAGCGTCTGCCGCTTGGCACGCTAGCCCGCAAGCCCCGGCCAGGAACAGGCGAGCGAACATTAGATGAGCTGAGGTCAGATGCTATGCGCCTGGCTGGCGAGGTTGGGGCCGCAGGCGGTATTGGAAAATACCTGGAACACCTGGCAGAGCATAGCGCGGCGATGGAGGTGGAAAGGCTTCGGCTACAGCGCCAGGCGGAGGCTTTGGCGCGGCGCGGCACCTTTGGTGATCTGCTGGATAGCTACGTGAGCAAAATGGTGGCAGAGGGCAGGGTAAGCGCCAAGGAAATCGACAACATGTTTCGACTGCATGTGAAGGACTACCATCCGGGGCTGGTAGACCGTGTGGCTGCCGACATCGAACCAGAGGATATACAACTCATCTTGGCAGGCGTGCTGGGTCGTAAACCTAAGGGGCGGGGGATTGGCCATAAGGCTGCGGGGACATCGGCCAACGGCATGCGCACGACGTGTGACAAGCTACGCCGCTACCTGCAAGCCGCCTTCAGCCATGCTGCAAAAGCCCACCTTGCTCCTGAGCGGATAGCCAATGAGGGCAAGGTCTTTTCGATCCGCTCCAACCCAGTGAGAGATATTCCTGTCACTCAAGGCACTGGGGCTGGTGACACCGAGTCGCTCACACCTGATGAGTTGGGAGCCCTTCTGAGGCACCTCGACACACTGCCCGTCAGGCACGCGGCGATCGCCAAGGCAGCCATCTACCTGGGTGGTCAACGTCTCACCCAGCTATGCACTGTGCCATGGGAGTCTGTCACAGACGAAACGCTGTGCCTTATGGACGGGAAAGGGCGCAAGCTCCAAGCGTGGGAGCATTTGCTACCGATCACCGAGCGAATCGGCCAGATCCTCGAGCCGCTGCTAGATGACCGCATTGGCCCTGGGCCTTTCTCACTGACGCTCGGGAAGTCTGCTAATCCAAATACTGTCTCGGCCATGTTTATCGATGCAGGTCGATCACTTTCGGCAGCTGGTAAGTCCCGTGCGTTCACCTGGAAGAATGTCCGCGTGACGGCTGAATCACTCCTGGCACACCTGGGCGTCGGCGCTGAGGTGCGGGCTTGGCTGCTATCACATGGCCGCAGTGGAGTGCAGGCAAAGCACTACGATCGTTATAGCTACCTGCCGGAGAAGCGCGCGGCCCTGGAGCAGTGGGGTAGGTACTTAGATGGCCTGGTCAACGGCGATTCACCTGCCAATGTGGTGCTGTTAACCCGTCGCTCAAAAAAATCCGACGAACGGTAAGTTCGCCTCGGTTAATGGATATGTGGCCCACATATCCGTGCATATCCCTCAGAGTGATAACCAGAAAGCTAAAACCCTTCTAAATCAGCTGCTTGACCGGCTTTTCTGCGCTCTATGCGCATTGTTTTAAATGAGAAACCGTAGATACCATTCGATTACTGGATGACCTCCACGAACAGCTCTGAAACACCCGAATTAGACGGTGCTGACCGGAGTGATTTCGTGGATTTGTGTGTACTGCAGGCAAAAGAAACCCCGGTATTTGCCGTACCGGGGCTTATCAGATGAAGGCGATATCAGCGCCCTCCTGCGTACATGGAAAAACCAGTACACGTTCCGAGAGGTGAAGCGGTTGCAGAGATTTCGACTTGGGTCGTAAGCCCAGCCGGAACTGTATTGCGAGTGGGAGGGCCATGCAACATCTGCCATCCACCCGTGCTCCACCGTCTCGGTTTTTCATAGCGCTTAGAGAAATCGACGATGACACCCGCCATTGACAATGCACCAGTTCCGAATGTTCCGCGTGCTGGTATCCGCGCCACCACCGAACAGCTATGCACCCTGTACCAGATCAGCCGTACGACGTTCTGGCGTTGGACCAAAACCGACAACTTTCCCGTACCTATCCGCGCTGGTCGTGTCCTGCGCTGGGATGCTGAAGCTGTAGATGCCTTCCTCACCAACAGGAAGGGTTGAGCCATGCCGATTCACACCGCGACCCAACCGAGGGTTGCAAAGTCAAGTGTGCGCCGCTATCGTTTGGCTGTCGCTGCCAATTCAGCGACCGGGTTTGGCGACCCGATCAGCAAACGGCGCACAGGCGCCCCCATCTCGATTGCAGGCGCTTTTTTTGTGCCCGCATATCCTGTTTATGGTGGCTGTGCGTGGGAGACCTTCGGGTCTGCCGGGTCCCGTTTGCCCCGGTTCGCCAACCCGCGCACAGCTGCCACCCTAAATCGTTTGGCGACGATCCGTGGCAGCTCCAAAGACGCAAACGGAGCACCACCTATGTCCACCCTAATTCCGCCCGCAATCCGTGCACTCGCTCACCGTCGTATGGCCTTGAGCGCCCTCCGCGCAAATTCATCCCTTTCTGTACGTCTCAAGCGCTACAACGCACACATGAACATTGTTCGAGCCCTGGAAGGCCAGGAGTGTGCAATGAGCAAGCAACAAATCAACAACTCTGATGCCTTCGCCCCTACGGGGCTCAGCTCGCTACGCTCGACTCTTTACCAGCGTGGGCTGCTCGCCCACACCCCGGCAGGGCAGTGCCCTGCACCCAGGGGCTGCAAATTGCCGCGGCTAAATCAGGCCGATTGATCACCTGGGGCACTGGTTGCCATTGATTTGAGCTGTTGCGAAGCGGGTTACAGGCGTATCAGCCCTGTGATCTTCCTCCCCTCACTACGGGACGATTGAGATGAACATTTTCCAAGAGCGCAGTGATGCGCTGAAGGGTTCGGCTTGCCTGGAAAAAGCCTTTGATGTGCTGCACCTGGACGCGCACAGCGCCCAAGTTGGATATGTGAAGCCCGTTCGGACATATCGCTTGGTCGGCGACCAAGATAGCGTCCAGGCAGGCGACTACGGAACAGCAATTGGCGGAGACAGTGGCACTGCCATGACCGGCGAAAGCGGAACGGCAGTGGTAGGAGACAGGGGCTCAGCGCTGGCAGGAATGTTCGGGACAGCAAGTGCTGGGGAGTGGGGACGTGCCACCGCTGGGGACGGTGGTGTGGCCTCTGTTCTTACTTGCGGTATCGCCATTGCTGGTCATTGTGGGGTAGCAAATGCCGGTGATTACGGTACTGCCTCTACCGGTGCCAAGGGTACGGCCAGCGCAGGAATCGGGGGAGCGGTCTGTGCCGGCGAGCAGGGGGAAATTCGCCTCAAGTATTGGGATGGTCGGGCGCAGCGCTATCGGACTGCTGTCGGTTACATAGGTGAGAAAGGTTTAGTAGCCGGAGTTTTTTACAAGCTGGACAAAAACCATCGCTTCATCGCCGTGGGTGCTTCCCAAGGGGGTGTCCAATGAAAATTGGCGTTAAAAGCTCCCCGCTTACGATAGAGCAGCTATCGCAGCTCTCTGGACAGTCCATCTCTTCTATCCGTCGTGAGATCAAGAATGGGGCCTATCGCACCATTCCAAAGACTGACGGCACAAAAGGCGTGCTCATCGACATGGAAGACTTGGCGCAGCAAGCAACGCAGCAAGCCGAAGAAGCTCTACGCCAAGCGCGAGGGACAAGCCTTCTCCGAAAGGAGCAGAAATGATGAGCCACTTGCGACCTGTTGAATTGATCCGTCATGCAGCAGCTGGAGCCCTGAGTGCGGCTGATGTGCTTTTGGCCGAGTGGCTTCCTGAAGGCAAACGTAAAGGCCGCGAATGGGTGGCGGCGAACATCGCTCGCGGGGATCGGCAAGCCGGTTCCTTCGGTGTATCGCTCGACACAGGCCGGTGGAATGATTTCGCTGACAGCGGTGCCCATGGTGGCGACCTGGTGTCGCTGCTGGCCTATCTGCGCGGATGCGGTCAACTGGATGCGGCCAAGGAAGTGGACGAGCGCCTGGGCCTGGGCCTCTTCAAGCTTACGGTTACGGATGCTCAGCAGCTACAGGAACGCCAACAAGTGTCCGAGCGCGAGCGTGCCTCTTGGCGCCTGCGTGAACAACAGCTCCAGGAGGAAAAGCAGCTCCAGGCTGCCCGTGAAGCCGCGCAGCTCTGGAAAGTAGCGAAGGCCGCTGATCCACTGCACACCTACCTGTTGGCCAAGGGGGTGAAACCGCACCTGGTGCGCCAGTTGGGGCAAGGGCGGTTGGTGGTGCCGCTCTGTGATAACGGGCGCTTGGTGAACCTGCAGATCATCACGCCGGATGGCAGCAAACGCTTTCTGATGGGGGGGCGTGTCCAAGGTTGCTATTCGCCACTGGGCAAACTCTCCGAGGGATGCCGCCTGTATGTGTGTGAGGGTTGGGCCACGGGCGCCACGCTGCACGAAACCACCGGGTGTCCGGTGGTCTGTGCGATGAATGCCGGAAACCTTAAGGCTGTAGCCATGGCCATGCGTGAGCGCTATGGCGCCACGCTTGACCTAGTTATTGCCGGTGACGATGACCGCAGCACGGCTAGTAATCCGGGAAAGCGTGCTGCCAACCAAGCCGCTCGTGCTGCCGATGCTCGTGTGGTTTTCCCTGAGTGGCCCTCTGACGCCCCCTCCGCCCTATCCGATTTTAACGACCTGCACCTCTGGCTTGCGGGTCAATCCAACAAGAGCTGCAAGCCATGAGCACACATGAAAAGCCCCCGACCTTGAGTCTGGTGGGCGAGCCACAAGCACCTGCATTCGAAAAGCTGGAGCGGCCCCGCTACGCCGTTTACGAGCACCCTTGCACCGTGGAGGGCAAGCTCTATAAGGCCGGCACCTGGTATCACGGATTGAAGCAAAGCGGGCCTGATGAGAAGGCCATTCCGGTCGATCACTGGATCTGTGCTCCCTTGAATGTGGAAGCTGAAACGATTAATTCAGAGGACGGCACCATAGGCCGTTTGCTGTCGTTCACTCACCGGGGACGGCGCATCGAATGGGTCATGCCTATGGAGGCACTGGGTGGGAAGGGTGATGAGGTATTGAAGGTGCTGCTGAGTCGCGGCCTTGTCATCGAGCACCACCAGCGCCGCCAGATCGTGCCCTACTTGGCCAGCCACCAGTCACCTGAGTTGGTGATCGCTACCACCAGCAAGCCGGGCTGGCATGAGTCGGGGGCGTTTGTACTGCCGTCTCGCGTCATTGGCGGGGACAACGTGCGTTTCCAAGACTCTGGCAGGGCAGCCAACATTTTCGCCAGCAAGGGCACCGTCGACGGTTGGCAGACCGAAATTGCCGCCCGGTGTGTGGGCAACCCCGTGTTGATCCTGTCAGTTTGCTGTGCCCTGGCGGGCCCTTTGCTCGCCAAGGTGGGGGTGAATGGCGGCGGCGTGCACCTGGTGGGTGATTCATCGAGTGGTAAATCCCTTGCCCAGCTCCTCGCAGCGTCCGTATGGGGCAATCCTGGGGCGTTCGCCGCGTCCTGGGACGTATCGAAGGGCGGTATCGAGATCGAAGCCGCATCGCGTAATGACACCATCCTGATCCTGGACGAAATCAAGCGGGCTGACCCAAAGCGGGTTCAGGAAATGGCGTATGCCATCGCCAACGGCATGGGTAAGGGCACCATGACCAGGGAGCGAGAGGGTCGTGCCAAGTTGACCTGGCGTGTCCTGGCGCTATCCAGCGGGGAGCGTTCACTGTCAGACCACGCCGCCATTGGTGGCAGTAACGCCCACGCCGGTGCCGAACTGCGCATGGTGGATGTCAATGCGGGTACTCGCGCACACCGCGCTTTTGATGACGTGCATGGGTTGACGGGGCAGGAGTTTCACCGGGTTGTGAGCGATGCCGTCACCCAGCATTACGGCCACGTAGGCCCGGCGTTCGTGGAGTCGCTGATTCAGCATCCGGAAGATCTGCACAGCGCATTCCGGCAGGTACGGGAAGCCTTTGCCACCGAGAGTTCACAGGCAGGCCGGGTAGCGGATCGCTTCGCAATCATGGCGCTGGCTGGTGAATCGGCTATTCGCCGCGAACTGTTGAAATGGCCGAAAGGGACTGCCGTCAAGGGCTGCCAAACGCTGTTCAACGAATGGCTGCAAACGATGGGTGACGGTAGTGCAGAAGATCGGCAGATACTTAGTGGTATTAGCGAATTTATCGCCCTACACAGTGATAGTCGTTTCTCAGACATATGCGCAGAACATGCCAATGTCACTGTTCGTGAACGCGCTGGTTACTACCAGGTTGAATCCGATAAGCGTCTCTATTTGTTTAACCCTCCAGGTCTTAAAGAGGCTGCCTCGGGTTTTAGCCAGGCACGAATCGTACGCGCCTTGATCGGCGTGGACGCTTTGGTGCAGAAGGATAGTGAAGACAACCGGTGGACTAAAAAGCGACGCACGCCAGGTGGTGGGAATTCCCGTTTTTACGTAATTGACCCCGATAGGCTAGAGAAAGAGGGATAAGCCGGCCGCGCTACCCCACAAGACATGGGCGCAGAGCTATTTTTGATCGGGAACACCGGGAACACCGGGAACGGCCAGAGAATACGGGGCTACTGGCGTTCCCATTTAAAACACAAGAGTGGGAACATGGGAACACAACTCTGTTTAATAGGGTACGTCCCACCCATTTTGTTCCCGGTCAAAAAATTGCGGGAACAGAAAAATGCTCTGGAGGCCGCATTCTAGAAGGATTCTCCCGAAAATCCCGCGTTCCCCGTTTTTTTGAAATCAGACGCGGTAAATAGGGGGTGTCGGTGGTTTTTGTTGACAGATATCTGAAGCTTTGACCTATGCGAGTGTTTTGCACGCCAGGTGGTGGGGTTGAGGCAAGACGCCGACCGTGACCCCCCACCCCCTTGGCGAGCTGCTTTGAGCCGTTGCCGTCTGGCATCAAATGACGTCTGCACCATACTTATCATCGCTGTCCGGTTTGATGCCGCCCGCCTGATTGATGAGATCGATAGTTGTCCAGGGGCCAGAGCGACCACGGAATATCCTTACCCCCTGACCTATTAAGCAACGCTCAACATCGGAGCGCCGTTGATAACCTGTAACCTGCTGAAGGTCCTGGAATGTCAGCACACCAGGTATGGCCCTAGTCATGTCAATAGGTCCAACTGCTGAAGTATCTGTCTTTGCTGTTCTTCAGTGAGTTGCAAGATTCTATCAATAATTGTGCTTCCTGCTGTCTTTAAATTTGAAGGCTTTAGAGTGTGAGAAAAACTGAACTCTGAAACAAAGCTGTGCCCGCAGTGCGGCTCAAGACAAATGCAATAGAGTTTTGCATAGGTTGGTGATTCTTCTTCCACTCTAAAAATACGTGCCTTTTTTCCACAAGATCCACAATAAATCCGCATTCGTTGCGCCTCAAAAGGACGGATAAGCGTCAGCTGTATGTTAATATTAACATGTTGGTGCGGCATGTTGCGCATGTTTGCGACGGCTGCACATTTTAGACTAACTTCCTTCGCTAAGTGAGGCTCTTAATGCCCCGATCACTTGTAACTTCCTGGAAGCGTGTCGCCACCAGTGGGCCGACTGCTGACGGGCGAGAAATCAAAGCGCAGGACTTACGCGACTGTGCCGAAACCTATTCGCTATCTAAATACACCGCTGTTATCTGGGTCGATAACCAGCGCGGTAATGGCGCGCACGGTACAGTTTACTCTGTGCGTTTAATTGATAGTGATCCTGAACTAGCAAAGGGCCAAGTAGCATTAGAAGTGCAGATGAAGCCAAACGCCCGCTTGCTCCAGTTGAATCGTGACGGGGAAAAGTTGTTTTCTAGCGTCGAGATAACGCCAAACTTTGCTGGATCTGGTCGGGCTTATATGACAGGCCTTTCTGTGACTGATGAGCCCACCAGTCTCGGTACGCAAGAACTATTTTTCTCCAGGAAAGCCAATACAGCCACCTATCGCACCAAAGCTATACCGATGCGTTCTGCACCCATGAGCAACGTACTGGCCGCAAGCCTGAAGCGCGTGAAGCGGGAGTTAAGCGCTCAGGTGTGCGCTTTGAGATCGCGCGGTAAGTACAAGGCCAAGCCCACGAAGCGACTTCTCTAGCCACAGTCGTACCCGGGCGCTTTCAATATCAATTCAACCATTCAGGTAAACCATATGAGTATCCAAACCTTTGATGTGCAGAGTTTGACCCCTGAGCTGCAACATCGCTTAACCTGCTTTGAAACTAATAAGGCTGTGTACGTCGATCTTCAAAATAAACTTGTTGAGGTGACGCAAGAAAACCAGCGTCTGATACAAAAGGCCGCTGAGTTTGAACGGCAGGCTGATCGAACTGATGCGTCCTGGAGAAGGCTTGCAGGAACGGGGGAGATCGACCAAACCAAAGTTAATGAAGAAATCGAACGCGCCGAGAAGCTTAGGAAAGAAGCTAATGCCATGCGTGCCACGGTTGAGGCGCGGGCCAGTCTTGAGAATAATTTGATTATGCGATTGGCAGAGGCGCGTATGAAGTTGTCAAGTGAGCCTCTGGCACTCAATAATGAGTATTGGAAAGCCCAGCTTGCCAAAATGCTTGCCCGTGAAGGTTTGCGCGAAGAGTTGATGCAAATTTACGCGTTGTCGAGGGCAATATGCCTCCGTGACCTAAAAATACATGAAGGTTTGTTGCGCCACTGTAACGGATCGCGTGAAAGAGAAGCAAAGAAGAATGAACTTGTCTGGATGGAGTTTGGGAAAGAGTTAGAGAAGCTATTTGACGGTGCTGAGAAGGACGGAGTGCCGCCAGCCTTGGCTACGCTTCCTAGCGCACTCTCGAACGAGGTGGCGGTGAACTCGCCCGCTACGTTGCACAAGCTCAAGACCCTGAACGCCAAATCCTGAACCTAGCTCTACCTGGCTCGAAAAGCTGCTAGCACGATAGCTGCCGGGGCCGTGCAAACGGCCTCGGTGGGTTTTGCGGGTTTTTCGCAGCGTCCGTTGAGCGAGCGAAGCTCATCACCCTGCGTCCCCGCACCAAGCTCTGACGTGCAACTGAGTGCAACCGCTCAAACCCTACTACCAAGCCTGAAACCTTTGCCGCCACTGGGCTACGGCCGATTCACCAGCGCCCGTTGGATCAGAAAAGGCAGCGCCAAAATTGAGCGGCGCATTCTGAAAAAATCTGGGCTCACCCCTATTGCCATTGGGTGTGATGGCCGCAGTGGGCTACCAGGGGCGGGCAGTTTTACGCGCAATGGCTTTGCGTTCCTTTGCCAAACCTTGCACTCAGTGCAATGGCCGATCTGCTGCCAGAGCCCACAGCGGGCCTGGGCCGGGCGTTCCGTTGCACTACCCACGGCCTTTGCACTTTTTTTCGACGGAAAGCGCGTCGGCGGGAGGGGGATAAGTGATTTTTCGCCCCGTTTTTTTTCTCGAGCAATTTTGGCCGGTTTGCTCGTTCCGGTAGATGGCCATTGGGTTGCCCAGGCTGACAAAGGGTGCCATGATTGAGCCATCACAGGATGTGGATGATAACAACATGGAAATATTCTGGAATCTATATTTGGATTCTTCAAAGCAGCCTATATCGGCTAGCGACGATTGTAAGCCTACCGTTCTCGGTCTTCTTAAATAAAATATTTAACAGGAGCAGGTAATCTGTATGTCCAGGCGTATTGCTACGTTTTTTGATATGAAGCTGTATGCTCGGGGGCGTTCAAGGGCAGAGGGTAATATCGCCGACTTTCCTGCGACTCCGAAGTCTATGAAAGAGATTCAAGAAATAGTTGAGGCGCTCATTGCGGGTGGTGACAATTTTTTGAGTAAAGGTCACAGTGATAAAGCTGACAAGTACTATATCGCCCACACAGATATCGTTAGCGGATATTGGGTGCTTTTGATCAATAGGTGCGATCCTAGTGCCCCCGACTCTGTATATAGTAATCCAGAGTCTAAAGAGCGCAAAGTAAACGAAAAGCTCCCTGGGCAAGGTGCTGAGTTTTCTGCGCATCTAATACTAGATACCAAGCCAGCTAAAGGGGGGGATTACTATTTCTGTATAATTGAGTCTGCATCCGGGTCCGGTTTGGGAAGTAGCGCCATTTCTAATTACTTCGCGCATGTGATCAGGCACTGCAAGAAACAAAAACCTGAACTATTCAAGATTCCTAATATGGACGGTTCTTGCAATAAAAAAGGGGAGCAAAATAAGGTTCACCATGTTCATGAGGTGGAGCTGCAAGGGCATATATCTGACACTTTCAAAAGCGATCTACAAAGCGGCGCTCTCGCGGGTATTGAGCTGATAAGTCATAAGAAGGTCGGCGGGAAGTGGGATAATGCAGGTTTCGTAAAAGAAAAACACCGCGTTATTAAGCTTGCATTGGAGAAAGATCTGATAGGTGATGCAGTAAAAACTGTTAAAGATGTTCTTACAAATGCAAAAAATGATGGCCTCGATCAGATGCGTGTTAGCTTCAAGGATGGCTCGGGCTCTCCGAATAACGCCTTACTATCAGTTGATACCGGCCAGTTGGCAAATGATGGTCGTTACGTAAAGCGATATTACGTTTCGTCTACTAATGCGGTTAGCTCGGCCAGCATTGAAGAAGTTAATCATGCTATAGTTAAGGAAGTCCTTAAGAGCTTGGAGTGACTTAAAATGTTGAAGCAAATGTTGCAGCCGCTTTCGTATCTTGCGATACGTCACCCGCAAAAATGGAAGGTAGACTGGCTTTTTCCAGTTATTATATCTTTGCTTTGCACGTGGCTTTCTACTAATGAGGAGTGGCACTCTGACATTTACAGGGCTTCCGGTCCCGTCAGTCTACTCTTAGGCTTCCTTTCATGCCTTCCAGGTTTTTATATTGCTGCCCTGGCAGCAATTGCTACGTTTGGTCGTAATGATATTGATAACGTATTGCCCGAGCCTACTCCAACTGTAAAATTAAATACTCGTGGAGAAAACATTTTAGTAAAGCTCACTCGTCGTAGGTTTTTGGCAATGCTGTTCGCATTCTTGACATGTGAAAGTATAGTTCTAGTGTTGCTCTCTGTCGCGCTAATGTCTAGCGGGGCGGAAATTGCCAGTGTTGGGCTATTGAGCGGCTTGGTAGGAACACTTCTTTCGCTAGCAATGACATTTATTTATTTTACGTTGCTCATGCAGATGCTGACTGCGACGTTCTGGGGTCTATATTATCTAGGGTTCAAGCTGCATGAGCCTCAGTTTTAATAGGTTCGATGTGATCTGAATTTTGCAGATACGGGTTTCTATGAGGCGTCAGTATAACTTGTACATTGTTCTATGGCGGTTAGTTTCCCTTGGTGTGGAATGACGCAAGGCGAGATTCAAGCCCATCGTAGTGTGAGTGTGTTGAAGCCGCGACGATACGTGCGATCTGAGCAGCCGCCTGACCTCGGCCCCGATCCTTTGCGCTGAGGGGCTTGTCGGAGCAGACGATTAGCGAGCGATGTGGACGAAACGGGGACGAAACGGGGAAAATTCCTGCCAAAAAACACAAATGGCCTACGCTGATTAGACGTAAGCCATTGATTTTATTGGTGGGCCCACACGGACTCGAACCGTGGACCAAAGGATTATGAGTCCTCTGCTCTAACCAACTGAGCTATAGGCCCTCAGTGAGTGGCCGGATTATAACGAGGGTTTCGCACCTGTGCCATCTGAAAGATCCGATAGTGCTATGCGAAGAAACGTTGCGGCGAATTCTTCTGCCGGCAAGGGCAGGCTGACGATGTAGCCCTGGATCTGCTCACACCCTTCAGCCGCCAGAAAACGCTGCTGGGCCTGGTTTTCCACGCCCTCGGCAATGATGGTCAGTTGCATGCTGCGGCCCAGCGCAATGATCGCGCGGGCGATGGCGGCGTCGTGGGGATCGTCGGGCAGGCCGCGGATGAACGACTTGTCGATCTTGAGGATGTCCAGCGGCAGGCGCTTGAGGTAGCTGAGCGAGGAATAGCCGGTGCCGAAGTCGTCGATGGCCAGCTGTACGCCCAGTTTTTTCAGTTGGTACAGCACGGCCAAGGCTTCTTCGGCCTGGCTCATGATGAAGTTTTCGGTGATTTCCAGCTGCAGGTCGCCGGCCTTGAGCTGGTACTGCTTGAGCAGTTGCTCGATGCGCCGGGCCAGGGTCGGCTGGCGCAGCTGGGCGCCGGCGAGGTTGATCGACAGTGGGCCGAAGGGTTCGTAATGCTGCTTCCAGGTCTGCATCTGCCGGCAGGCCTGCTCCAGTACCCAGTCGCCGAGCTGGAGGATGGTGCCGTTCTCTTCGGCCAGGTGAATGAAGTGTTCGGGCGGTACCTCGCCAAAGGTCGGGTGGCTCCAGCGGATCAACGCTTCGGCGCCGACCAGGCTCTGGGTCTTGAGGCTGAGCTTGGGCTGGAAGCACAGGCTCATTTCGTTACGTTCCACGGCGCGGCGCAGTTCATGCTCCAGGGCGATGCGCTCGCTGGCCTGCGCAGTGAGGTCGCGGGTGTAGGCTTCGACGCGGTTGCGGCCCTTGGCCTTGGAGCGGTACATGGCCGCGTCGGCGTTGCGGATCAGCGTGGCAACGTCGGTGCCGTCCTGTGGATACAGGCTGATGCCAATGCTGGCGCTGGTGAAAAACTCATGTTCGCCCGCCTGGAACGGTGCATTGAAACAGGCCAGCAGCTTGTTGGCGATGCTGCTGGCGTCGCTCGGCTTGTGCAGGCCGGGCAGCAAGATGATGAATTCGTCGCCGCCCAGGCGGGCCACGGTGTCGACGTCGCGTACCTGCTCTTTCAGGCGCTGGGCGATGCCTTTGAGCAGCAAATCGCCAACCGGGTGGCCAAGGCTGTCGTTAATGTGCTTGAAGCGGTCGAGGTCGAGGAACAGCACTGCACCCTGGCGGTTGGACACTTGAGCGCAGGTGAGCACCGCCTGCAGGCGGTTTTCGAACAGGGCGCGGTTGGGCAGGCCGGTCAGCGGGTCGTGGTGGGCCTGGTAGTCAAGCTTGGCCTGGGCGTGTTTAAGGCTGGAGATGTCGGCGAATACGGCGACAAAATGGGTGATTTCGCGCTCGCTGTTGCGCACTGCACTGATGGTCAGCCAGCCGGGGTACAACTCGCCGTTTTTGCGCTTGTTGTAGATCTCGCCTTGCCAGTGGCCTTCATCGGTCAGTTGGTGCCACATGGCGGCATAGAAGGCGCTGTCGTGCTGGCCAGAGGCGAGCAGGCGCGGGGTTTGGCCAAGGGCTTCGATTTCGCTGTAGCCGGTGATTTCGCTGAAGGCGCGGTTGACGGCACTGATGCGCTGGTCGATGTCGGTAATCAGCACGCCTTCGGCGGTGTTCTCAAACACGGTGGCGGCCAGCTGCAGTTTTTCCTGCATCAGGTGCCGCTCGGTGATGTCGCGGGCGATGGTCAGCATGCAGTCGACGCCGGTAATCGGCAGAGGACGGGCGGACAGCTCGCACAGGCGGATCTGCCCGTCGCTGCGGCGGATATGGCAAGTGAAGTCGCGCACGAAGCCTTCGCGGTTAAGCTGGTCGATCAGGCGCTTGCGCTCGTTGAGGTCGACCCAGATGCCCAGGTCCAGCGAGGTCTGGTCGATGGTCGGGTTGAGGTCGTGGCCGGTGAGGCGGCAGAAGCCTTCGTTCACTTCCAGCAGCAGGCCGTCGCTCTGGCGCGACAACAGCAGGCCGTCGGGCGAGGCATGGAAGGCTTTGGCGAATTTCTCTTCCGAGGTTTGCAGTTGCTGCTGGGTTTCCTTGAGCTGGTTGATGTCGCGTACCGCTACCACCAGCGCGGGGATGCCGTCGAGCTCGAAGGTTTCGGCTGAGGTCAGGCCGGTGAACAATTGCCCGTTGCTGCGGCGGAAGCTCATCTCCAGGTTGCGGATACCACCCTGGTGCAAGCGCTCAAGCACCAGCGGCCCGCTGCCTTCGTCGCCCCACAGGTTGAGCTCGGTGGCGGTGCGGCCAATGACTTGCTCCGGGGTCAGGCCGATCTGCTCTTCGAAGGCTTCGTTCACCTCCAGCAGGCAGCCGTCGCGGTGGCGGGCGATCAGCAAGATATCGGGGCACTGCTGGAACACCGAGGCAAACTTCTGCTCTGACAGGCGCAGGGCGTCCTCGGTGCGCTTGGTTTCGCTGATGTCGATCATCAACCCACGCATCACCGGCTGGTGCCCGTGTTCGATCATGCTGACGATGTTGCGTACCCAGAGTGGCTGGCCGTCGGCGCGGATTACCCGGTAATCCAGGCTGTGGTCGCGCCCAGCGGCGGCTTCGCTGTCACAGTAGGCCTGGGCCCAGAGGGCGTCCTCTGGGTGCAGGATGCTGCGCCAGAAGCCGGGCCTGAGCCAGTCGGTCAACGGGTAGCCCAGCAGGTCTTCGGCATGCGGTGACACGTAGCTGTAGGTGTAGTCGTTGGCGTCGGCCTCCCAGGCGATGGCTGACAGGCTTTCGACCAGGCCGCGGTAGTGGTATTCGCTGCTGCGCAGCTCCTGCTCCAAGGCGATGCGCCGGGAAATTTCCGAGCTGAGCCGGCGGTTGATGCGGATGACGACGGCCAGCACGGCCATCAGCAACAGCATCGCTGGCAGGCCATACACCAGCAAGTCGGACCAGAACAGCCGCTGGTCGACCACATTGCCCACCCAGCGCTGCTGGATCTGGCTGACCTCGCTGCTGCTCATGTCGGCCATGACTTTGTCGAGAATGCCGACCAGTACCTGGTTGTTGCGCGGGACGGCCATGGCCAGTTGGTAGCGGTAGGGCGTTTCGCCGCTAACGTAGAGGCCGTCGAGCTTGAGCTGGCGCAGGCTCCAGATGCTGGACGCCAGGTCACCGACTACGGCGTCCACCTGGTCGGTAGCCAGCGCCTGCAGCGTTGAGCTGACATTGGGCAGGGCCACCAGGTTGAGGTCTGGATGGTGGGTACGCAGCAACTCGTGCGGGGCGTAGTTTTCTACCACCGCGATTTTCAGGCCGTACAGGTCATCAAGGTTGCGCGGCTGTGCGCCGCCTTTGTGGGCGAGGATAACGATGGGGAAGTCGAGGTATGGGCGAGTGAACGCCAGGTAGGCCTGGCGTTCGGGGGTCGACATGATGCCGGGTAGCAGGTCGATACGGTTTTCCCGCACCTGTGCCAGTACCTCGGTCCAGCTGCTGGGCTCGACCGGTTTCAGCGTTACGCCCAGGCGTTGCTGGATCGTGGCGATGTAATCGGCGGCCAATCCCTGGTAGCGGCCTTCCTGGTCGCGAAACTCGAACGGTGGCCAAGAGGCGTCAACGCCCAGGCTCAGCTGCGGGTGGGCAGCCAGCCAGGCTTTCTCTTCGTCTGTCAGGGTCAGGGCGCCGGCCGTTACGTTCCACAACATCAGGAGCAGCAACAGGATGGCCGGCTTGAAGGACATGGCGGCCTCGCATTCAGGGGTCTGAGTCGAGTGTAGACGGGCATTGCTGCAGGTGTGCAGTGGAAGGTGGGGTCTTTTGTCAGATACAACAGGGCCTTGCGCAAATTTCGGGGCTTACCCTTCATGCGTCATGCCTTCGCTGCATTTTGAGGCGGCGCAGTAACTGTAGGAGCGGCCTTGCGTCGCGATAGGGCCGCAGAGCGGCCCCGGCAATCCATGCGTGATGCTCAATCCCGGGGGCTGCTTTGCAGCCCCTTCGCGACACAAGGCCGCTCCTACAAGGACCGCGAGAGTTTCAGAAAGCAGAAAAGAAAAACCCCGGCCTGGGCCGGGGTTTTGTCATCACTCGTCGAGGAAGCTGCGCAAGTGCTCGCTGCGCGTTGGGTGGCGCAGTTTGCGCAACGCCTTCGCTTCGATCTGACGGATCCGCTCACGCGTTACGTCAAACTGCTTGCCCACCTCTTCGAGGGTATGGTCGGTGTTCATGTCGATACCGAAACGCATGCGCAGCACTTTGGCTTCGCGTGCGGTCAGCCCCGAGAGCACGTCGCGGGTGGCTTCTTTCAGGCTTTCGACCGTGGCCACGTCGATCGGGGACTGCATGGTCGAGTCCTCGATGAAGTCGCCCAGGTGCGAATCTTCGTCGTCACCGATCGGGGTTTCCATGGAGATCGGCTCTTTGGCGATCTTCAGTACCTTGCGGATCTTGTCCTCAGGCATTTCCATGCGCTCGCCCAGCTCTTCCGGGGTCGGTTCGCGACCCATTTCCTGCAGCATCTGCCGGGAAATACGGTTGAGCTTGTTGATCGTTTCGATCATGTGCACCGGAATACGGATGGTGCGTGCCTGGTCGGCGATCGAACGGGTAATCGCCTGACGGATCCACCAGGTGGCGTAGGTCGAGAACTTGTAGCCGCGACGGTATTCGAACTTGTCCACCGCTTTCATCAAGCCGATGTTGCCTTCCTGGATCAGGTCGAGGAACTGCAGGCCACGGTTGGTGTACTTCTTGGCGATGGAGATCACCAGACGCAGGTTCGCCTCGACCATTTCTTTCTTGGCGCGGCGGGCCTTGGCTTCACCAATCGACATGCGACGGTTGATTTCCTTGATCTCGGCAACGGTCAGGCCGGTTTCGGTCTCAAGGTCGATCAGCTTCTGCTGGCAAGCAACAATGGCAGCGTCCTTTTCACCCAGGGCAGCAGCCCACTTGGTGTTGCGCTTGGCCAGGTCACCGCTCCAGGTCTGGTCGGTTTCGTTGCTCGGGAACATGCGCAGGAAGTCGGCACGCGGCATGCGGGCGTCACGGACGCACAGTTGCATGATGGCGCGTTCTTGCTGGCGCAGGCGGCTCAGGGCATCGCGAACACGCTCGACCAGTACCTCGAACTGCTTCGGTACCAGCTTGATCGGCATGAACAGGTCAGCCAGGGCCTGCAGGGCCTCGACGCTTTCCTTATGGCCACGACCGTTCTTCTTCAGGACCTTGTTGGTGGCCTGAAGCTGGTCGTTGACCGCACCGAAACGCTGGGCTGCAACCACAGGGTCGGGACCGCTTTCGGCCTCTTCCTCGTCGTCACTGCCTTCGCTTTCTTCGTCTTCGTCGTCCGATTCTTCCTTGGCCGCAGGGGCCTTGGCACCCGGGACCGGTACTTCTTCGGTCGGTGCAGCGATGTTGTCATCAGGGTCGATGTAACCGCTGAGAACATCGGACAGACGGCCACCTTCGGTGGTGACACGGTCATATTCGCCGAGAATGTAGTCGACAGTACCCGGGAAGTGCGCGATAGCGCCCATCACTTCGCGGATGCCTTCCTCGATACGCTTGGCGATTTCGATCTCGCCTTCGCGGGTCAGCAGCTCGACAGTACCCATTTCGCGCATGTACATGCGCACCGGGTCGGTCGTGCGGCCGATATCGGTTTCAACTGCCGCCAACGCAGCAGCGGCTTCTTCGGCCGCGGCTTCGTCGGTGTCGGCTTCCGCCAACAGAAGGGCATCCGCATCCGGAGCACTCTCGAATACGTTGATCCCCATGTCGTTGATCATGCGGATGATGTCTTCCACCTGTTCCGGATCTGAAATATCCTCAGGCAGGTGGTCGTTGACCTCCGCGTAAGTCAGGTAGCCCTGCTCACGACCGCGGGTGATCAACTCTTTGATACGAGACTGCTGTTGCGCTTTTCCGGACATAACACCCTATCCACTGAAGGTCTTGGCGGGCAAAAAACAAGCCGAGGATTATACCCGAGCATGGGCCTCACGCGCCAGATGAGGTCGGCGTTTGTGCGGGAACATTCCGGCTCAGCAGGGCGAGGAGCTGGGTTTTTTCCTCGCTGGTCAATTCGCTTTGACGTGATTTCCTGAGCAGTTGTTCCAGGCTGCGCTCGCGTTGGCGGGCGGACAAGCTAGTTATAGTGTCGAAAAACTGTTGTTCAAGGTTGTCGGCCACGATCAGCCATTCCTTTTCTGCCAAGGCCCGCAGCAGGCGGCCCTGTTCGGTACCATGCCAACGTGCGATCAACTGCATTGAGCTTAGCCCAGGATTTTTCTGTGCGGCTTCGATCAATGCCACCAACAGCTGGCTGTACAGGTGTTCTTCGTCGGCGAAGTGGCTGGCGTCTTCCACCTTGCCGGCCAGCAGCGGGTGGTGCAGCAGGGTGCGCAGGGCCGCCAGGGTAGGCGGTTCGACCGGTGCCGGCACACGTGGCGGTGCTTCGTCGCGTTGCTGCCAGGGCTTGCCGCCCTTACGGTTCTTGTCCCATGGCTTGTCGCTCCAGGGCTTCTTGCCGCCGCCCTTGTTTGGCTTCCACGCCTGCTCCTGCTGCACCGGCGCAAAGTCGTGCTGGGGCATGTCGCCGTAGTCGGGGGTGTAGCTGGCCATGGCGTCGTAGTCGTAGCCCGGGTCGTAATCCGGCACGCTGCCGGCCGCTGGCGCCTGCTGCGCCAGTTGTTCGACCTGCTGTGGGTCGAGGCCGGTGATTTCTTTCAGGCGGTTGCGCATCAGTTGACGCAGGTTGGCGCCGGGGATCTTTTCGATCAACGGTGCGGCCAGGGTCGCCATGTGCGCCTTGCCTTCCAGCGAGCGCGGGTCGGCTTCGACGCCCAGTTGCTCGAAGAAATAGTCGGCCAGCGGTTGGGCATGCTGGTTGATGCGGGCCATGAAAGCATCGGTGCCTTCGGCGCGCACCAGGCTGTCCGGGTCTTCGCCTTCGGGCAGGAACAGGAAGCGCGCGCGGCGGCCGTCCTGCAGGTTCGACAAGGTCGACTCCAGGGCACGCCAGGCGGCCTTGCGCCCGGCTTGGTCGCCGTCGAAGCAGAACAGCACGCTGGGCACCACGCGGAACAGGCGCTTGAGGTGCTCTTCGCTGGTGGCGGTGCCAAGCGTGGCCACGGCATTGCGCAGGCCTTGCTGGGCCAGGGCGATGACGTCCATGTAGCCCTCGACGACGATGATTTCGTCGAGGTTGCGGTTGTGCTTGCGCGCCTCGTACAGCCCGTACAGCTCCTGGCCCTTGTGGAACACCGGGGTTTCCGGGGAGTTCAGGTACTTGGGCTTGTCGTCGCCGAGCACTCGGCCACCGAAGGCAATGATGCGCCCGCGGCTGTCGCGGATCGGGAACATCACCCGGTCGCGGAAGCGGTCGTAGCGCTTGCCGCTTTCGGCGTTCTCGATCAGCAGGCCGGCATCGATCATTACCTTCTGCTGCAGGGTGTCGGCGCCCAGGTGCTTGAGCAGGTTGTCCCAGCCAGGCGGAGCGAAGCCCAGGCCGAAATCGCGGGCGATTTCCCCGGACAGGCCGCGGCCCTTGAGGTAGTCCACCGCCGCCTTGCGGGTCGGGTGGCTGCGCAGGGCCTGGCGGTAGAACTCCGAGGCGGCATCCAGCAGCGGGTACAGCGGCGAGTCGGTAGGCTGGCGCGGCTTGTTGTCGCGGCGGCCTTGCTCGCGGGGCACTTCCATGCCGGCGGCGCGGGCCAGTTCCTCGACAGCCTGGGGAAAGTCCAGGTTGTCGTGGTCCATGACGAAGCCCAGGGCGTTGCCACCGGCGCCGCAGCCGAAGCAGTAGTAGAACTGCTTGTCGGGGCTGACCGTGAAGGAAGGGGTCTTTTCCTTGTGGAACGGGCAGCAGGCGGAGTAGTTCTTGCCGGTCTTTTTCAGCTGGACGCGCGAACTCACCACGTCGACGATGTCGAGGCGGTTGATCAGGTCGTCAATGAAGCTCTGGGGAATCAGCCCGGCCATGGCAGTCTCGTCATCTGGCAACTGGCAAGTCTAATCGCTCGCGCGCCGAATGGGGCGGGTACCGCTTGGGGAGGTGCGAGGAAATGTGTGCTCGTCGCCAGCCCCTAAGGGCCCGTCAGTCTGACGTGCACGTCTGGTCATACAGCAAGAAGGACCAGCTCTGACGTTTCAGGCAGGTTGCCCATGTGCAGTTCGCGTGAAGCTTGTGCAGGGCCTTGGGCTAGCTGCCCAAGTTTGAAACGACCACTGCCATCGCCCGGCGGTTAGCCGGGCAGGGCAGAAGCTTTGCGTTGAACGCCTGTATTAGTACAGACGAACGGCGCGGCGCTGTTCGCGCTGAACTTTCTTGGCGTGACGCTTAACAGCTGCAGCTGCTTTGCGCTTACGCTCTGCGGTCGGCTTCTCGTAAAACTCGCGGCTACGAACTTCAGCCAGTACACCGGCTTTTTCGCAGGAGCGCTTGAAACGACGCAGAGCTACGTCGAAGGGTTCGTTCTCTTTAACTTTGACGGCTGGCATCCAGGGCTACCTTAATTCATTACCGGGGTAGACGTGCTCCTGGCAAAACAAAGGTGTGCTGGAGAACGTCGGTTTTCAAGGGTTGCGGATGTTAACCCTTAGCAAGCCGGAATGCAAAGCCTCTGATCGAAAACCGCTGGTCGGCATCCGACACGGGGACTATCATGCGCGGCTTCGAATTCAGCCCCCACAAGGGACGAACCCATGCTAGTACTGGGATTGGAAACATCCTGCGACGAAACTGGCGTCGCATTATACGACAGTGAACGCGGTCTGTTGGCCGACGCATTGTTCAGCCAGATCGACCTGCACCGCGTGTTTGGTGGCGTGGTGCCCGAGCTTGCCTCGCGTGACCACGTCAAGCGCATGCTGCCGCTCATCCGCCAGGTGCTGGACGAGGCTGGCTGTGTTGCCACCGAAATCGACGCCATTGCCTACACCGCGGGCCCTGGCCTGGTCGGGGCATTACTGGTAGGGGCTTCCTGCGCTCAGGCGCTGGCCTTTGCCTGGGACATTCCGGCGATTGGCGTGCACCACATGGAAGGCCACTTGCTGGCGCCTATGCTGGAAGAAAACCCGCCCGAGTTTCCGTTCGTCGCTTTGTTGGTTTCCGGCGGCCACACCCAGTTGGTTCGGGTTGATGGCATCGGCCAGTACGAGTTGCTGGGCGAGAGCCTGGATGACGCCGCCGGCGAGGCGTTCGACAAGACTGCCAAGCTGATTGGCCTGAATTACCCTGGCGGCCCGGAAATCGCGCGCCTGGCAGAGCAGGGCGTGCCTGGGCGCTTTGTATTCCCGCGGCCGATGACCGATCGCCCAGGCCTGGAATTCAGTTTCAGTGGCCTCAAGACCTTCGCCCTGAACACCTGGCAGCAGTGCAAGCGTGCTGGCGACGACGGTGAGCAAACCCGTTGCGACGTGTCCCTGGCATTCCAGCAGGCGGTGGTGGAGACTTTGACCATCAAGTGCAAGCGTGCCCTCAAGCAGACTGGCCTCAAGCGCCTGGTCATTGCCGGCGGCGTGAGTGCCAACAAGGCGTTGCGCGCCTCGCTGGAAGACATGCTGGCTGGCATCAAGGGCAACGTGTACTACGCGCGCCCGCAGTTCTGCACCGACAACGGCGCGATGATCGCCTATGCCGGTTGCCAGCGCCTGTTGGCCGGGCAGCAGCAGGGCCTGGCGATCAGCGTGCAGGCGCGCTGGCCGATGGAGCAGTTGCCGCCGCTGTAAGGGCCGCAACTGCACGGTTTGACGGCAAGGTTCAGAAGTGGCGCTCGCGCCCGGCGAACAGGTCGCGCAGGTTGCTGCGGTGGCTCCACACGATCAATGCGGTAAGCACGGTGATCGGCAGCAGGGCTTCTGGCTCGCGCCAGGCCAGCAGTGGCAGGGTCAGCGGCGTGGCGATCAGTGCGGCCAGCGAGCTGGTGCGGGTGAGGTAGAAAATCAGCAGCCAGGCGCCAATGGCCAGCAGTGCGGCCGGGAAGTACAGGCCCATGAGCATGCCGGCGGCCGTCGCCACGCCCTTGCCGCCCTGGAAGCGGAAGTACAGCGGGAACAGATGGCCCAGCACCGCGCACACGCCAACCCAGGCCTGTTCGTGCAGGTCCAGCCCGGCAAGGCGGGCGAGCAATACTGGCAACAGGCCCTTGCACAGGTCGCCAAGCAGGGTCAGGATCGCCATCTTGCGGCCTGCCAGGCGTAGCATGTTGGTGGCGCCTGCATTGCCTGAACCGCTGGAACGCGGGTCCGGGCTGCCCGAAAGGCGGCTAAGGACAATGGCGAAGGACAGCGAGCCGAGCAGGTAGGCGAGCAACGCCAGTAACCAAAACATGCTAACTATTCCGGGCGAGGACGCCCTGATTCTAACGGCGCCAGTCGCCCTTGTCGTGCTGTGGAGAGAAGTGCTTGGACAGAGTGTTCATCGAAGGCCTGGAAGTCGATACCGTCATCGGTGCCTATGACTGGGAGCGGGATATTCGCCAGTGCTTGCGCCTGGACCTGAGCTTTGCCTGGGACAACCGCCCGGCAGCAGCAGGTGATGACCTGAACCTGGCGCTGGACTACGCCAGCGTGTCGGCGCGTATCCAGGCGTTTGCCGAGCAGGCCCGTTTCGAATTGGTGGAAACCTTTGCCGAGCGCCTGGTGGCAACCTTGATGGAAGAGTTCCACATCCCGTGGGTGCGGTTGAAGCTGACCAAGCCCGGCGCGGTACCGGCGGCCCGTGGCGGTGTAGGCGTGGAGATCGAGCGCGGATGTCTCTGAGCACGGTTTACCTGGGCCTTGGCAGCAACATCGACCGTGAGGCGCACCTGTGCGCCGGGCTTGATGCATTGGCCGGCATCCTCACCGACATGCGCTGTTCGCCGGTTTTTGAAAGCCAGGCGGTGGGGATCAAGAGCGGGCCGTTCATCAACTTCGTGGTGACCGGGCAAACCGCGTTGCCGTTGATCGAACTGGACCGCCGGCTGAAGTTCATCGAAGCCGAAAATGGCCGCTATGCGCCCGATCGCAAAGGGTTGCCGCTGGATATCGACGTGCTGATGTATGACGGCTTGCATGGCACCTTCGATGGGCTGGTGCTGCCGCGCGCCGAGATTTTGAAGAACGCCTTTGTACTGTGGCCGCTGTCGCTGCTGGCACCCGAGTTGGTGCATCCGGGGGTGGGCAAGACCATGGCGCAGCTGTGGCAGGAAGCGCAGATCGACCAGGTGCTGGCCCCGGTGGCCTTTGAGTGGCGTGGGTTGCAGTTGACTCCGGCGTAAACCTGTACCGGCCCTTTCGCGGGTGTAGGAGCGGCCTTGTGTCGCGAAAGGGCTGCGAAGCAGCCCCAGAATATCAGCGCAGGTGCACAAATCGCCGGGGCTGCTTCGCTGCCCTTTCGCGACACAAGGCCGCTCCTACACCTGCAGGCCGGTATGTCTAACCGCGCTGGTAAGCCTCAAGCGCTTTCAGTCGCTCCCCTTTGAGCGCTTCGCCCAAAACCTGGCCGGTATGTCCAGCCTGCACCAACGGCTTCACATCCACCGCCCGCGCCGCCGCCGCTGCACCACGCAGATAATCCGCTTGTGGATAACCCGCATCACCCCCGCCCAGCGCAGTCATTGCGCAAGCGCTCAGAAAATCCTCGAAGCGCTGCGGCCGCCGGTACACATCAAACTTTTGCAGCAGCTCCAGCAAGGCCGTAGCAGGCAAAGCCAGCGCCTGGTCTGCCTGCCCCAGGCACTCACCCGTCAGCAACGCCAATTCCTGGCACTCACGCGGCGCCTTGAGGCGCTGGTTGACCGCCTTGATCGAGGTCGGGGGCAGGGTATGCAGCAGGCAGGCCCAGCGCACGTGCAGGGGCTGTTCGTGCAGCGCGGCCTGCCCCAGCGCTGCCAGGGCCTGGGTGTCGTCCTCAAGCTCAGGCAGCAGCTGTTGCAGGGCTCCACATGCACGCAGCACCTGGAAGAACACCTGCGGTTGCGCCTCCATCAGCGCTCGCTCGATTTCCTTCCAGCTGCGTTCGGCGGTCAGCGCCTGCAACTCGCCCGAATCACTGATCTGACGCATCAGCTCCAGGGTCTCGTCGGCAACCCGAAAGCCCAGCGCCGCATAGCGGGCAGCAAAGCGCGCAACGCGCAAGACGCGCAGCGGATCTTCGGCGAACGCCGGGGAAACATGGCGTAGCAAGCGTTGGTCGAGATCCTGCTTGCCATGGTACGGGTCATGTACCGTGCCGGCTTCGTCCTCGGCCATTGCATTGATGGTGAGGTCCCGGCGAATCAGGTCTTCTTCCAAGGTGACATCGGGGCTGGCGTGAAAGGTGAACCCGCCATAACCACGCCCGCTCTTGCGCTCGGTACGCGCCAGCGCGTATTCCTCACCGGTTTTCGGGTGCAAAAAAACCGGGAAATCCGCCCCGACCGGGCGATAACCTTGGGCAAGCATTTCCTCGACGCTGGCGCCGACCACCAACCAGTCAATGTCGCTGACCGGGCGGCCGAGCAGGCGGTCGCGCACGGCGCCGCCAACTTTGTAGATGTGCATGTGCAGCTCTCCATAACTGCCGACAGGATAACCCGTCGGCAGCCATGGCGTTGCGCTAGAGGTGGTGAATGACCGCCAGGTCCATGCGCCCGTATTCGGCGCTTTCGCCGTGTTCGCCGCGTGGTGGCATGTGGTGGGTCTTCATCACTTGCTCGCCCTGGACGGTTTCCAGGTGGATATCGAACCCCCACAGGCGGTGCAGGTGCTTGAGCACTTCTTCGGTCGAGTCGCCCAGCGGTTTACGGTTGTGCTGCTGGTGGCGCAGGGTCAGCGAGCGGTCGCCACGGCGGTCGACGCTCCAGATCTGCACGTTCGGTTCACGGTTGCCCAGGTTGTACTGGGCCGCCAGTTGCTCACGAATGACCCGGTAGCCGGCTTCGTCATGGATGGCGGGCACCAGCAGGTCATCACGCTGGTCATCATCGAGGATGCTGAACAGTTTGAGGTCGCGCATCACTTTGGGTGACAGGTACTGCAGGATAAAGCTCTCGTCCTTGAAGCTGCTCATGGCAAACTTGATGGTAGAAAGCCAGTCACTGCCGGCAATGTCGGGGAACCAGTGGCGATCTTCCTCCGTCGGGTTTTCGCAGATGCGGCGAATGTCGGTGTACATTGCAAAGCCCAGCGCGTAGGGGTTGATGCCGCTGTAGTACGGGCTGTCGAAGCCGGGTTGGAACACCACGCTGGTGTGCGACTGCAGAAATTCCATCATGAACCCTTCGGTGATCAGCCCCTCGTCGTACAGGTCGTTCATCAGGGTGTAGTGCCAGAAGGTTGCCCAGCCTTCGTTCATCACCTGGGTCTGGCGCTGCGGGTAGAAATACTGGGCGATCTTGCGCACGATGCGCACCACTTCGCGCTGCCAGGGTTCGAGCAGAGGGGCGTTTTTCTCAATGAAATACAGGATGTTTTCCTGCGGTTCGGCGGGGAAGCGCCCCTCATCGCGCTCACCCGCCTTGTCGGCGCTTCTGGGGATGGTCCGCCACAGGTCGTTGATCTGCCGCTGCAGGTGCTCTTCGCGCTCCTGCTGCCGACGCCGCTCCTCTTCGGCAGAAATCGGGTACGGGCGCTTGTAGCGGTCGACCCCGTAGTTCATCAAGGCATGGCAAGAGTCGATCAGGTCTTCTACGGCATCGATGCCATGGCGCTCTTCGCACTGGGCGATGTACTGCTTGGCGAACACCAGGTAGTCGATGATCGAACTGGCATCAGTCCAGGTGCGGAACAGGTAATTGCCCTTGAAAAAGCTGTTATGCCCGTAGCAGGCATGGGCGATCACCAGTGCCTGCATGCACATGGTGTTTTCTTCCATCAGGTAGGCGATGCACGGGTCGGAGTTGATCACGATCTCGTAGGCCAGGCCCATCTGGCCACGGCTGTACGACTTCTCGGTGCTGAGGAACTGCTTGCCGTAGGACCAGTGGTGGTAGCCCAGCGGCATGCCGACCGAGGCGTAGGCATCCATCATCTGCTCGGCGGTGATTACTTCGATCTGGTTGGGGTAGGTGTCCAGGGCGTAACGCTCGGCCAGGCGGCTGATTTCCCGGTCGTAGGTCTGGATCAGTTCGAACGTCCACTCGGACCCGGTGGAAATGGGTTGGCGTCTCTGTGCTCTGGCGGTCATGTGGCTAACCTGCGCTGGAAGAGTTCACGGAAGACCGGGTAGATGTCGCCGGCCGATACCAGCTGCTGTTGGGCGAACGTGTCGGGGTAGGCTTCGCCGATGCGTTCGTATTCATACCACAGCGCCTGGTGCTCACGGGGGGTGATCTCGACGTAAGTGTAGTACTGCACATGCGGCATGATCTGCTTGGACAGAATCTCACGGCAGATCGGCGAGTCGTCGTTCCAGTTGTCGCCGTCTGAGGCCTGGGCGGCATAGATGTTCCAGTCGCTGGCCGGGTAGCGTTCAGCCATGATCTCCTGCATCAGCTTCAGTGCGCTGGAGACGATGGTGCCGCCGGTTTCCCGCGAGTAAAAGAACTCTTCTTCGTCAACTTCCCGGGCACTGGTGTGGTGGCGGATGAACACGACTTCGATACGGTCGTAGTTACGCTTGAGGAACAGGTACAGCAGGATGAAGAAGCGCTTGGCGATGTCCTTGGTCGCCTGGGTCATCGAGCCGGAGACGTCCATCAGGCAGAACATCACCGCTTTCGAGCTGGGGTTGGGTTGCTTGACCAGCAGGTTGTACTTGAGGTCGAAGGTGTCGAGGAAGGGCAGGCGGTTGATGCGCGCCTTCAGGCGCTCTATTTCCTGCTCGACTTCCTGGATGTCGGTGAAATTATCCGGCTCTTCGACTTTCAGCCGGGCCAGTTCTTTCTGCGCTTCGCGTAGCAGCGCGCGGCTGCTGCCGGTCAGGGCGATACGCCGGGCATGGGCCGAACGCAGGGTACGCACAATGTTGATGCGTGACGGGTTGCCTTCATTGGCGATACCGGCGCGTACTGTCTTGAAGGTGTCGGCACCGGTGAGGTGACGCTTGACCAGGTTGGGCAGTTCGAGGTCCTCGAACATAAATTCGAGGAACTCTTCCTGGGTGATCTGGAAGACGAACTCGTCCATGCCTTCGCCGGAGTTGCCGGCCTTGCCTCGGCCACTGCCACCCCCGCCGCCACCTTGCGGGCGGGGGATGTGTTCACCGGCGGTGAACTCCTTGTTGCCAGGGTGCACGATGGTCTGTTTGCCCCCGCGGCCATGGTGCAGCACCGGTTCGTCGATGTCGCGCCCGGGAATGCTGATCTGTTCGCCGTGTTCCATGTCCATGATGGAACGGCGGCTTACCGCCTCTTCGACGGCCTTCTTGATGTGTTCGCGGTACCGCCGCAGGAAGCGCTGGCGGTTGACCGTGCTCTTGTTCTTGCCGTTCAGGCGGCGGTCGATAACGTAGCTCATGGTCCCTCCGGTAGCTGGGAACAGCTGCAAGCCACAAGCCATAAGCTCCAAGCGGTAAGCTTCAAGCTGCAAGTAGAAGCAGCCATCACTGCCGCAGATGTTGGCGCCTGGCTTGCGCCGGCGCCAATCAACTTGAGGCTTGCAGCTTGTAGCTTGTCACTAGGCAGCATGCCGCTTTATTGCGATTTCCTGACCCGCAGGTACCATTCCGAGAGCAGGCGCACCTGCTTGTCGGTATAACCACGCTCCACCATCCGGGTGACGAAGTCGTTGTGCTTCTTCTGGTCCTCTTTGCTGGCCTTGGCGTTGAAGCTGATGACCGGCAGCAGGTCTTCGGTGTTGGAGAACATTTTCTTCTCGATCACCACCCGCAGCTTTTCATAGCTGAGCCAGCTTGGGTTCTTGCCGTTGTTGTTGGCGCGTGCGCGCAGTACGAAGTTGACGATCTCGTTGCGGAAGTCTTTCGGGTTGCTGATGCCGGCCGGCTTCTCGATTTTCTCCAGCTCTTCGTTGAGGGCGATGCGGTTGAGGATCTCGCCGGTTTCCGGGTCGCGGTATTCCTGGTCCTGGATCCAGAAGTCCGCGTACAGCACATAACGGTCGAAGATGTTTTGCCCGTATTCGCTGTAGGACTCCAGGTAGGCTGTCTGGATTTCCTTGCCGATGAACTCGATGTAGCGCGGCGCCAGGTATTCCTTCAGGTAGCGCAGGTAGCGTTCACGCACTTCGGCCGGGAACTGTTCCTGTTCGATCTGCTGCTCCAGCACGTACAGCAGGTGCACCGGGTTGGCGGCGATTTCGTGTGGGTCGAAGTTGAACACCTTGGACAGGATCTTGAAGGCGAAGCGAGTCGACAGGCCATTCATGCCCTCGTCGACGCCGGCCGAGTCGCGGTATTCCTGGATCGACTTGGCCTTCGGGTCGGTATCCTTGAGGTTTTCCCCGTCGTACACGCGCATCTTCGAATAGATGTTGGAGTTTTCAGGTTCCTTGAGCCGTGAAAGCACAGTGAACTGGGCCAGCATCTTGAGTGTGTCCGGCGCGCAATGGGCCTTGGACAGCGAACTGTTGACCAGCAGCTTGTCGTAAATCTTGATCTCATCGCTGACGCGCAGGCAGTACGGCACCTTGACGATGTAGATACGGTCGATGAACGCCTCGTTGTTCTTGTTGTTGCGGAAGGTGTGCCACTCCGATTCGTTGGAGTGGGCCAGCAGGATACCGGTATAGGGAATGGCCCCGAGGCCTTCGGTACTGTTGTAGTTGCCTTCCTGGGTGGCGGTGAGCAAGGGGTGCAGCACCTTGATCGGCGCCTTGAACATTTCGACGAATTCCATCAGGCCCTGGTTGGCCCGGCACAGCGCGCCCGAGTAGCTGTAAGCATCGGCGTCGTTCTGTGGGAATTCTTCAAGTTTGCGGATATCGACTTTACCGACCAGGGCGGAGATGTCCTGGTTGTTTTCATCGCCGGGTTCGGTCTTGGCGATGGCGATCTGGTTGAGGATCGAGGGGTAGAGCTTCACCACCTTGAACTTGCTGATATCGCCGCCGAATTCCTGCAGGCGCTTGGTGGCCCATGGCGACATGATGGTGTTCAGGTAGCGCCGTGAGATCCCATACTCTTCCTCGAGAATGGCCCCATCTTCGGTGGCGTTGAACAAGCCCAAGGGCGATTCGAATACCGGTGAACCCTTGATGGCGTAGAACGGTACCTTTTCCATCAGTTGCTTGAGTTTTTCGGCCAGCGACGATTTACCGCCACCTACCGGGCCCAGCAGGTAGAGGATCTGTTTCTTCTCTTCCAGGCCCTGGGCGGCGTGGCGGAAGTACGACACGATCTGGTCAATGCACTCTTCCATGCCATGGAAGTCGGCAAAGGCCGGATAGCGGCGAATAACCTTGTTGGAAAAAATGCGCGACAGCCTGGAGTTGGTAGAGGTGTCGATCAGCTCTGGCTCACCGATAGCCAGCAGCAGCCGCTCAGCCGCCGATGCGTAGGCACTGCGATCCTCTTTGCACAGCTCGAGGTACTCCTGCAGCGAGAGTTCTTCCTGGCGCGTGGACTCGAAACGGTTTTGGAAGTGGCTAAAAATACTCATGACGTCACCTCGCTCGATACGTGGAGACGACGCCGGATCAGTCAGCTGATGCTGGCATGCAACCGGGTTCGCCGATTGCTGTATACCCCCCAGAACACCTTGTAACGCTACCGATGACCCGCACGCCGGTGTACCGGCTCTCCCCTTTTTTGGATGGCCTGAGCTTAAGCGTAGTTGGTTATCCGCAAGGTCAAGGGGCGAGGTAGGCAGAAGTTACGAACGACCGTTCGTCAGATAAGCCGCAAGCCCGCACGGGGCGCGGGCTGCAGTAAAAATGAAAAAATTATTCGACGCTGCCTTGGGCGGTCTCGGCCGGGTAGGTGGCGCGCCACAGTTCAAAGCCACCGTCGACGCTGTAGACGTCGGAGAAACCCTGGTTCACCAGGTACGCGGCAGCACTCTGGCTGGAGTTGCCGTGGTAGCACACTACCAGGGTCGGGGCATCGAGGTCGGCATTGCGGAGGAACTCGGCCACCGAATGGTTATCCAGATGCTGTGCGCCAGTGATATGGCCGGCCGCGAAGGCCTGCGGGTCGCGAATGTCGACGACTACCGCACCTTGCGCGCGCAGGGCCAGGGCCTGTTCGGGAGGGATGCGCTTGAATTCGCTCATGGCTACGGTTCTCTTCAGGGTTGATCAGCGTGGGTCAGGGTTGGTCGTTCAGTGTAGTGGGTTGAGCCGGCTGGCGAACGGTGCCGTCGTCGGCGCAGTCGCAGCGGTGGTATTCGCCGCTGTCGACGTTGTACAGGGTCATGGCGCCGCCCCACACGCAGCCGGTGTCCAGGGCGATGACGCCAGGTTCATCGGCACGGCCTTCAAGGGCGGCCCAGTGGCCGAAGATGATCTTCACGTGGCGTGAGCGGCGGTCCTTGTGGGCAAACCAGGGCTTGTAGCCTTTAGGGGCGGTGCCAAGGCCTTCCTTGCTCTTGAGGTCGAGTTTGCCCCCGGCAGTGCAGAAGCGCATGCGCGTAAAGTAGTTGGTGATGACGCGCAGGCGCTCAATGCCGGTAAGGTTCTTGCTCCACTTGTTCGGCTCGTTGCCGTACATGCCGTCGAGGTAGAGCTTCAGGCGCCCATCGTCGCGCAGCACTTGCTCCACTTCCTCTGCCAGCTTAAGCGCTTGCCCCAGCGTCCACTGCGGCGGAATGCCGGCGTGTGCCATGGCGATGCCCCTGGCTTCATCGTAATGCAGCAGCTTTTGCTGGCGCAGCCAGTCAAACAGCTGGTCGGCGTCCGGGGCTTCGATGATCTCGCGCAGGGTGTCGCTTTTTTTCAGGCGCTCGACGTTGTGCCAGGCGGCCAGCAGGTGCAGGTCGTGGTTGCCCAGCACACAGACCAGCGACTGGCGGATCGAGTACAGGAAGCGCAGGGTTTCCAGCGACTCGGGGCCGCGGTTGACCAGGTCACCGACCAGCCACAGGCGGTCCACGGCAGGGTTGAAGTTGACGCGTTCGAGCAGGCATTTGAGGGGCTGCAGACAACCCTGCAGGTCACCGACGGCGTAGGTGGCCATCAGTGCAGTGCCCCGGGCACCGCCAGGCGGAACGGGGCGATCTCGGCATCGAAGCGTTTGCCGTCTTCGGCAAACATCTGGTAGCTGCCCTGCATGGTGCCCACACGGGTGCTGATGACCGCACCGCTGCTGTAGGTATGGCTCTGGCCCGGGTCGATGTTGGGCTGCTGGCCGACCACGCCGGCGCCACGCACTTCTTCGACCTCGCCGTCACCGTTGGTGATCAGCCAGTGGCGCGACAGCAGCTTGGCCTTGAGCGAGCCGTTGTTCTGCACGGTGATGGTATAGGCGAACGCGAAACGACTGTTTTCGGGGTCGGATTGTTCTTTGAGGAAGCGGGTCACGACGCTGACGTCGATCTGATAGCGGGGGTCGGACATGCAAGGGCCTTGGGCGAGCTGACGCAATAATGCAGTCTAGGCCATTGGCAGGGGGGAGGGCCAGCGCCATCCGGATTGGCTGGCGCGGGTCACTTGTAGGAGCGGCCTTGTGTCGCGAAAGGGCCGCACAGCAGCCCCAGCAATATTTGCATTAACGCTGAGATCCTGGGGCCGCTCTGCGGCCCTTTCGCGACACAAGGCCGCTCCTACAAGTACTGCACAGCCTTAGAAGGGTGTGCAGTACCTGTATCAGGCTTGTTGCTGATCAGCCAACTGGTCAGCCAGGCGCACAAACGCCGCCAGGTCCAGCTGTTCAGGGCGCAGGCTGCCATCCACGCCAGCGGCTTCGATGGCTGCGCTGTCGAGCAGGCCTTTCAGGGTGTTGCGCAAGGTCTTGCGGCGCTGGTTGAACGCTTCACGTACTACACGTTCCAGCAGCAGGTGGTCCTTGGCCGGGTACGGCAGCACTTCGTGCGGCACCAGGCGAACGATCGCCGAGTCCACTTTCGGCGGCGGGTTGAAAGCACCCGGGCCTACGTTGAACAGGTGTTCCACGCGGCAGTGGTACTGCACCATGATCGACAGACGCCCCCAGTCACCACCGCCAGGGCCGGCAGCCATGCGCTCGACCACTTCCTTCTGCAGCATGAAGTGCATGTCGCGGATCAGCCCGGCATGGCTAAGCAGGTGGAAGATCAGCGGGGTGGAGATGTTGTAGGGCAGGTTGCCCACCACCTTGAGGCTGCGCGCTGGCACGCCCAGCTGGTTGAAGTCGAACTTCAGGGCGTCGCCCTGGTGCAGGCGGAAATTGCCGCGGTCAGCGAACTTGTGCTGCAGGATCGGCACCAGGTCTTTGTCCAGTTCCACCACGTCCAGCTGTGCACCGCTGCCCAGCAGGCCTTCGGTCAGGGCGCCCTGGCCCGGGCCGATTTCCAGCAGGTGTTCGCCGGCCTTGGCGTTGATGGCACGCAGGATGCGGTCGATGATGCCGGCGTCGTGCAGGAAGTTCTGGCCGAAGCGCTTGCGCGCCCGGTGTTGGTATTGCTCGTTCATGGTCGGTTCTCGGCCATCTGGTAGGCGGTTTCCAGCGCGACGCGCAGGCTGCCGGTGTCGACCTTGCCGCTGCCGGCCAGGTCCAGGGCGGTGCCGTGGTCAACCGAGGTACGGATGATCGGCAGGCCCAGGGTCACGTTCACTGCAGCGCCAAAGCCCTTGTACTTGAGTACGGGCAGGCCCTGGTCGTGGTACATCGCCAGCACCGCGTCGCAGTGCTCCAGATATTTGGGGGTAAACAGGGTATCGGCCGGCAGCGGCCCGCGCAGGTCCATGCCTTCGGTGCGCAGGCGGGCCAGGGTCGGCTCGATGATGTCGATTTCTTCGCGGCCCAGGTGGCCGCCTTCACCCGCGTGCGGGTTGAGGCCGCACACCAGGATGCGCGGTTGGGCAATGCCAAACTTGTCGCGCATGTCGGCATGCAGGATACGGGTAACGCGCTCGATGCGCTCGGCGGTGATGGCGTCGGCAATGTCACGCAGCGGCAGGTGCGTGGTCACCAGGGCCACGCGCAGGCCACGGGTGGCCAGCATCATCACCACTTGCGCGGTGTGGGTCAGTTCGGCAAGGAATTCGGTATGCCCGGAGAAGGCGATACCGCTTTCGTTGATCACGCCCTTGTGGACAGGGGCGGTGATCATCCCGGCGAAATGCCCGTCCAGGCAGCCTTGACCGGCGCGGGTCAGGGTTTCCAGCACGAACGCGGCGTTGGCCTTGTCCAGCTGGCCCGGCGTAACCGGGGCTGCCAAGGGGGTATCCCAGACGTACAGGCTACCCGCTGGCGCCGGCTGCTCGGGCCATTGGCCCGGGGCTACCGGCAACAGGTTGACGGCCAACCCCAGCTGCGTGGCCCGCTCGGCGAGCAGGTCACGGCTGGTGATGGCAATCAGGGGGTGGGGCTGGGCGTCTGCGGCGAGCAGCAGGCACAGGTCGGGGCCTATGCCGGCCGGCTCGCCGGGAGTAACGGCGAAGCGCAGGGGCTTCACTGGGCGGCCTGGTCAGCGCCAGGCAGCTTGATTTCAACGTAGGCTTCGTCGCGAATCTGGCGCAGCCAGGTTTGCAGCTCTTCGTCGTACTTGCGGTTACGCAGCACGCTCAGGGCCTGCTGTTCGCGCGCCTGCTCAGTGCTGTCGGTGGCACGGCGGCCCAGCACTTCCAATACGTGCCAGCCGTACTGGGTCTTGAACGGCTTGGTCACTTCGCCTTGCTGGGCGTTGGCCATCTGCTCGCGGAACTCCGGTACCAGGCTGTTCGGGTCTACCCAGTTGAGGTCGCCGCCGTTAAGCGCCGAACCCGGGTCTTCCGAGAAGCTCTTCGCCAGCTCGCCGAAGTCTTCGCCGTTCTTGATGCGGTCGTACAGGCGCTCGGCCAGTTGCTCGGTGGCCGCTTCGCTGCGGATTTCGCTTGGCTTGATCAGGATGTGGCGCACGTGTACTTCGTCACGCAGCACGTTCTCGCTGCCACCGCGCTTTTCCTCAAGCTTGAGGATGATAAAGCCGTTGGGGATGCGGATCGGCTGGGTGATTTCACCAATTGGCATGCTGCTGAGCATCTTGGCGAAGTCGGGTGGCAGCTGGGCGGCTTTACGCCAGCCCATCTCGCCGCCTTCCAGGGCGTTCTCGCTGGCCGAGTTGGCAATCGCCATCTGGCCGAAGTCGGCACCTTGCTTGAGCTGCTGGTAGACATCGCCGACCTTGCGCGCAGCCTTCTGGATGTCGTCCGAGTTGGCCGCTTCCGGGGTCGGGATCAGGATGTTGGCCAGGCGGTACTCTTCCGACATCTGCATCTTGCCCATGTCGGAGTTGAGGAAGTTCTTCACTTCCTGCTCCGACACCTGGATGCGCTCGGCTACGCGGCGCTGGCGCACGCGGCTGATGATCATCTCGCGCTTGACCTGGTCGCGGGCGTCGTCGAACGACAGGCCGTCATGGGCCAGGGCGGCGCGGAACTGGTCCAGCGACATGCCATTGCGCTGGGCAATGGTGCCGATGGCCTGGTTCAGCTCTTCGTCGGTAATGCGGATGCCCGAGCGTTCGCCGATCTGCAGCTGCAGGTTCTCGACGATCAGGCGTTCCAGTACCTGCTGTTCCAGGGCGCCGGCGGGCGGCACGCCGCCGCCACGCTTGGCGATGGTTTGCTGCACTTCATGGACGCGCTGGTCCAGCTGGCTTTGCATGACCACGTCGTTATCGACGATGGCCACCACGCGATCAAGCGGTTGTACCGCGGCATGTACCGCGCCACTCAGCAAAGCGACGCCCAGCAGCACTGGGCGCAGTCGATCAATAAGCTTGGTCTTCACGTTCACGATAACCTTGAATGCCTTGGTCGAGGAAAGATTCGACCTTGTTGCCCACTACACCACCGAGACCTTTCAGGACGATTTGAAGGAAGACACCGTGGTCGCCTTTTTCGTTCTGTGGAAGGGCCTGGCTGAAATCGTCGTAGTCGATCCAGTAACGGTTGACCAGACGCAGCTTCCAGCAGCAGTTGTCGTATTCGAAACCACCCATGGCTTCCAGGGTGCGGTTGCGGTTGTAGTCATGCTGCCAACGGGCAATCACGCTCCACTGCGGCACGATCGGCCAGATGACCGAGAAGTCGTGCTGCTGGATCTTGTAGTAATCCTTGATGTAGTTCGGATCGCCAGGGGTGCCATAGTCACCGCCGCCCACTTTCCAGGTGCCGGTAGCCGAGTCGTAGGCAATGGTGTCGTTACGGTAGCGATAACCGAAGTTGACGATTTTGTTCGGGTTGTCTTCAGGCTGGTAGTGGAACATCGCGCTGCCCGAGCGGGTGCTGCGGCTGTCCGGGTCCCAGTTGAAGTCCGAGTTGAAGCGCCAGTCGCGGTTGAAGTAGTAGTTGTACAGCAGGGCGTACGGCGACACGTCGGACTGCGAGTCCTGGCGGGTGCGGTAGTCGATACCTGGCAGCTGAACCTTGCGGTCCTTGAAGTAGTAGGCCTGGCCGATGCTGAAGTTCTGGCGTTCGAAACCGTTGTCTTCGATCCAGCGGGTGGTCACGCCCAGCGACAGCTTGTTCTCGTCACCGATGCGGTCAGTGCCGCTGAAGCGGTTGTCGCGGAACAGCGAATCGTAGCTGAACAGGGTTTCGCCGGTATCGAACAGCGGGATGTCCTTCTGGTCCTTGTACGGGACGTAGAGGTAGAACAGGCGCGGTTCGAGGGTCTGGCGATAGTTGTTGCCGAACATCGAGGTGTTGCGGTCGAAGTATAGGCCGCTGTCGACGCTGAAGATCGGGATATCGCGATTCAGCGAGCTGTTGTAGCTGCCGTAGCCAGGTTGAGTCGATTGCGTAATCGCTTCGGCCTTGCCCTTGCTGTCCAGATCCAGATCGTAATGGGTATAAGCGTACTTCAGCTTCGGTGTAACGAAGCCATAGCTGGCCTGCATTGGCAGGCTGATCGACGGTGCCACGTTCAGGCGAGTACCGTTGGCGCGGGCGATACCGCTGACGTTCTCGTCCAGGCGACGACCTGCTGCCCCTGCGGAGAAATCAGGGTTGCCATCTTTGTCACGAACGAAATCGTTCTTCAGGTCACGTTCAAAGCGAACTGCTTCAGTTTCGTAGCCCAGGTTCAAGCCGCCCGGCTGGAATGGCAGCGTCCCGTTCAGGGTCAGCTGCGGCAGGCGGTCGTACGGGGTGATCTGCGAAATGGTCGCCATTTCGTAGGCATGCACGTTCAGGCGTGCGGTGTAGCTGTCGCCACGATAGGTCAGCGCACCCTGCTGGTTCAGCAGGTCGCGGCTTTCCACGCCGATCTGGTCCGACTCCAGGTCCTGGAAGTAGAACGGGTCGCTGATGTCGGTGTAGTCCACCTCGGTCATCAGGCGCTCGTCCAGGCCACCCTTGTGCTGCCAGTTGACCATCCAGCGCTGTTCTTTGTAGTCAGTCTGGTCTTTGCGGTCGTCGTCCTTGTCGTTCAGGTACGCGCCGCCGAACTGGCCTTCGCTGGACTTGGTCAGGTAGCGGAATTCGCCTTCCATCAGCAAGCCGCGTTTGGTCATGTAGCGCGGGTACAACGTGGCATCGTAGTTCGGCGCCAGGTTGAAGTAGTACGGCGTGACCAGCATGAAGCCGGTGTCGCTGCTGGTGCTGAAAGAAGGCGGCAGGAAGCCGGACTGGCGACGGTCGTCGATCGGGAAGTAGATGTACGGTGTGTAGAACACCGGGAAATCCTTGACCCGCAGGGTGACGTTGGTCGCCGTACCGAAGCCGGTGGCCGGGTTCAGGGTGATGTTGTTGCCCTTCAGCTGCCAGGCGTTGCTGCCCGGTTCGCAGGTGGTGTACGTACCGTCCTTGAGGCGGATGATGGCGTTTTCGCTACGCTTGGCGTACAGGGCGTTGCCGCGGATGTGCGACTTGTGCATCACGTATTCGGCGTTGTCGACCTGGGCTTCGCCCGTGTCGAGCTGGATTTCTGCCTGGTCACCAACCACCAGCGAGCCGTTGTCCCGGATCTTGACGTTGCCCTTGAGCTCGCCCCGGTTCTCGGCCTGGTACAGGTTGGCCTCGTCGGCTTCGGCCTGCATGCTGCCCTGGCGCATGACCACGTCACCGGCGAGGGTAGCGATCTGCTGCTCCTGCTGGTACTTGGACACCTTGGCGTTGATGTAGGTCGGCGACTCGTCTTTCGGCGTGGTGTCGGCCATGCCCGGGCGGGTCGGCTCGATGTAGGCGCCACCGCAATACGGGCCGGTTTCGGCCAGCTGCGCGGCCGTGAGCTTTTCACGCGGCACCCAGTCCAGGTGGCTGTAGTCTTCGCTGCGCGACTTCAGGCCGCGGCCCTTGGCCGCGGTGACCAGCATTGGCTTGTCCGCGGTTTCGCCTTCGCTGGCGGCCTCGGTGCCAGTGCTGACAGCAGCACCCTCGTGAACCGGGCGTGGCGGCAGGTTGCCGACTGGGGCTTTGGGCTTGCAGTCCCAGCCACCGGCGGCGGACACTTGGCAGTCGAACTGCTCGGCTGCCACCACGTACGAGGTGGCCAGAGGTTGCAGGGCCAGCAGACCGCCGGTTACCAGCAACGGAAACTTTCTACGAAACGCGGGGGATTTCAATGCCATCTTATTAGTCCGGGCTTCCTGCGTGCCATCTGCCCGCGTGTGGGGCCGCACGCCTCTCGATGGTCTGAAAAAGATGCTGGATAATAAAGCATGACCCGCTTGACGGCTAGGGCCGTCGGAGACCCTTGTAATGCCTGAACACGATGTACGCCTGCAACAACTGACGGTCTGGCTCGCTGAGCAGCTCAAAGATCTTTTCCACAGCAACGCCTGGGGCGAAGTGCCCGAAGGCAGCCTGACCGCCGCCAGCAGTGATGCCAGCTTCCGCCGGTACTTCCGCTGGCAGGGTGCTGGCCACAGCTTCGTGGTCATGGATGCGCCCCCGCCGCAGGAGAACTGCCGACCGTTCGTCGCCGTTGATCAGCTGCTGGCCAGCGCCGGCGTGCATGTACCGTTGATTCACGCCCAGGACCTGGAACGCGGCTTCCTGCTGCTGGGCGACCTGGGTCACCAGACATACCTTGATATCATTGATGCCGACAACGCCGACGCGCTGTTTGCCGACGCCATCGTAGCGCTGCTGAAGTTCCAGCGCCTGCCAATGGACGCCCAGTTGCCCAGCTATGACGACGCCCTGCTGCGGCGCGAGGTCGAGCTGTTCCCCGAGTGGTATGTGGGGCGTGAGCTTGGCCTTGCCCTCAACGACAACCAGAAAGCCACCTGGCAGCGTGTCAGCCAACTGCTGATCGACAGCGCCCTGGCCCAGCCCAAGGTGCTGGTGCACCGCGACTACATGCCGCGCAACCTGATGCAGAGCAGCCCCAACCCCGGCGTACTGGACTTCCAGGATGCGGTGTACGGCCCTGTCACCTATGACATCACCTGCCTGTTCAAGGACGCCTTCGTCAGCTGGCCGCAGGCGCGGGTAGAAGGCTGGCTGCGCGACTACTGGCAGCAGGCGCAGGCTGCCGGCATCCCGGTGCACGCCGATTTCGAGGCCTTCCAGCGCGCCAGCGACCTGATGGGCGTGCAGCGCCACCTGAAGGTGATCGGCATCTTTGCCCGCATCTGCCACCGCGACGGCAAGCCGCGCTACCTGGGCGACGTGCCGCGTTTCTTCGCCTATATAGATGAAGTGATCGGTCGCCGGCCCGAATTGGCGGAGCTGGGTGCGCTGATTGCCGAGTTGCAGGCCGGAGCGCGTGCATGAAGGCAATGATCCTGGCGGCAGGTAAAGGCGAGCGCATGCGCCCGCTGACCCTGCACACCCCTAAACCGTTAGTCCCGGTCGCCGGCCAGCCGCTGATCGAATATCACCTGCGCGCGCTGGCTGCAGCGGGCATTACCGAGGTGGTAATCAACCATGCCTGGCTCGGCCAGCAGATCGAAGACTACCTGGGGGATGGCAGCCGCTTTGGCCTGAGCATCCGCTACTCGCCGGAGGGCGAGCCGCTGGAAACCGGCGGCGGTATCTTCAAGGCCCTGCCGCTGTTGGGCGATGAGCCCTTCCTGCTGGTGAACGGCGATGTCTGGACCGACTACGATTTCGCGCGCCTGAAGGCCCCCCTGCAAGGCCTTGCCCACCTGGTGCTGGTCGATAACCCTGGCCATCATGGCCGAGGCGATTTCCGCTTAAACAGCGAGCAGGTAGTCGATGGCGATGATGCGCCCGGCACACTGACCTTCAGTGGCATTTCGGTGCTGCACCCGGCGCTGTTCGAAGGTTGCCAGGTCGGTGCCTTCAAGCTGGCACCGCTGTTGCGTCAGGCCATGGCGGCCGGCAAGGTCTCAGGCGAGCACTACCGTGGGCACTGGGTAGATGTAGGCACGCTCGAGCGCCTGGCCGAGGCCGAGCGCCTGATTGGCGAGCGCGCCTGACATGTGGTGGCCAGGCACACTGATTGGCGCCGGCGCCGGCTTTGCCGTGGCCAGCATTCCGGGCGCCTTGCTCGGTGTGTTGCTCGGGCAGGCCCTTGACCGCCGTTTGCGCCTGGAAGGCTGGGAAGACATGCGCGAACGCCTGGGCGGGCGCCCGGCCATGCGCGATGACGAGTTGTTGTTCGTGATGCTCGGGCGCCTGGCCAAGTGCGATGGCCGGGTGGCCGAGCAGCATATCCAGCAGGCGCGCCAGGAAATGGTCCGCCTGGACCTGGCCGAGCCAGCACGGTTGCGCGCAATCAATGCGTTCAACCGCGGCAAGGCCGGCAAGGACCGGCTTGGCGGCCACCTACGGCGTATTCGCCAGCAGCCGCATGCGGCCGAAGGCACCTTGCGCGCCTGTTGGCGCATGGTTTGGGCTGACGGCAAGATGGGCAACAAGGAACGTGAACTGCTGCTGGACTGGGGTAGCAAGCTGGGCATGAGCCGGCGCCAGGTGCAGGCCATGTCACTGGAGTACGAGCCGCGCAAGGTCGTAAGGCCGGAAGGGGCGGCCATGACCTATGCGGCGGCGTTGCGCTTGCTGGCGGTCGAGGCGGACACCGAGGTCGACAAGGTCAAGCAGGCCTATCGCCGGTTGGTCAGCCGGCATCACCCGGACAAACTGGCGGGTACCGGCGCCACAGAGGCACAGGTGCGTGAGGCAACCGAGCGTACGCGTGAGTTGCACCAGGCCTATGCCATGATCCGCAAGCGGCGGGGCCTTTGATGGCCTCATCGCCGGCAAGCCAGCTCCCACAGGTAATACACAGTTCCTGAGACTTGGGGGTACCTGTGGGAGCTGGCTTGCCGGCGATGAGGCCATCATGGCAAACCTTATTCCTGCGGGCTCATCCACCCCCGCACCCGGCGGAACAACTGCTCCTGCTCGGCCGCCTTGTTGCCTGGCATGGCAATCAACGACAACTGCCGATACTGGCTGTCCTTCTGCCGCTTGCTGGCCTGCAGGCGCAACCCGGCCGCACTGCGGTCAGCACTGCGGGTGGCGTAGTAGATGTCGGCTGTCGGCACCTTCAAGGTCGGCGCCAGGCTTTCCAGGTCATGCTCCACCCGCGCCGGCGTCTGCGCCGCCACCATCACCAGCTTGTGCACTTGCGGCGGTTGCTTCTCGCTCAGGTAGCGGGCCGCCCAGTACGCGCCGCTGCCGTGGCCAATCAGCACGATGCTGCGGGCGTTGTGCTGCTGGGCAAACGCCACGGCGGCATCCAGGCGGGCGAAAATGCGCTCGGCATCGGCAGCGTCGCTCTGTTCGCTGGCCAGTTCGGCGTCGGTGCTCTCAGCCGTGTCGGCATCGGCCGCAGTGGCCTGGGCGACGTTGGCATTGGCGTCGGCGGGTACATCCTTGACCGGTGCGCTTTCACCCTTGGGCTTTTCCGGCTCGGCAGCGGGCTTGGCCTCGACCCGTGCCTGCGGGCTGTCGGCAAGCAGGTCGGGCAAGCTGATGCTCAGGCTGTGCCAGCCTGCATCGGGGAATTTCTGCCGCAGCGGGCCGACGGCGTTCGGCCAGTCGGCCGTTTCACCGGCACCGGGGACGATGATCACCGCCCCTTGCGGATCACTGTCGTTGGCCGGCTTCCACAGCGCCAGGAAGCTGTCGGCACCCACCTGCAGGGTCTGCTGCTCGGCCTTGGGCACCAGCCGTTCAAGTGCCTGGGCATCTTCCTGGCTGCGTTCCAGTAGCGGCGGCCGCGGCGCTTCGGCAGCGGGCGCCACGGTGGCAACAGGTGGTTTTTCGGCATCGGCGGCCACGGCGCCGAGTGGAAGAATCGAGGCCAGGCAGCACATTGCCAGCGTCGTGCGATAAAGTGTGGACATGAGTCAACCCAAGGCCAGAATGATACCGGCAGCCTAATAGTATTTGCCCGTGACGGCCATGCTGCATGGCCGCCCTTGCCAAGACGAGCGTGTAAATGAAGCGAGTGCGTCGCCTGTTGGTTCTCGGCTGCTTGTGGCTGCCCTTGATGGCAATTGCCCTGCCTGAGACGCCGCCCGCCGTTGCGCTGGAACCTGCCCAGCAGCAATGGCTGGACACGCACCGCAGCCTGCGCGTCGGCCTGGTATTGCAAGCACCCTATGCCCAGTTCGACCGGCGCTTGCAGCAACTTTATGGTGCCAACGTGGAGTTGGTGAGCAGCTTGGCCCAGGTGCTGCGCCTGGACCTTACCTGGCGCAACTTCAATGACCAGGCCAGCCTTGAGCACGCCCTGCAGAGCGGTGAAGTCGACTTTGCCCCAGGCCTTACTCAGACCCCGGCCAGCCTGCGCCTGTGGCTGTTCAGTGACCCGTACATGCGCGTGCCGCAACTGGTGGTGGGGCCGCGTACCGGGGCCATGGCCGTGGAGCTGGAAGCGCTGGACGCCGAGCAGCGGGTAGCCGTACGCATGCCCAGCCAACTGGCAGACTACCTGCGCGGCAACTATGGCAGCCTCAACCTGCAGGGCGTGCCCAACGAACGCGAGGCCTTGCAGTTGGTGGTAGGTGGCCAGGCCAGTTTCGCGGTGCTGGATGAAGCGCAGCTCAGTCGCCTGTCGCGTGAGAGCGAGTTCGGCGAGCTGGCCGTGGTGGGTGATATCGGCCTGCCGCAGTTGCTGCGTATCGGGTCGCGGCGCGACTGGCCGCTGCTGGCCGACGTACTCGAGCGAGGTTTGCAGGCGCTGCCCGCCAAAGAGCTGGAGCAACTCCATCAGCGTTGGTTGCAGCCCAAGTACCCGCGTTTGAGCGAATCGCCGGGCTTCTGGCAGAACCTGGCCTTGCTGTTCGGCATGCTGCTGTTGTGCGCGCTGGCCACCCTGGTGTGGCAACGCCGGCAACAGCGTCAGCTGGAGCGCAGCCTGCTGGCCACGCGGGAAAGCCTGGTGGAGCGCCAGGTGGGTGAAGAGGCGCTGCGCCTGAGCCAGTTCGCGATCGACCAGAGCACGGTGGGTATCCTCTGGGTCAACTGGGACAGCCATGTGCGTTACGCCAACCACGCTGCCGAGCGCATGCTCGGTTATGCCGAGGGCGCGCTGCTGGAGCGACCGTTCAGCGACTTCGAGCCAAGCCTGAACATGGACCGCTGGCTTGAGCTATGGAAGGGCGCACGTACCGGGACGGGGGGTGTCGGCCAGTTCGAAACCCAGTGCCGGCGCGCCGACCACAGCCTGCTGCCGGTGGAGCTGTCGCTGAGCTTTCTGCGCTTTCGCGATTCCGAGTACCTGGTGGTCTACCTCGCCGATGTGACTGAGCGCCACCGCGCCCTGGCAGCGCTGCGCGAAAGCGAGGCACGGCTCAAGGGCATTGCCGGAAACGTGCCGGGGCTGGTGTTTCGCCTGGAGCGCGACCCGGCCGAGGGCGACCTGGAGTTTCCCTACATCAGCGAGGGTAGCGAAGCCCTGGTGGGTTATGCGCCCAGCGAGATCCAGCACCCAGAGATGGGCCTGCGTAACCTGGTGCACCCCGAAGACCGCGCCGACTACCACCGGGTGCAGGACTTGGCCCTGGCCAGCGATCAGGACTGGTCATGGCAGGGGCGCATCCTCACCCGCCAGGGCGAACAGCGCTGGGCCGACATCAAGGCCAGTACCCGGCGCCTGGGCAACGGCCAGGTGGTGTGGGACGGCGTAGTATGGGACATCACCCAGGGCAAGCGGGCCGAGTTGGCGTTGGCCAGGTCCCAGGAGCAGCTGCGTGAGCTGTCGGCCCACCTGGAGAGCGTGCGCGAGGAAGAAAAAGCCCGTATCGCCCGGGAAGTGCATGATGAACTGGGGCAGATGCTGACCGTGCTCAAGCTGGAAGTGTCGATGTGCGAGCTGGCCTTTGCCGAGCTGGACCCGGGCCTGAACGAGCGCCTGACCAGCATGAAGCGCCTGATCGCCCAGTTGTTCCAGCTGGTGCGTGACGTGGCGACTGCCCTGCGCCCACCCATTCTTGATGCCGGGATTGCCTCGGCCATCGAGTGGCAGGCGCGACGCTTTGAAGCGCGCACGCAAATCCCCTGCCTGGTGCAAGTACCGGATAATCTGCCAGCATTGAGCGACGCCAAGGCTACCGGCTTGTTCCGCATCCTGCAGGAAGCGCTGACCAACGTGATGCGCCACGCCCAGGCGCACAGCGTGGAAATCGAGTTGTTGCATGAAGGCGGGCGTTTGCGCATGACGGTCAGCGATGATGGCCAGGGTTTCTGCCGCGAGCAGACCCGGCCCACCTCGTTTGGCCTGGTGGGGGTGCGCGAGCGGGTGTTGATGCTGGGCGGCAGCATGGCGCTGCACAGTCAACCGGGCGAAGGCACCAGCCTGAGCGTGGCCATTCCGTTGGAGTAGGAGAGCAAGCGTGATTCGAGTGCTGGTGGCCGAAGACCACACCATTGTCCGTGAAGGCATCAAGCAGTTGATCGGCCTGGCCAAGGACATGCAGGTGGCAGGGGAGGCCGGTAATGGCGAGCAGTTGCTCGAAACCCTGCGCCATACGCCGTGCGAGGTGGTGCTGTTGGATATCTCGATGCCGGGCGTGAGCGGGCTGGAAGCGATCCCGCGGATTCGCGCGCTGCACGATGCGCCGGCGATCCTGATGCTGTCGATGCACGATGAGGCGCAGATGGCGGCGCGGGCACTGAAGGCTGGCGCGGCGGGCTACGCGACCAAGGACAGTGACCCGGCGTTGCTGCTTACGGCGATTCGCCGGGTGGCCGGCGGTGGGCGCTATATCGACCCGGCGCTGGCCGACCGCATGGTGTTCGAAGTGGGCCTGACCGAGTCGCGGCCATTGCATACGCTGTTGTCAGAGCGGGAATTCTCGGTGTTCGAGCGCCTGGCGCAGGGCGCCAATGTCAACGACATCGCCCAGCAGCTGGCGCTGTCGAGCAAGACCATCAGCACCCACAAGGCGCGCCTGATGCAGAAGCTGAAAGTGAACTCGTTGGCGGAACTGGTGAAGTACGCGATGGAGCACAAGCTGGTCTGATTGCGACATGCCCACCTGCGGCCACACCGCCCGTTGTAGGAGCGGGTTTACCCGCGAAAGGGCCGGTTCAGGCACTACACATGGCAGGCCAGGCCCTTTTCGCGGGTAAACCCGCTCCTCCAACGGGCGGTGCAGGGCAGAGGAGTAGCATCCCAATCCCGCCATCCTTGTAGGGCAATCCCTACAGCAAATCTTCCATCCGGATGATGGCATTCTCTCAGCACCCCCGATTTTCGGGCGCTTGCGGCTCTTCTACTCTTTTGCCTACGCAGTCATCCAACAAGAAGGTGCAGGCATGAGCGAGGCGAAGTCGAACGCTGCAACCAGCGAAACACTGGTCAGCTTCCGTGGTGTGCAGAAGAGCTACGACGGCGAGTCGCTGATCGTCAAAGACCTCAACCTGGACATCCGCAAGGGCGAATTCCTCACCCTGCTTGGCCCGTCCGGCTCGGGCAAGACCACCAGCCTGATGATGCTGGCCGGTTTCGAAACCCCCACCGCAGGGGAGATCCAGCTGGCCGGGCGCTCGATCAACAACGTGCCGCCGCACAAGCGCGACATCGGCATGGTGTTCCAGAATTACGCGCTGTTCCCGCACATGACCGTGGCCGAGAACCTGGCCTTCCCGCTGAGCGTGCGCAACCTGAGCAAGACCGACATCAGCGAGCGGGTCAAGCGCGTACTGAACATGGTGCAGCTCGATGCCTTCGCCAAGCGCTACCCGGGCCAGCTGTCGGGTGGCCAGCAACAGCGGGTAGCGCTGGCCCGGGCATTGGTGTTCGAGCCGCAGCTGGTGCTGATGGACGAACCGCTGGGCGCACTGGACAAGCAGCTGCGTGAACACATGCAGATGGAAATCAAGCACATCCACCAGCGCCTGGGCGTGACCGTGGTGTACGTGACCCACGACCAGGGCGAAGCGCTGACCATGTCCGACCGCGTGGCGGTGTTCCACCAGGGCGAAATCCAGCAGATCGCCGACCCGCGCACGCTGTACGAAGAGCCCTGCAATACCTTCGTCGCCAACTTCATCGGCGAGAACAACCGCATCAACGGCACCCTGCTGGCCAGCGATGGCAAGCGCTGCCAAGTGCAATTGCCGCGCGGCGAGCGGGTCGAGGCGCTGGCCGTGAATGTCGGCCAGGCCGGCGAGCCGGTCACCCTGTCGATCCGCCCCGAGCGTGTGCGCCTGAACGGCCACAGCGAAAGCTGCGTCAACCGCTTCTCGGGCCGGGTGGCCGAATTCATTTACCTGGGCGACCACGTGCGGGTGCGCCTGGAGGTTTGCGGCAAGGGCGACTTCTTCGTGAAACAGCCGATTGCCGAGCTCGACCCGGCCCTGGCCGTGGGCGATGTGGTACCGCTGGGCTGGGAGGTGGAGCACGCCCGCGCGCTCGATCCGATTGCCGAAGCCCATTGATGGATTGCTTCACCAACCCTGTACTGTGGAGAGAATAATAATGTGCAAGCAGTTGAAACTGACCGCCCTGGCCCTGGGGCTGTTCGCCGCCGGCCAGGCCATGGCCGCAGACCTGACCGTGATTTCGTTCGGCGGCGCCAACAAGGCTGCTCAGGTCAAGGCGTTCTACGAGCCATGGGAGAAGGCGGGTAATGGCAAGATTGTCGCCGGTGAGTACAACGGCGAAATGGCCAAGGTCAAGGCGATGGTCGACACCAAGAGCGTGTCGTGGAACCTGGTAGAGGTTGAATCCCCAGAACTGGCGCGCGGTTGCGATGAGGGCATGTTCGAAGAACTCGACCCGGCCCTGTTCGGCAACGAGGCCGACTACGTGCCGGGTGCCATTCAGCCTTGCGGCGTAGGCTTCTTCGTCTGGTCCACGGTCATGGCCTACAACGCCGACAAGCTCAAGACCGCACCTACCAGCTGGGCCGATTTCTGGGACACCAAGCAGTTCCCGGGCAAGCGTGGCCTGCGCAAAGGCGCCAAGTACACCATGGAATTTGCGCTGATGGCCGATGGCGTTGCGCCCAAGGATGTCTACAAAGTGCTGGCGACCAAGGACGGCCAGGACCGTGCCTTCAAGAAGCTCGATGAACTCAAACCCAACATCCAGTGGTGGGAAGCCGGCGCACAGCCGCCGCAGTTCCTGGCTTCGGGTGACGTGGTCATGAGCTCTGCCTACAACGGCCGTATTGCCGCGGTGCAGAAAGAGAGCAACCTCAAGGTGGTGTGGAACGGCGGCATCTATGACTTTGATGCCTGGGCGATCCCAAAAGGCGCCAAGAACGTCGAGGAGGCGAAGAAGTTCATCGCCTACAGCGTCAAACCCGAGCAGCAGAAGATCTACTCCGAGAACATCGCCTACGGCCCGGCCAACGCCAAGGCCGTGAGCCTGCTGTCGGATGACGTGAAAAAGGACATGCCGACCACGCCTGAAAACATCGCCAACCAGGTGCAGATCGACGTGGCCTTCTGGGCCGACAACAGCGAGCAGCTGGAGCAACGCTTCAACGCCTGGGCGGCGAAGAAGTAAACGACCAGCGCAGGGGCCGCTTTGCGGCCCATCGCCGGCAAGCCAGCTCCCACAGGGATCGCGTCATTCCCGAGTTCTGTGCAGTACCTGTTGAGCAGCTTCCACAGGGGGTCAGATACCCCGAAGCCAGCGCAGCACCTGTGGGAGCTGGCTTGCCGGCGATGGGCTGCGCAGCAGCCCCAATTTCAGTTCGTAACGCGGAGTTCGCCATGGCCATTGCAGTGCCCCTCAACGAAGGCGCCGGTCCAAGTCTCAAGCAGCGCCTCAAGCATGCCGAGCGGGTCAACCGCTGGAAGGCACAGGCGTTGATCGCGCCGCTGGCGCTGTTCCTGTTGCTGGTGTTTCTGGTGCCGATCGCCGCCCTTTTGTACAAGAGCGTCGGCAACCCGGAAGTGGTCGGCGGCCTGCCGCGTACGGTCGAGGTCATCAGCCAGTGGGATGGCAAGAGCCTGCCGGGCGAGGATGTGTACAAGGCGCTGAGCCAGGACCTGGCCGAATCGCGCAAGAACCAGACCCTAGGCGACCTTTCCAAACGCTTGAACATGGAACTGGCCGGCTACCGCAGCTTGTTGACCAAGACCGCTCGTGCCCTGCCGTTCAAGGCTGAACCTGCCTCCTATAAAGACGCCTTGCAGGCCGTCGACGAGCGCTGGGGCGACCCGGCCTACTGGCAGGCGATCCGCCGCAATACCAGCACGGTCACCTCGTTCTACCTGCTGGCCTCTGTAGACCACCGTATCGATGACCTTGGCGAATTGGCCAAGGCCACCCCGGACCAGGCCATTTACCTGGACATCTTTGCCCGTACCCTGTGGATGGGGGTGGTAATTACCGCCATCTGCCTGGTGCTGGCCTACCCGCTGGCCTACCTGCTGGCCAACCTGCCGACCCGGCAGAGCAACCTGTTGATGATTCTGGTACTGCTGCCGTTCTGGACCTCGATCCTGGTGCGGGTGGCGGCGTGGATCGTATTGCTGCAGTCGGGCGGGCTGATCAACAGCGCATTGATGGCCATGGGCATCATCGACCAACCGCTGGAACTGGTGTTTAACCGCACCGGCGTGTACATCTCGATGGTGCACATCCTGCTGCCGTTCATGATCCTGCCGCTGTACAGCGTGATGAAGGGCATTTCGCCGAGCTACATGCGTGCGGCGATCTCGCTGGGCTGCCACCCGTTCGCCAGCTTCTGGCGGGTGTACTTCCCGCAGACCTACGCCGGGGTTGGTGCCGGTTGCCTGCTGGTGTTCATCCTGGCCATCGGCTACTACATCACCCCGGCACTGCTGGGCAGCCCGAACGACCAGATGGTCAGCTACTTCGTGGCCTTCTATACCAACACCAGCATCAACTGGGGCATGGCCACCGCGCTGGGCGGGCTGTTGCTGCTGGCGACCGTGCTGCTGTACCTGATCTATAGCTGGCTGGTCGGCGCCAGCCGCCTGCGCCTGAGCTGAGGAGCCTTGTCATGCTGAGCCCTTACATGTCACCCGTGGAGCGGGTCTGGTTCTACAGCCTGCGCATTCTTTGCGGGTTGATCCTCCTGTTCCTCATCTTGCCGGTGCTGGTGATTGTGCCGCTGTCGTTCAACAGTGGCAGCTTCCTGGTGTACCCGCTGCAGGGCTTTTCCCTGCAGTGGTACCAGGACTTCTTCGGCTCGGCCGAGTGGATGCGGGCGCTGAAGAACAGCATCATCGTCGCCCCAGCGGCCACGGTGCTGGCCATGGTGTTTGGCACCCTGGCGGCCATCGGCCTGACCCGCGGCGATTTCCCTGGCAAGTCGCTGGTGATGGCGCTGGTGATCTCGCCGATGGTGGTACCGGTGGTGATCATCGGCGTGGCCAGTTACCTGTTCTTTGCCCCGCTGGGCATGGGCAACAGCTTCACCTCGCTGATACTGGTGCATGCGGTGCTGGGCGTGCCGTTTGTCATCATTACCGTGTCGGCAACGCTGCAGGGCTTCAACTACAACCTGGTGCGTGCAGCAGCCAGCCTGGGCGCCTCACCGCTGCTGACCTTCCGCCGGGTGACCCTGCCGCTGATTGCCCCTGGGGTGATTTCCGGGGCGTTGTTCGCCTTTGCCACGTCGTTTGACGAGGTGGTGGTGACACTGTTCCTCGCCGGGCCGGAGCAGGCGACCCTGCCACGGCAGATGTTCAGCGGTATTCGCGAGAACCTGAGCCCGACCATTGCGGCGGCGGCGACCTTGCTGATTGCCTTCTCGGTGATCTTGCTGCTGACCCTTGAGTGGTTGCGGGGGCGTAGCGAGAAGTTGAGAACCCAGCAGCCGGCCTGAGGGTGGGTTGCCTGTGCTGGCCTCTTCGCGGCTAAAGCCGCTCCTACATGGCGGACTGCGGTCTCTGTGGGAGCGGCTTTAGCCGCGAAGAGGCCGGCACAGGTAACAACAACTGATCGACACCCTTTGATACCAATCAGCCCTCATCCCTTTCCCTGAGTTACAATGCGCGCCACCGTGATTCTGCCAACAGGTGCGCCATGCAGCCCTACGCTATTGCCCCCTCCATTCTCTCTGCCGATTTCGCCCGTTTGGGCGAGGATGTCGACAAGGTATTGGCCGCGGGTGCCGACATCGTCCACTTCGATGTCATGGATAACCACTACGTCCCCAACCTGACCATCGGCCCGATGGTGTGCACCGCCCTGCGCAAGTACGGCGTCACCGCGCCAATCGACGTTCACCTGATGGTCAGCCCGGTCGACCGCATCATCGGCGACTTCATCGAAGCGGGCGCGACCTACATCACCTTCCACCCGGAAGCCTCGCAGCACGTCGACCGTTCGCTGCAGTTGATCAAGGACGGCGGCTGCAAGGCCGGCCTGGTGTTCAACCCGGCCACCAGCCTGGACGCGCTGAAGTACGTGATGGACAAGGTCGACATGGTGCTGCTGATGAGCGTCAACCCAGGCTTTGGCGGGCAGAAGTTCATCCCTGGCACCCTCGACAAGCTGCGCGAGGCGCGCGCGTTGATCGATGCCAGCGGCCGTGATATCCGCCTGGAAATCGACGGTGGCGTCAACGTCAACAACATCCGCGAAATCGCTGCCGCTGGCGCCGACACCTTCGTGGCCGGCTCGGCGATCTTCAACGCCCCGGACTACCAGGAAGTCATCGCCAAGATGCGCGCTGAACTGGCCCAGGCCCGCCCATGAGTGGCTTCGAGCAGCTGTTCCCGGGGACGCTGCCCAGGCTGGTGATGTTCGATCTGGACGGTACCCTGATCGATTCCGTGCCAGACCTGGCCGCCGCCGTGGACCGCATGCTGCTCGAACTGGGGCGCCCGCCTGCTGGCCTGGAGGCGGTGCGCCACTGGGTTGGCAACGGCGCCCAGGTGCTGGTGCGCCGTGCCCTGGCCGGCGGCATCGAGCATGAAGCCGTGGATGATGCGCTGGCCGAACAAGGCCTGGCGCTGTTCATGGACGCCTATGCCGAAAGCCATGAGCTCACCGTGGTCTACCCCGGCGTGAAAGACACCCTGCGCTGGCTGCAGAAGCAGGGCGTGGAAATGGCGCTGATCACCAACAAGCCCGAGCGTTTCGTCGCCCCCTTGCTGGACCAGATGAAGATTGGCCGCTACTTCCGCTGGATCATCGGCGGTGACACGCTGCCGCAGAAAAAGCCTGACCCTGCAGCCCTGCTGTTTGTCATGCAGATGGCCGGCGTTACCCCGCAGCAGTCGCTGTTCGTCGGCGACTCGCGCAGTGATGTGCTGGCGGCCAAAGCGGCCGGCGTACAGTGCGTTGGTCTTACCTACGGCTACAACCATGGTCGGCCGATCAACGACGAATCCCCCAGCCTGGTGATCGACGACCTGCGCGCATTGCTGCCCGGTTGCGCAGACCCGGCCACTGGGATAACGTTGGCGGACCTTCAAGCCTCACAAGACAGAGAGTCCACCGTGGCGGTTACTGGCAAATTCTGGATGAAAGTCATCAAGGCCCTGGCCCGTTGGCGTTGGCGCGCCTGACTTCAGCCTGCCGGCGCGTGCCGGCCCGTCCGTTTGCCTGACCTATTGCTGCTTGCCACGAGGCTACTCATGAACCGCGAAGAATTCCTGCGCCTGGCTGCTGCCGGCTATAACCGCATTCCCCTGGCCTGCGAAACCCTGGCCGACTTCGATACGCCGCTGTCGATCTACCTGAAACTGGCTGACCAACCCAACTCCTACCTGCTCGAATCGGTGCAGGGCGGCGAGAAATGGGGCCGTTACTCGATGATCGGTCTGCCATCGCGCACCGTGATGCGTGTGCACGGCTACCACGTCAGCATTTTGCAGGATGGCGTCGAGGTGGAAAGCCATGATGTCGGAGACCCGCTGGCGTTCGTCGAAACCTTCAAGGACCGCTACAAGGTCGCCGATATCCCCGGTTTGCCGCGCTTCAACGGTGGCCTGGTCGGTTACTTCGGCTACGACTGCGTGCGTTATGTAGAAAAGCGCCTGGGGGCCTGCCCCAACCCGGACCCGCTGGGTGTGCCGGATATCCTGCTGATGGTGTCCGATGCGGTGGTGGTGTTCGACAACCTGGCGGGCAAGATGCACGCCATCGTGTTGGTCGACCCGGCTGAAGAGCAGGCGTTCGAACAGGGCCAGGCACGCCTGCAAGGCCTGCTGGAAACCCTGCGTCAGCCGATCACACCGCGCCGTGGCCTGGACCTGAGCGGCCCGATGGCTGCAGAGCCGGCATTCCGCTCAAGCTTTACCCAGGAAGATTACGAGCGCGCAGTCGATACCGTGAAGGAATACATCCTGGCGGGCGACTGCATGCAGGTGGTGCCTTCGCAGCGCATGTCGATCGACTTCAAGGCCGCGCCCATCGACCTGTACCGTGCACTGCGTTGCTTCAACCCGACACCGTACATGTACTTCTTCAACTTTGGCGACTTCCACGTGGTCGGCAGCTCGCCCGAGGTGCTGGTACGTGTCGAGGACAACCTGGTCACCGTGCGCCCGATTGCCGGTACCCGCCCACGCGGTGCGACCGAAGAGGCCGACCGCGCGCTGGAAGACGACCTGCTGTCGGATGATAAAGAAATCGCCGAGCACCTGATGCTGATCGACCTGGGGCGCAACGATGTGGGCCGAGTGTCCTCGACCGGCAGCGTGCGCCTGACCGAGAAGATGGTGATCGAGCGTTATTCAAACGTCATGCACATCGTGTCCAATGTCACCGGCCAGCTGCGTGAAGGGCTGACGGCAATGGATGCACTGCGGGCGATCTTGCCGGCCGGTACGCTTTCGGGTGCGCCGAAGATTCGCGCGATGGAGATCATCGACGAGCTGGAGCCGGTCAAGCGTGGGGTATACGGTGGTGCCGTGGGTTACTTTGCCTGGAACGGCAACATGGATACCGCGATTGCCATCCGCACTGCGGTCATCAAGGATGGCGAGCTGCATGTGCAGGCGGGGGGCGGCATTGTGGCTGATTCGGTGCCGGCGCTGGAGTGGGAAGAAACCATCAACAAGCGCCGGGCGATGTTCCGTGCGGTGGCGTTGGCTGAGCAGACTTCCAGCAAATAATTCACTGGCCTTTGGGGCTGCTTTGCAGCCCTTTTGCGACACAAGGCCGCTCCTACAGGGGATCGCATTTTCCCGGCGATCGCGTTTCCCTGTAGGAGCGGCCTTGTGTCGCGAAAGGGCCGCAAAGCGGCCCCGGCAATCTAGAAGTCGACACTGACCCCCAGGCTAACCCCCTGCTGCGTCAACTCATCACTCTTGCGCCAATTGTAGTTCCCACGCAAATGCACCCCCGCCACCACCTCATGGCTAACCCCCAGGCTGGCTCGGGTCAGGTCGCTATGCGGCGTATAGCCAGTCAAGGTGAAGTCATTCGCCGCCAAGCTGGTCAGGTGCATCGTCACATCCTGCTGGTCATCCTCGAACTCATGCTCCTGCGCCACCTCGGCAAACAGCCGGGTACCCGGCAGCACCTGTACGCTGCCCAGCAGCCCCACGCCCAATCGTCGTGACGTGCGCTCCTGGTCATCGAAGCCCAGCGCTGTCGAGCGCCCGCTCTTTTCGTCATAGCCGTCCACCTTTACCCGCGCATAGTCGGCGCTGATGAACGGCGCCAACTGCCAGTTACTGCTGTCGGCCGCCAGGTTGTAGCCCAACCGCGCGGACATCGCCCAGGCCTCACCATCGGTGTCACCCTTTTCGCTGCGGTCGTTCACGCCAAGGGCGAAGGTCCGTTTGAGGTCGTTGTAGTCCAAGTGGCCGGCAGTCAGTGCCGCATCGGCCCACCAGCGATCCTGGCGGTACTGGGCGAAGGCGCTGGCCAGGTAACTGTCGAGCTTGTAGTCCGAGTTCTGTGCGCCGGCTTCCAGCTTCTGCCGGTACACCCCGCCGGCCAGGCCCAGGCGCCAGGCGTCGTTCAGGCGGTAGCTGCCACCCACGGTCAGGTTGTAGCCGCGGCCATCGCCGCTGGCGGCGCTGCGCTGGCCGTCGAAGTCCAGGTCCTGGGCGCCGCTGGCGACAAAGGCTTGCCATTGGCCAACTGCCTGCCAGGGTGTTTGCCACTGGTTGCGCAATTCATCCTGGTGGGCGCGCAGGCTGGCGTGGGCCATTTCTGGCAGCAGGGTCAGCTCCCACGGGGCGGAAAGGATCGAGTAGCCGTAATCGGCGATCAGTTGCTGGCCCGCGATGGTCGGGTGCACCGAGTCGTTGAACAGCAGCTTGGTCGGGTCTGGCGTGGCACCGTTGATGCCGTACACCGGGTTTTCCACGCAGCCTTCGCCGCTGTAGCAAGTGCCGACCAGGTTTTGCCCGGTGGCCAGGCCGAACTGGCTGGGGCTGGCCAATGCCTCGCTCAGCAGCACCGGGATGTTCAGCGGGATGATCTCGGCATCTATCTGCCCCAACTGGCTGAGCAGCGACTGGTTGAAGGCCGCTGATAGCAATGAGAGCGGGTTTTGTTGTGGTGTGCCGCTGAAGTTTGGTGTCTGGCCGAGGTCGGGCAACAGCCAGACCATGATGTAGCGTGCGCCACCTTGTTGCAGGGCCTGGGCGCTGGCGGCCAGGCGGGCACCGGCAGCCACCGCGTCGGCCGGGCTGTTGACCAGGCCTTGCAGGAAGTCGTTGCCGCCGCCGGTGAGGTAGTACAGTGCATTGGGATCGGCGCGCAGGCCGTTGGCCAGGTAGCCGGGCTTTTCTCGCAGTACCAGCCCGGCACCTTCGCGCCCAGGCGGGATCACGGTTTTGGACGTGCTGGTGATTGAATCGAGGATCTGCTGGGTGGTGTAGCCGCCGACTGCCCAGTTGTTGCCGTCGGGGATCCCCAGCGCCGGGTTTATGGGGGAGGTGGAAGGGCCAAGGGCTGCCGGGTCTACCCCCAGCCGCCCGCCGAGGATCATCGGCGACACGGGGGCATAGTTGCCATCGGCATCACGGTTGGTGAAGCGTGCGCCTCCAAACTGCCCGGCATCGCTGAGGCTGTCGCCAAACACGATCATGCTGGAGTAGGGCGAAGGTGCAGCGAAAGCCTGGCTGCAAGCGAATGCCAAGGAGGCTAGGGTAAAGCGCAATAACGGGGCTTTTCGCATCGGGGAACATCCTTTTCTTTGTTTTTATCAAGACAACCCGGTCGACCTTAGCAAATCGAGGGGCATCGCTCCCAAGTCCATTCGTTTCCCCGTGTTTACGGGCATATTGCGCCCGCCGCCCCGGTAGGCTACTGTGCCGGGACGTATGAGCGAGACCTATCCTGTGTTGATCGTCAGTAAACTCTTGATGCGCGTAATCAAGGCCCACGCCCGTTGGCGTTGGCGCGCCTGACTTTATCCCCTGCCGGCCCGTCCGGCCCGCCCCCGTTTGCCTTCCTGTCTACCGCCTTTTATAGGCCAAGCTGCGCCTGCGGCGGGAGCAAGAAGGTTCGAATCCTGAAGTCAGTAGATTCAAGAGGTTTAATACGATGTTACTGATGATCGACAATTACGACTCATTCACTTACAACGTCGTGCAGTACCTCGGCGAGCTAGGTGCCGAGGTCAAGGTCATACGCAATGACGAAATGACCATCGCCCAGATCGAAGCCCTCAACCCCGAGCGCATCGTCGTATCTCCAGGCCCATGCACGCCGAGCGAGGCGGGCGTATCCATCGAGGCCATCCTGCATTTCGCCGGCAAGCTGCCGATTCTTGGCGTATGCCTGGGCCACCAGTCCATCGGCCAGGCTTTTGGCGGTGACGTGGTACGGGCCCGCCAGGTGATGCACGGCAAGACCAGCCCGGTCCACCACCGTGACCTGGGCGTGTTTGCCGGCCTCAACAACCCGCTTACGGTAACCCGCTACCACTCGCTGGTGGTCAAGCGCGAAACCTTGCCTGAGTGCCTGGAAGTGACTGCCTGGACCGCTCATGCTGACGGTTCGGTCGACGAGATCATGGGCCTGCGTCACAAGACACTGAATATCGAAGGGGTGCAGTTCCACCCCGAATCGATCCTGACCGAGCAGGGCCACGAGCTGTTCGCCAATTTCCTCAAGCAGACCGGCGGCCGCCGCTAAGGATCGCACATGGATATCAAGAGCGCGTTGAGCCGTATCGTCGGCCAGCTGGACCTTTCCACCGAAGAAATGCGTGATGTCATGCGCCAGATCATGACTGGCCAGTGCAGCGAGGCGCAGATCGGCGCCTTCCTCATGGGCATGCGCATGAAAAGCGAGAGCATCGATGAAATTGTCGGTGCGGTGTCGGTGATGCGCGAGCTGGCCGACAAGGTTGAGCTGCAGAGCCTCGATGGCGTGGTCGATATCGTCGGTACCGGCGGTGATGGCGCCAACATCTTCAACGTTTCCACGGCGTCGTCGTTCGTCCTCGCGGCAGCGGGGTGCACCGTGGCCAAGCACGGCAACCGCGCCGTGTCGGGCAAGAGCGGCAGTGCCGATTTGCTGGAAGCTGCCGGCATCTACTTGAACCTGACGCCGGTCCAGGTTGCCCGTTGCATCGACAGCCTGGGTATCGGCTTCATGTTCGCGCAAAGCCACCATTCGGCCATGAAGCATGCCGCCGGCCCGCGTCGCGACCTGGGCCTGCGTACCCTGTTCAACATGCTCGGCCCGCTTACGAATCCGGCCGGAGTGAAACACCAGGTGGTCGGCGTGTTTGCCCAGGCCCTGTGCCGCCCGCTGGCCGAAGTACTGCAGCGCCTGGGCAGCAAGCATGTGCTGGTGGTGCACTCGAAGGACGGCCTGGACGAGTTCAGCCTGGCCGCGCCCACCTTTGTTGCCGAGCTGAAGAACGACGAAATCACTGAATACTGGGTAGAGCCGGAAGACCTCGGCATGAAAAGCCAGAGCCTGCATGGCCTGGCCGTCGAGAATCCGCAGGCGTCGCTGGAGCTGATCCGCGATGCGCTGGGCCGGCGCAAGACCGAAAACGGCCAGAAGGCTGCGGAAATGATCGTGCTCAACGCGGGCGCGGCACTGTATGCCGCCGACCATGCTATGACCCTGGCCCAAGGTGTAGAACTGGCACACGACGTGTTGCACACCGGGCTGGCCTGGGAGAAGTTGCAGGAACTGGGTGCCTTTACTGCAGTATTCAAGGTGGAGAACGAAGCATGAGTGTGCCGACGGTGCTGGAAAGGATCATTGCCCGCAAGTTCCAGGAAGTGGCCGAGCGCAGTGCGCGGGTCAGCCTTGCTGAACTAGAGCGCCTGGCCAAGGCCGCTGATGCCCCGCGAGGCTTCGCCAATGCCTTGATCGAGCAGGCCAAGCGCAAGCAGCCTGCGGTGATTGCCGAAATCAAGAAGGCTTCGCCAAGCAAGGGCGTGATCCGTGAAGACTTCGTGCCGGCGGAAATCGCCGTCAGCTACGAGAAGGGCGGTGCTACCTGCCTGTCGGTGCTGACCGATGTAGATTACTTCCAAGGAGCCGATGAGTACTTGCAACAGGCTCGCGCGGCGGTTTCGCTGCCGGTGATCCGCAAGGACTTCATGGTCGACCCGTACCAGATCGTCGAGGCCCGGGCCTTGGGTGCGGACTGCCTGTTGTTGATTGTGTCAGCGCTGGATGACGTGAAGATGGCCGAACTGGCCGCCACTGCCAAGGACGTAGGTCTCGATGTACTGGTAGAAGTGCACGATGGCGATGAGCTGGAGCGCGCACTGAAAACCCTGGATACGCCGCTGGTGGGCGTGAACAACCGCAACCTGCACACCTTTGAAGTCAGCCTGGAAACCACCCTTGACCTGCTGCCGCGCATACCGCGTGATCGCTTGGCGATTACCGAGAGCGGCATCTTGAACCGGGCCGATGTTGAGTTGATGGCGATCAACGAGGTTTACTCGTTCCTGGTCGGTGAGGCGTTCATGCGCGCCGAGCAACCTGGGCTGGAGCTGCAGCGGCTGTTCTTCCCGGATCAGGTGAAGAAGACTGTTCAGCAACTGGACTGAGCAAAACCAAGCCGGCGTTGTTGCCGGCTTTTTTGTATGCCTGGAATGGCCTATTCGCGGCGGTCCGACGCATCGGTGAACCCGCTCCTACATGGGTATGCGTACCGTTGGAGGAGCGGGTTCACCGATGCGTCGGACCGCCGCGAATAGGCCCCTGAGAACAACATCAAAGGTGGATCAATGACCGATCAACCCCTGGCCCTGACCGTTGAACAAGGCCTGCACGCCGAACAGGAACTGCTGGCTGCCGTCTGCCGCGGCGAACGCGAAAGTGGCGTGCTGTTCTGGCGCCCCACCGACCATGCCTTGGTCATGCCCCGGCGCATGAGCCGGCTGGACAACTTTGAAGCCGCCTGTGCAGAGCTGGCCATTGCCGGTTGGCCAGTGCTGCTGCGTGAAACCGGCGGTGAGCCGGTGCCGCAATCGCATGCCACTGTAAATGTTGCACTGGTCTACGCCGCACCTCGCAGCGAAGGTGACCACGGCCGTATCGAGAACGCCTACGAACGCCTGTGCCTGCCGTTGTGCGATGTACTGCGCGAGTGGGGCGGGGTGGCGTCAGTGGGGGAAATCGACGGTGCCTTCTGCGATGGCCGCTACAACGTCAACCTTAACGGTCGCAAGCTGGTCGGTACTGCCCAGCGCTGGCGCCAGGGCCTGGGTGGCAAGCGCCCGGTGGTTCTGGTGCACGGTGCACTGCTGCTGGATAACGAGCGAGATTCGATGGTGGCGGCAGTCAATCGTTTCAACGAGTGCTGCGAGCTTGAGCAACGTTGCCGCGCCGATGCGCACATTGCCTTGCACGAAGTGGCGCCTGCGGCGCCCTGGTTCGAGCGCCTGTCCCAGGCCTATGCCAAGGTATTGGCCGAGCTGCCCAAGGACTAGCGGGTACCGTAGACCACCATGGTCTTGCCCTTGACCTGTACCAGGCTGCGCTCTTCAAGATCCTTGAGGACGCGGCCGACCATTTCCCGCGAGCAACCGACGATACGGCCGATTTCCTGACGGGTAATCTTGATCTGCATGCCATCGGGATGGGTCATGGCGTCGGGCTGTTTGCACAACTCCAGCAGGCAACGGGCAACCCGCCCGGTTACGTCGAAGAAGGCCAGGTCACCGACCTTGCGCGTGGTGTTGCGCAGGCGCTGGGCCATCTGGCTGCCCAGTGCGTAAAGAATGTCAGGGTCCTGGCGCGCCAGTTCGCGAAATTTCTCGTAGCTGATTTCAGCTACTTCGCACTCCGTCTTGGCGCGCACCCAGGCACTGCGCTGCTGTTCCCCGTCGATCGGCTCGAACAGGCCCAGCTCGCCGAAGAAATCGCCATTGTTGAGATAGGCAATGATCATTTCACGGCCATCGTCGTCTTCGATGAGGATGGTTACCGAACCCTTGATGATGAACGACAGTGTCTCGGCCCGGTCGCCGGCGCAGATGATGTTGCTTTTGGCGGTGTAGCGGCGGCGCTGGCAGTGCACCAGCAGCTTGTCGATGTTCTTGATCTTGGCGGGTAGGGCGGAGGCAACCATCACGAAATCCTGTTCGATACGAGGCATAGGCTTTTTTTAGAGGTTGGCTGGCGGCAAGCGCCAGTCATTTGGCGCCAGCTTATCAGACGTCACCGGATGTTTCGGCACTAAACCAACACCTCTCGTACTTTTCCCACAGCCGCACAAGGTCTAAGCTGACACCCTTTTCCGAAAATCAGGAGTCCAGGTAGATGAAGGCACGTATCCAGTGGGCCGGTGAGGCAATGTTCCTCGGCGAATCGGGGAGCGGCCATGTCGTCGTGATGGACGGCCCGCCCGAGGCCGGCGGCCGCAACCTGGGTGTGCGCCCGATGGAAATGCTGCTGCTGGGCCTGGGTGGCTGCAGCAGCTTTGACGTGGTCAGCATCCTGAAGAAGTCGCGCCAGACGGTGGAGAGCTGTGAGGCGTTCCTGGAAGCCGAGCGCGCCAGCGAAGACCCGAAGGTGTTTACCAAGATCCACATGAACTTCGTGGTGAAGGGGCGTGGGCTGAAAGAAGCGCAGGTCAAGCGTGCGGTGGAGCTGTCGGCGGAAAAGTACTGCTCGGCGTCGATCATGCTTGAGCGTGCCGGGGTTGAGATTACCCATGGCTATGAAATTGTAGAGCTGGGTTAAAGCCACCATTTTTGGGGCTGCTTCGCAGCCCATCGCCGGCAAGCCAGCTCCCACACAGGCTGTGTGAAAACTCAGAATCAGAGATCAGCCCGCCAGGGCTGATCTCTGATTGATATTTTCACATACCCGAGAGATACCTCTCAGGCCAGCATCTCCAGCAGCCTGCGGGTTCCCAGGATATTGATGGTTCGCTTCAGGTTGTAGCTGGTCACTGCCAGCGCCATCTCAGCTTTGGCTCCCTGCAATTGGCGTAGCAGGAACCGCCCGGTTCCCAGTGCCCACTGCTTCAAGTTGCCGAAAGGATGCTCAACCGTACTTTTGCGCCTGAGCATCATGTCCGGATTGGCATGCAAGCGTTTGGTCATTCGTTCAAACGCTGCCTCATTGGGATGGCGTTTTAGCGTGCGTTGTCGTGCCCTCGTGCAATTTCCTTTCAGAGCGCAATTGCCACAGGCAGATGCTTGAGCGTGGTAGTTAGCCGATCCCTTGTTCATACTTTTCAGTATCAACACCTGACCCGCCGGACACCGATAGCTGTCAGTTTCAGGGTCATACTTGAAGTCAGCCTGAGGAAAGAGGGCGTTTTCAGCCGAGCGGTTTTCTCGGTTGAGCGGTACGATTGCTGTGATACCGGCATCGTCACAGACCTGGAATTGCTCGCCGTTTGAATAACCTGCATCTGCAGTCACTGTGACGTCTTCTTGATCCAGCACCTGCTGGACAGCCGTTGCCATCGGGGCAAGCTGCCTGCGGTCATCACTGTCCTGGGTTACTTCGTGGTGCACGATTAACCCATGCTCTTCATCCACTGCAGATTGCACGTTGTAGCCCGCAAAGTTGCCCTGCGGAGCACATCTTCGCCTCGTCTTCCCCAACGATAATCTGGGAAAGCCCCAGTTCCTCCATCAGTGCTTGACCGGTCAGGTTGTTAGCGCGCTTTGACTGAAGGCGGTGCAAGGCTTCTTTCACCTTGTTGGTATCGATTTTCTCGGCACTCTCACTCAGATCCGACTCATCCAGCGTTGCCAGATATCGAGCAATGCGCTGGTCCAGCTTTTCCAGGTCCCGCTTGAGATGTTTGAGACTGACATGGCGGTTATTGGAAGCTACGGCTCTGAATTTGCTGCCATCAATAGCGACGAGGTCGCCCTTGACCAAGCCCGCTCCTCGACAAAACTGCACGAAAGCACGGCAGGTGGCTGAAAACGCCACCGTGTTGTCTCTACGAAAATCAGCGATGGTTTTGAAATCTGGAGCAAGACGGTTGAGCAGCCACATGACCTCGACATTGCGCTGACACTCGGCTTCGAGACGACGGGAAGAACGTATCTGGTAGAAGTAGCCGTATAGGTAAAGCTTGAGCAAATCAGCGGGGTTGTAGGGCGGACGTCCATTCACTTTGGGCTCTGCCCTGTCGAAGCCGAGCACCTTCAAATCAATTCGGGCGACGTACGCATCAATGACACGCACCAGGTGGTCAGCCGGGATGAGCTCATCAATCGAGACTGGAAACAGGCTGGTCTGATTCCGTGGTTCGCCCTGAATGTACGCCATGAAAAATGCCCCGCATCGTTGATGCGGGGCATTTTGCAGGAGCTGGCTAAAAATTTCAGGTTTTCACACAGCCTGCACAGGTACAGCATCAGGTTCAGGACTGGCGTGGTACATGTGGGAGCTGGCTTGCCGGCGATGGGTCGCAGAGCGGCCCCGGCGATCTTCAGTCACGCAGTGCTGGAAGAGCCTCCCTCAACCATTGCGGCATTGCGCTTCTAAGCGCCTCACTCAACCGCTCCCGCCGCTTCTGGTAAACCAACCCCAACCAGATAACCCCCAACCCGATCAAGGTCACCACCACCGGGAACAACAACGATTCGGCAAACACGTCGTACGACAGGTACCCCAGGTAAGCCGCCACCCCCAGCGCTCCGAACACCATGAACACCGGCCGGCGCAGCAGCACCGCCATGCCCATCAGCGCAATGTTGATCAGGCAATACAGGGCCTTGCCCAACTCGCTGCCGTCGTCCACAAGCGTCAGGCCGCCCCAGAACGCCGCCAGCCCGGCCAGGTAACCCCAATGGGCGTAATCCTCGCGCGTGCGGCCGTCCACCACCAGGAATACCACCAACATCCCCAACCCGAACCACAGCGATACTTCACGGCGCTGTTCCCAGCTGAACGGCGAACCGAAGAACCATTCGCTCAGGTCCATCGACATGAACCACAGCGCCACGGCGATGGGCATGACGATAAACGGGTAGGGGATAAGCCGCAGCATCAGCAAACCGGCCAGTACTGTCGCCAGTTCCATCGCCAGCCAGCCGCTCTGCACGTAGGTGTAGTAATGGTGGTAGTTTGCCTGCGTGTCGTGCACGGGCCACCAGCCAACCAGCCGTTCGATGGCGAGTACGGCCAGCGGCACGATGCTGACCGCGACGGCTGCCAGCACCCCGGCAGCGATGGGCTGGCCGCGGCGCTGCAGTTTCAGGGCAAACAAGGTGATCAGCAGGATGTACAGGCTGGCAATGACCAGCAGTGCGCCGTCGCCGATGCTCATCCAGGCCTCGGTGAGCAACCAGCCCATGGCCGCCATGATCAGCATGGCGCCAAAGTAGAAGGCAACATGGGCCAGCTGGAAGCTGCCGCGTGCTGCCGGTTGCTGGCGCAGGAAGGCCAGCAGGGCCTGGTCCTGGCCCTGCTGGAGAACGCCGGCTTGCACGGCGCGCGCCAGGTCCTTGGCGTCGAATCGATCCGTCATGGGGGTGCCTTCAGATACGGTAGGTGCTCTTGGTCATGACCTTGGCCAGCAAGCTCATGCCAAACCGGACAGGGGCAGGGAAGCGGTAGCCACCGGCCTCCAGGGCAGACTCGGCGTGTTGCTCTTCGTCGATGCGCATCTGCTCGAGAATGGCCCGGGACTTTTCGTCTTCTTGCGGGATCTGCTCCAGGTGTTCGTCGAGGTGTTTGCACACCTGGTGCTCGGTGGCGGCGACGAAGCCCAGGCTGACCTTGTCGCTGACCAGCCCGGCGAGTGCACCGATGCCGAACGACATGCCGTAGAACAGCGGGTTGAGCACACTCGGGTGGCTGTTCAGCTGGCGAATGCGCTGCTCGCACCAGGCCAAGTGGTCGATTTCTTCCTCGGCGGCATGCTCCATGGCCTTGCGCACTTCGGGCAGCTTGGCAGTCAGAGCCTGGCCCTGGTACAGCGCCTGGGCGCAGACTTCACCGGTATGGTTGATGCGCATCAGCCCGGCAATATGGCGGGACTGCTGTTCGTCCAGGTCGGCGTCTGGCTGGATGATGGCCGGCGATGGCCGGGCAGGTTGGCCGCTGAAGGGCAGCAAGGTGCGCATGGCGGTATCGGCCTGCAGCAACAAGCGGTCGAGCGGCGAGTAGTGACGTTCGGTAGCCATCGGGCACCTCCGCAAGAATGTGCCCGACAGTTTACCGCAATAGCGGCAGGGTCGCTTGCCGTGGATCAGCCCGGTGGCCAGTTCATCTGGCGCTGGCCAAGCACGTGCATATGGATGTGGTAGACGGTCTGGCCGCCTTTCGGGTTGCAGTTCATGACCACGCGGAAGCCTTCCTCGCAGCCTTGCTCGACAGCCAGGCGCTGGGCGGTGAACAGGATGTGGCCAGCCAGGGCCTTGTCCTCTTCGGTCAGGTCATTGAGCGTACGGATGTGCTTTTTCGGGATGACCAGAAAATGTACCGGCGCTGCGGGTGCAATGTCCTTGAAGGCCAGGATCTGGTCGTCTTCGTAGATGATATCCGCCGGGATTTCCCGGTTGATGATTTTGAGGAATAGATCGTCCACAGCACTTGCTCCATGGTGAGGGTCGGGCCGAGTGTACTCAGCCGAGCGTTGCTCGCCCAGTGGCTATTCCATGCCGACCGGGCAATAGCGGCGGTGAATGGCCCCGGCCAGCTTTCGCAGCAGCCAGCGCGGCAGCAGGCGCGGCGCAAATGCCAGCCAGCGGTTGCGCCGGCCGGGCATGATCAGGGCACGGTTCTTGTTCAGCGCGCGTACGGTGTACAGCGCCACTTCCTCGGGGCTGAGGCAGCGCGGCTTGCCCTCCAGGCGAGCAATGGGCCGGCGTGCAGAGCGCACCGGGCCCGGGCACAGTACCGAGACCTTGATGCCGGCGGGCTTGAGCTCTTCGCGCAGGGCCTGGGAAAAGTTCAGCACGTAGGCCTTGCTGGCAGCGTAGGCGGCCATCCACGGGCCAGGCGCTACGCCAGCCAGGCCGGCAACGTTGAGAATCTGCCCGCCACCTTGCACCGCCATCAGGTTGCCGATGGCGTGGCACAGGCGGCTCAGGGCCAGCACGTTGACCTCCAACAGGTCTTGCTCGTCTGCCCACTCATGGGCCAGGAACGGCCCGTAGGTGCGCTGGCCGGCACAGTTGACCAGCAGGTCGATGCGCCGCTCGCCTTCTTCCAGCTCCAGCACGAAGCCTGAAAGGCGCAGCGGTTGGCTAAGGTCGCAGGCGCGGAACAGCACCTCGACACCAAAGCGTTGGGTCAGCTCGATGGCCACCGGTTCCAGCGTTTCGCGCTGGCGTGCCACCAGGATCAGGTTGCGCCCGCGCCGTGCCAGTGCTTCCGCCAGGGCCAGGCCCAGGCCGCTGGAAGCACCAGTAATCATGGCGTAACGGGTCATGCAAGGCTCCTGGGGGCGGAAGAGGGCGCCTAGTGTACAGCTTGGCCGGGCAAGGTGTTGCCTTTTGCTACAAGGCCCGAACCTGCAGGGCCTGGCAGCGCTGCAGGGCTTGCTGGTACTCGCTGTACAGGCGTTCGATCAGTGCGCTGGCGCTGGGCAGGTCGTCGATACCGCCAACGCCCTGACCTGCCGACCAGACGGTTTTCCACGCCTTGGCTTCGTCGTCTATCGGCTTGAGTTTGCCTTGTTCATGGCCGCCCTTGAGAGCATTCAGGTCGTAGCCCGCTTGTTCCAGGCTGGGGCGCAGGAAGCTGGCTGGAATGCCGGAGACCGCCGGTGTGTGGACGATGTCGGCAGCGTGGGCCTCCAGCAGCATCTGTTTGTAGGCGCTCTGGGCCTGGCTTTCTGCCGTGGCGATAAAGCGCGTGCCCATGTACGCCAAGTCGGCCCCCAGCAGTTGTGCGGCAAGGATCTCGTGGCCGTGGTTGATACAGCCCGCCAGCAGCAGGGTTTTGTCGAAAAACTGGCGAATTTCCGCTGCCAGGGCGAACGGGCTCCAGGTGCCGGCATGGCCGCCTGCACCGGCAGCAACGGCAATCAGCCCATCGACACCCGCTTCGGCGGCCTTCTCGGCATGGCGGCGAGTGGTGACATCATGAAACACCAGGCCGCCATAGCCGTGTACGGCATCGACCACTTCCTTTACCGCACCCAGGCTGGTGATGACGATCGGCACCCGGTGCTCGACGCACAAGGCCAGGTCGGCCTGCAGGCGCGGGTTGGTCGGGTGGACGATCAGGTTCACCGCATAGGGCGCTGGCGCCAGCAACCGTGCCAGACCGGCCTCGATTTCCTCCAGCCAGGCCTTGAAGCCGGCGCTCTCACGCTGGTTCAAGGCCGGGAAACTGCCAACCACACCGCTGGCGCAGCAGGCCAGCACCAGGCTGGGGTTGGAAATCAGGAACATCGGTGCGGCAACCACAGGCAGGCGCAAGCGTTGTTCGAGCGAGGCAGGTAGCGACATGGCAAGGCTCCTAGGCAGGGTGGCAATGTCAGAACGGTTTGACCACCACCAGAATTACGATACCCAGCAGGAACAGCACGGGCACTTCGTTGAACCAGCGATAGTAGACGTGGCTGCGGGTGTTGGTGCCACTGGCGAAGCGTTTGCGCTGGGCGCCGCACACGTGATGGTAGCCGGTCAGCAGGATCACCAGGGTCAACTTGGCATGCAGCCAGCCCTGGCTCAGCCAGCCGGGGGTGAGGTAGAGCATCCAGGCGCCGAACACGTAGGTGGCGATCATTGCCGGGTTCATGATGCCACGGTACAGCTTGCGTTCCATGGTCACGAAGCGGTCCTGGCTGATGCTGTCCTGGCTCTGGGCGTGGTAGACGAACAGCCGCGGCAGGTAGAACAGGCCGGCGAACCAGCAGACCACGCTGACGATATGCAACGCTTTGATCCATAGGTAAAGCATGGAGGGAGTTCCTTCAGGTAATCACGGTCGTCAGATAGTAGTGGTCTAGCGCCCGAAGGGTCACCCGAAGAGTTGTTACAGGCGCCTTGCGCCCCTATTATCGTGCGCTTTCCAGACGGCTCGTTGATAAGGGGCAAGCGTTATGATCAAGGTCGGTATTGTCGGCGGCACGGGTTACACCGGCGTCGAACTGTTGCGTCTGCTGGCACAGCACCCACAGGCCGAAGTGGCGGTCATCACTTCGCGCTCCGAGGCGGGCGTGGCAGTGGCAGACATGTACCCGAACCTGCGCGGCCATTATGACGGGCTGGCGTTCAGCGTGCCGGACAGCCAGGCCCTGGCGGCTTGCGATGTGGTGTTCTTCGCCACCCCGCACGGTGTTGCCCACGCCCTGGCCGGCGAGCTGCTGGCGGCCGGCACCAAGGTGATCGACCTGTCGGCCGACTTCCGCCTGCAGGACGCCACCGAGTGGGGCAAGTGGTATGGCCAGCCGCACGGCGCGCCAGAGCTGCTCAAGGACGCGGTGTACGGCTTGCCCGAAGTGAACCGCGAGAAGATCCGCCAGGCGCGACTGATCGCCGTACCGGGTTGCTACCCGACCGCCACCCAGCTGGGCTTCCTGCCGCTGCTGGAAGCCGGCCTGGCCGACCCTTCGCGGCTGATCGCCGACTGCAAGTCGGGTGTCAGCGGCGCGGGCCGTGGCGCAGCGGTGGGTTCGCTGTTCTGCGAAGCTGGCGAAAGCATGAAGGCCTATGCGGTCAAGGGCCACCGCCACCTGCCGGAAATCAGCCAGGGCCTGCGCCTGGCCGCTGGCAAGGACATCGGCTTGACCTTCGTGCCGCACCTGACGCCGATGATTCGTGGCATCCACGCTACCCTGTACGCGAACGTGGTCGATACCTCGGTCGACTTGCAGGCGCTGTTCGAGAAGCGCTACGCCGATGAACCGTTCGTCGATGTGATGCCGGCGGGCAGCCACCCGGAAACCCGTAGCGTGCGCGGTGCCAACGTCTGCCGCATTGCCGTTCATCGCCCGCAAGGTGGTGACCTGGTGGTGGTGCTGTCGGTGATCGACAACCTGGTCAAAGGCGCTTCCGGCCAGGCGGTGCAGAACCTCAACATCCTGTTCGGCCTGGATGAGCGCATGGGCCTGTCCCACGCTGGCCTGCTGCCCTGATATAGCTGCAAGTTTCAAGCTACAAGCCGCAAGAGGGTGCATCGTGTTCATCTTGCAGCTTGTAGCTAGCACTTGCTGCTTACGTATTCTTGACCGATTTTCTCGGGAAAGCGGATAATGCGCGTCATCGAGTTTTATGGCGGCTACCGCGCCGGGAGAATCAACATGAGCGTCGAAACCTTCACCCCTACTGGTCTGGAATTCACCCATGGGGCAGCCCAGAAGGTGAAGAACCTGGTCAATGAGGAAGGCAATGAACGTCTGAAGCTGCGGGTGTTCGTGACCGGTGGTGGTTGCTCGGGCTTCCAGTATGGCTTCACCTTCGATGAAGACGTGGCCGAAGACGACACCATCGTCGAGCGCGAAGGCGTTTCCCTGGTGGTCGACCCGATGAGCTTCCAGTACCTGGCTGGCGCCGAAGTGGACTATCAGGAAGGCCTGGAAGGCTCGCGTTTCGTGATCAAGAACCCGAATGCTGCTACCACTTGTGGTTGCGGCTCGTCGTTCTCGATCTGAAGCCTGGCCATACGAAAACGCCGCGCAATTGCGCGGCGTTTTGCTTTTTGGCGTAGCGGTTATGCCGGGTAGATCGCGCCCAGTACGCGCAGGCCCTTGGCGGCAGTGACGCTTGGGCGGTTGGCGGCAATGCCTTCCAGGCAGCAGTGAGCGAGCCAGGCGAAGGCCATGGCCTCGACCCAGTCTGGGTCTACGCCATGGGCGCCAGTGCTGGCGACCTGGGCTTTGGGTAGCAACTGGCCGAGGCGGGCCATCAGTGCGCCGTTGCGGGCGCCACCACCACAGACCAGCAGCGCTTGGGTGCCTTGCTGGGCGCTGCCTAGTGACTCGATGATGCTGCGTGCGGTCATTTCCAACAGTGTCGCCTGTACATCTTCGTCGCGATAAGCGGGCAAGCAGGCAAGGTGGCCATCCAGCCAAGGCAGGTTGAACACCTCGCGGCCGGTACTCTTCGGGCCGCTGCCGGCGAAGAACGGGTCGGCCAGCAGTGCGCCGAGCAAGTCGGCCTGCACCACACCCGAGGCTGCCCAGGCGCCGTCAGCATCGTAGGTTTGGCCGCGCTTGCGCTCGATCCACGCATCCAGCAGCACATTCCCCGGGCCGCAATCAAAGCCGTGGACCGGCTTGTCCTGCTCGATCAGGCTGAGGTTGCTGAAACCGCCCACATTTAGAATTGCCAAGCGCTGGCCAAGGTGGCTGAACAGGGTTTCATGGAAGGCCGGAACCAGCGGCGCGCCTTGGCCGCCTGCAGCCACATCGCGGCGGCGGAAATCGGCGACCACGCTGATACCCGTCAGCTCGGCGAGCAGTGCCGGGTTGCCAATCTGCACGGTAAAACCGCGTGCCGGTTCGTGGCGGATGGTCTGGCCGTGGCTGCCAATGGCGCGGATGGCGTCAGCCTGCAGGCCTTGTCGGGCCAGCAGTTGGTGGATACCTTCGCCTGCCAGGCTGGCCCAGCGGTTTTCTGCCAGCGCTGCCCGCGCGATTTCGTCCGGCCCGCTGCTGCACAGGGAGAGCAATTCCTGGCGCAGATCGGTAGGCATGGGCAGGTAGTGGGTGGCGAGCAGCTCAAGCTGCTCGCCCTGTTCGATCAGGGCGATGTCCAGGCCATCGAGGCTGGTGCCGGACATCACCCCCAGGTAGAGCGCCATGGCTTAGCGCTTGTTCGCTGCGAGCAGGGTGGCCTTTTCCTGATCCATGCGGGCGATCAGCGGCTGGCTCTGCTGCAGGAAGCGCTGGCGCTCGTTCTTGGCGATCGGGTCAGCCATTGGCACTTTCTGGCTCAGCGGGTCGACGTGAACGCCGTTGACCTGGAACTCGTAGTGCAAGTGCGGACCGGTGGACAAGCCGGTGGTGCCGATGTAGCCAATGATCTGACCCTGCTTGACCGAGCTGCCGGTCTTGATGCCTTTTGCAAAGCCCTGCATGTGGCCGTAGAGCGTCTTGTAACGGTTGCCGTGCTGGATGATCACGGTGTTGCCGTAACCGCCACGGCGCCCGGCCAGCTCGATGCGGCCGTCACCGGCAGCCTTGATTGGCGTACCGCGCGGGGCAGCGTAGTCGACGCCTTTGTGGGCGCGAATCTTGTTCAGGATCGGGTGCTTGCGGCCGGCGGAAAAGCGCGAGCTGATGCGGGCAAAGTCCACCGGGGTACGGATGAAGGCCTTGCGCAGGCTGTTGCCGTCGGCCGTGTAGTAGGTAGTGTTGCCCTGCTTGTTGGTGTAGCGCACGGCGGTGTAGGTTTTGCCGCGGTTGGTAAAGCGCGCGGAGAGGATGTTGCCGGTACCCACGACCTTGCCGTCCATCACCTTCTGCTCGTAGACCACATCGAATTCATCGCCAGGGCGAATATCCTGGGCAAAGTCGATGTCGTAACCCAGCACGCGCGCCATGTCCATGGTCATGCTGTGAGACAGGCCTGCACGCTGGGCGGAAGCCGATAGCGAGCTCTTGATCACACCGTGGGCATAGGCGGTTCGCACGACCGGTTTGCTGATTTCACGGTTGAAGGTATAGCCCTTGGCAGACTTGGTCAGGCGAATGGTTTCAAGGTTGCTGACTTTGCTGTGCAGGCTGGCCAACTGGCCATCCTTGTCGAGTTCGAACTGCAGTACCTGGCCATGCTTGAGCTGGCTGAACTGCTTGGCCTGCTTGTGGCTGGCCAGCAGGTCGTGCACCGCATTGGCCGGAAGGCCAACCTTGGCGAACAGGGTGGACAGGGTATCGCCACGCGCGACGGTAACTTCGCGATGGCCAGGTTCCTTGTCGGCTTCGGCGACCGGTTTGGCTTCCGGAGCTTGCTGCTCGGCTTTCTGGGTTTCGGGTGCGGTGTCTTCGATCTGGGCGAATGGCGAGCCTTGCTCACCTTGTGCCTGCACCAGCGGTGCGGCACGGGAATCGTCCTTCAGTTGCTCGGCGGGGCTTTCCAGCTCGAGGTTGAGGGTGGTTTTCTTGGCTTCCACTTCGCTGGAGGGAAATACCAGCAAAGCCAGGCTGAGCAGGGCGGCGATGCCGCTGGCGGCCAACAGATGGCTTTTCGGATAAAGCTTGGGCGCTTTAGGCGGTTCGTTGGTCATGAGTAAGGTGACTTTGAAAAAGGTGAAATGGAAAAGATGAATGACATGATGAAGATGAAATAACTGTATAAAATATAACCAAATCCATTTTCGCGCAAGGGCGCGTAGACGCCGCAGACCTGTGTGCGGGTCACATTCCTTTGCGAAACTTGTAATTGACGGCCGATCTTGTATGGTTGGCTCCCCCTGAATCTGAGCCTTGCGGGTTTGTCTATGAAGTCGGTTGAAGAGCAGCTGGCGCTTATCAAGCGCGGTGCGGAAGAAGTACTGGTCGAGTCGGAACTGGTGGAGAAGCTCAAGCGCGGCCAACCTCTGCGCATCAAGGCCGGCTTCGACCCGACCGCCCCGGACCTGCACCTGGGTCACACGGTGCTTATCAACAAGCTGCGCCAGTTCCAGGAGCTGGGCCACCAGGTCATCTTCCTGATCGGTGACTTCACCGGCATGATCGGTGACCCGAGCGGCAAGAGCGCCACGCGCCCGCCGCTGACCCGTGAGCAGGTGCTGGACAACGCCGAGACCTACAAGCAGCAGGTGTTCAAGATTCTCGACCCGGCCAAGACCGAAGTCGCGTTCAACTCCACCTGGATGGACAAGCTGACCCCGGCCGACTTCATTCGCCTGGCGTCGCAGTACACCGTGGCGCGCATGCTCGAACGTGATGACTTCGACAAGCGCTACACCACCAATCAGCCGATTGCCATTCACGAGTTCCTTTACCCGCTGGTGCAGGGCTACGACTCGGTAGCACTGAAGGCGGACGTCGAGCTGGGCGGTACCGACCAGAAGTTCAACCTGCTGATGGGGCGCGAGCTGCAGCGTGCCTATGGCCAGGAAGCACAGAACATCGTGACCATGCCGCTGCTCGAAGGGCTCGACGGCGTGAAGAAGATGTCCAAGTCGTTGGGCAACTATGTTGGTATTCAGGAAGCGCCAGGGGTGATGTACAGCAAGCTGGTATCGATCCCGGATACCTTGATGTGGCGTTACTTCGAACTGCTGAGCTTCCGTTCGATGGAAGAGATCGATCAGTTCCGCGCTGATGTCGCCAAGGGTGCCAACCCACGAGACATCAAGATCAAGCTCGCGGAAGAGATTGTGGCGCGTTTCCATGGTGAAGAGGCTGCGGCCAATGCCCACCGTGCGGCGGGTAACCGTATGAAGGAAGGCGAGCTGCCGGAAGACCTGCCGGAGATCGAAGTGGCGGCGGCGGAAGACCTGCCGATTGCTGCCGTGCTTAACCGGGCTGGCCTGGTGAAGAATTCGGCGCAGGCACGGGACTTGCTGAGTGGCGGTGCGGTGAAGGTTGATGGCGCGGTGGTCGACAAGGACTTCATGTTTGTCCTGGGTGCTACCCATGTGTGCCAGGCGGGCAAGAAGTCGTTTGGCCGGGTTACGCTGAAGGCTGAGTGATTGGCTGGGGTGTAGCTATGTAGAAGCGGGGAGGCCGAGAGGTCTCCCCGTTTTGTTTTTGGGGTGGGGTGTTGTGGTGGGGTGTCAGGTTGGGCGGTGGGCCTGGCTGTAGATAGTGTTAGGTGAGATGTGTCCGCCACAACACCTGCAGCGCCTATGAGACCGAGCGCCGCCCGCGCGGCGCTTCGCGGGACAAGCCCGCTCCCACAGTCTGTTTCGGGCCAGTCTTTTCTGTGAGGTTTCCGCTGCCCGCCTTGTTTGTCCCCCTCGATATAGAAGGTGTCGCCTCAGCTTTTCTACAATCCCCAGGGTGCGAGTGGGGAGGTGCAGGAATAACTGGCCTGAAACAGACTGTGGGAGCGGGCTTGTCCCGCGAAGCGCCGCGCGGGCGGCGCTCGATCTCACAGGCGCTGAAGGTGTTGTGGCGAGCACTTGGTGGCCTTTACAGGGTCTTCGCTCGGGATATTTCAAATAAATGAAATTAACCCTTGACCAGTCTTTTAATCCCCTTATAATGCGCCCCACTTCCAGCGACAACGGAACGACAAACTCCTTGAAATTCAACGAGTTAGCCGATTCGGAAGGCGCTGAAAGGGCTACGATCAAATGATCGCCAGCGGTTGAGAAGAAGGTTGACAGCGGTTTTAAACGCTGTAGAATTCGCCTCCCGCTACGAGAGATCGCAGCGAGCCAAGTGTTTGAAGCTAAACGAGTTTCTCGCAAAAAACTTCAAAATAAACGCTTGACAGGCTCTGAGGAAAGCGTAGAATGCGCGCCTCGGTTGAGACGAAAAGCTCTTAACCAAACGCTCTTTAACAAATTGAATCAAGCAATTCGTGTGGGTGCTTGTGAGTACGGACTGATAGTCAAAAAGATTATCAGCATCACAAGTGGCCATGCGAGAAATCACATAGTCA
>NZ_JBJDNB010000024.1:0-110783 GCF_044900445.1 Pseudomonas sp. NPDC089407
ATCGTCACCTCCAGCCGTGATGACAATCTGGAAGCTGTAAAAAAACTGGGCTCTATTGCTGGTGTGAATTATCGCACTACCCCTGAATGGGCAGAGGAAGTTCTGAAGCTCACTGATGGCAAGGGAGTGGATCTTCTGCTGGATGTGGCAGGCGGTGACGGCATCAATCAATCGATTGCTGCAACAAAGGTAGGTGGACGTATCGCGCAGATCGGCTTTCTGACTGGCCAAACCTCTGCCCTGAACCTGATGCCTATGATTTTCCGACAAACAACGATTCGCGGCATAGCCGTTGCGCCACGCTCGTCATTTGACCGAATGAACGAATTCTTAAATGAGCACAAGATTCGCCCGGTAATCGATTACGTGTATCCATTCGATCAAGCACGCGAAGCGTACGAACATTTGGCCAGAGGCGCCTTTGGTAAGGTAGTAATAAAAATCGCGTAGGATTAGGCCAATTGGAGTTACGCCGCAAATTTCCGCATTGAAATATGCGCGATCAGATGGCCACCCAATTTTGTGGCAGCAGATCGGCAATCTCACTCGCCCGCTGCGACGGCACGCGCGTGAGCACGTCCTTCAAAAAAGCATACTGATCATGCCCGATGAGCCTGGATCAAGCTCATGATCGCCGCCGCCCGTTTGCCATTGCATAATGACCCTGCGAAGAGCCAGTTCTTGCGTCCCAGAGCCCATGGTCGGATCTGGTTCTCTGCCCAATTATTATCAATGGGTACGGCCCCGTTATCGAGGTAGCGCGACAGCGCTGCCCAGCGTTTTAGGCTGTAATCAAGCGTTCTGCTGATGGCCAAACCTTCGGGCACAAGATCTCGCTGCGCGATCATCCAGGTGTGCAGCCTCTCCATCACCGGGACGGCTTTTTCCTGCCGTATTTGGCGCCTTGCAGCCGATTCCACTTATGGACGAGGTTCGCGTTGAGGTCGTGGCTCAGCGCGACGCTAGCAATGGAAGTGCTAAGCTGGGCGCACTCTTGAATGACTTGGGCCTTGAAGGATTTGGAGTAAGAACGTCGTTGTGGCTGCATGAAATACCCGCTTAAAAGGCTAGAACTGGTGTCCACCTAAATTTAAGTGCACACCATGTCTTGGCTTTACGGTGCAGGGTGAATGACTTGGCCGGACGGATACGCTCAACGCGATAGGCTGCACACCGTTTCACCCTACTGCAAAGGCCATCCCCACAGCTTTAAATCCAGGGCTGCGCTCTGTTGATCGTAAGCGTTCGGCGAACTCACCTTCCGAACTCCAGCTTTAAGGGCGATGGTGTCCGCGTATTTTTAAGCGGACGCGATCGCCCTTATAGCCCGGATTTCTGTGCGCCAACGAAGCTCTTATCCGAAACCCTTCAAAGCCCGAGTCGTTCAGGAATGCCTGCAACCTGGCGCAACGTTGTCCAGTGTCGCCATCAGCCACGGCATCAATTCCAACGTCATCCGCAAATGGCTGCCGCTCTATCGAGATCAGCCCGCAGCGGCTTCACTACCGGCATTCGTCCCGCTAAAAGCCGCACTTACCCGCCCGGACGATTGTGGCCTGGGTACCATTAAACATACCGATTCCGTCCTGCCATTACAGCAAAGACGATTTGTAGCGCAGCGGCTGCCATTAGCAAGAAAAGCGGGGCCTGCCAGCTTCCAAAAATGTCATGGAACCAGCCAGCCAAAAACGGGCCAGACGCCCCAAGCCCGTAACCCACACACTGGGCCATTGCCGATAGGGAGGCAGCTTGATGATGATCACGAGTACGAAGCCCAAATAGGGTTAGACAGGTGACCATTGACATCCCTGCTCCAACGCCGGCGAATAGGAGCCACAGTAGAGATTTTGACGGATCGAACATCAATCCAACTACGCCGACAAGAATTGCGATGGAGCAAATTAATCCTAGCCCGCGCTGATCGCTAAATTTTCTGATGGCTGCGGATGTACCGATGTTAGCCAGGACGGCAGCGGCTTGGTAAGCGAACAGGTGAGTACCAGCCTGAGATGCTCCGACGCCACTAGAGCTAGCCATCGCCGGATACCAGTCAATTAAAGTGTAGAAAGTCATGGTTTGCAGGGCCATGAACATAGACACCTGCCAACCAATACCGCTTTTCCATGGGGATGATTGGGGATTTATGTGTTTACCTGCCGGAGTGGGTACTGCGGATTTCAAATTAGGCAGCCAACAAATTCCGGCAACGATGCTGAGCAAAGACCAAGCTCCGAGAGAGACCCTCCAACCATAATCACTAATTTGTGCCAATGGCGCTGCGAGTCCGCTAGCTACAGCTGCCATAAGCGCCATTGTCGAGGCATATAGTCCTACGCACAGCGCTGTATGATGGGGGAAATCACGTTTGACCAATGGCACAACCAACACATTTGCAAGTGCGATACCGGCGGCGATTAATGCGGTACCAAACCACAGTGCGCTGACCAAGCCTGATGAGCGGATCAGGCCCCCCATGCCTATCAGGCAGAGTGAGACGAACAGCGCGCGTTCCAGCCCAATATGCTTTGTGAGGATAGGCGCCAATGGTGAGCCGCAGGCGAAGATCAAAAGAGGGAGTGCGTTGAGCAGGCCAGCTGTAGTCGGGGTCAATGCGAAATAAAGCTGTACATCCGAAAGCACTGGGCCTAGCGAGGTAATGGGCGCGCGCAAATTTGCGGCGATCAGTAGTATTCCAAGGAGCAGAAAGGATGAATAGAAACTATCGACGGCTCGGGTAGCCGAAACTGGAGGTGTCATAAATACCACGCACACATAGGGAGGGACGGAGGTGTCCCAGCAGTGCGTTGGTTGACGTTAACGCTTACGCAACGCGCCATGCGGCTCGATGTCTGTCAAAGATGGTAGCAAGGCCATCAGCGGGAATGCAAATTCCATCCGGTGAAAGCATGAGGCGGGCAGGGATGTGACGCCGTTCCTTGCTCAAGTCGTCCTACCTCGCTGCTCATCCATATAGACCACGTCCGTTCGAGCGGAACACTCTGCCGGTAGAAACCCAAAAAATACGGCCTCATCGGAGGCCGTATTGCCTTTGAGGACTTATCTGTCCTGATTAGGTAAAGCGTAGGCGATCACATAATCACCCTCAGGCGTGCCCATGTAATGGTGTCCGCCAGGCGCTATCACTAGGTACTGGCGACCCTTGCTCTCGTATGTCATCGGGGTGGCCTGGCCACCTGCCGGCAGCACATCGCTCCAGACCACCTTGCCGGTGTGGATGTCGATGGCACGGATCAGGTTATCGGTCGCCGCAGCGATGAACACCAGGCCGCCTGCAGTGGTAATCGGGCCGCCGTTGCTCGGCACACCGAAACGTACAGGAAGGCCGGTTGGCATGCCGAACGGGCCGTTCGCACGAGCAGTACCCAGCGGGTTCTGCCACAAGACTTTGCGTGTGTGCATGTCGATGGCAGTGATCATGCCGAACGGAGGTTCGTTGCAGAGTACGCCAGTGAACGGAACGTCGAATGGCTTCACAGAGATCGCGTAAGGAGCTTCGATCTGTGCACCAGGGCCTTCGGCGCCGCCGCCGCCCGGTTTCCAGTTCGGATCATCGAATGCCTGCAGACCTAGCTTGTCCGCCGCGCTGCGGCTCAGCAGCTGGTTGTACATAGGAACCATGTTCCAATTCGAGATCAGAACACCGGTTTTCGGGTCGTAGGACATGCTGCCCCAGTCGACACCACCATTGTTGCCTGGGTACTCGATCCAGGGTTGGCTCAGCGATGGGTTGGTGAACTCTCCGTCGTATCGCGCTTGACGGAATTTAACTCGGCAATACAGCTGATCCAGAGGGGTCAGGCCCCACATTTTTTGCTCGGTCAGATCCGCGCCGGCGAGGCGAGGTATGCCAGTCGAGTAAGGCTGAGTGGGCGAGCGAGGATCGTCCGCGATTTCATTGTGGCTCGGTACTGGCAGCTCTTCGACAGGAGTCAGCGGCTTGCCGGTACGACGATCCAGGATGAATGTTTGCCCACGCTTAGTCGGCATGATCAGCGCCGGAACAGCACTACCGTCTGCAGCTGGGTAATCGAACAAAGTCGCCTGGGAGCCGATGTCGTAGTCCCAAACGTCTTTGTGGACGGTCTGGAACACCCAGCGAACGGTGCCTGTCTTCACATCGAGAGCTACGACGGAGGAGGACACTGCGTTCTCTTCAGGAGAGCGCATGACACTGTAGTAATCGACGGCAGCGTTGCCGGTCGGTACATAGACCAAGCCCAGCTTGTCATCACCGGTCAGCACCGCCCACGAGTTAGGCGTACCACGGCTGTAGGTCTCGCCTTCTGGTGGGAGACCTTTGCGATCTGGGTGCTTAACGTCCCAAGCCCAAACCAGTTCGCCAGTCTCCGCGCTGTAGCCGCGGATTACGCCAGAAGGTGCCGAACGACGCTGGCCATCGAGCACTTCCTGGTTGGTGACGATGACACCGTTCACGATTGGCGGAGGGGAGGCTTCAGAAACCATACCAGGCACTGCCCGGCCCATGCCTTTGAGCAGGTCAACTTGGCCGTTGTTGCCAAAGTCCTGACATGCTTCACCGGTCTGGGCGTCAACAGCGATCAAACGCCAGCCTTTCATGGCATCGTTGACGGTCGATTCGATGATTCGTTCGTGGCAGGCAGCGCCGGCAGGTACGACAGTCGATACGTAGTGAGATACGCCGCGGCAGGTGGCAGCAAAGCGAGTATTTTTCCACTCAACGCCCGACTTATAGCGCCAGATCTCTTTGCCGGTAGACGGATCAAGCTTGATCAGGTCGTTTAGTGCCGAACACAGGTAAACGCCATCCCCGACTTTCAGCGGGGTAGTCTCTGCGCCACGAACGTTGACTTGGCCCGGTGGGGTCATTGCACCAGTACGGTACTCCCACACTTTTTCCAGCTTGCCTACGTTGTCGGGGGTGATTTGGGTCAGCGGGGAGTAGCGAGTGGCGTTCTTGTCACGACCATACGCAGCCCAGTCGGAGTCTGGAATATCGGTGGTGGTCACCGGCTCTTTGACCAGGGGCTTGCTTGGGATCGGCCCGGTCGGATCGATGTCCTGATGAGGGGCGAATGCCAGGCCCATGCAGACAGCGATGACGCCTGCGCAAAGCCCGGCAAGGTTCATCGAAGTCCGACGAGATGGGCCATTCTCCAGGCGTGGCAGCAGGACGCACAGGAAGAGGCCTGCAATCAGCAGCACATCGAGACGTGGAACCCACGCCCAGTACGCGAAGCCGCGCTCGTAGATCGTCCACAGGGCGGTGGCGAGCATGATTGCCGCGAACAGCCAAGCGCCCGATTTCTTTTTACGAAAAAGCAGCATACCGGTGATGACCAGTGCGAGGCCGCTCACGGCGTAATACCAGGAGCCCCCGAGTATGCCAAGCCATGCGCCACCGCCAAATTGGGCAGCACCGAAGATCGCTAAAAACACCGCAAGCAGCTTCAACGGCCATGAGGCCTTAGCTATGGGTTGTTTTGGGTTGTGCATTTAAATTACCTAGGCAGCCCTCAATAAACCCACTGGTGCTACTGGTGAGTCTTATGTAGGGCGACAGATTAATATTTTGTACTTTAATCAAAGAGCGTTCTTTGATTCGTGATTTGGTTTTTTTGGTCGTTATCTGACTTCGATACGCAAGGTTTGCCGCTCCCAATTTTTCGAGAATGATTTGGCGGCAGAATTTATCAGGGTGGTTGCTTTGGTCTTGGTATGTTTGACGCGATGATTGATACGATTATGGCATTTATGCCCTAAAGCCCTGCGACAATGATGCTATGCGTCTAAAAATCTCGTAAGCTTCAAAGTGGGTACCGCCGGCCTTGTCGCTAAGCTCAATTGAGTTGTGTGTTCTGGGCGATAAGGAAGCTAGTAATACCTACTTCTGGCTCCCCTTAGCTGCCATTCTCGAACATCATCTACCTATGGTGCAGGTCGCTGTAATGATTGCTGCTGTTTCAAATTCAGATGAACTCTGCGTTGCTGACTTGCGTTTAATCCTACGCAAGCGCCAAGTCATATGCGGAAGTAAGGCGCTAACTGTAAAAGCAATGGCTTTCAGGCTGTTGCACTACCTCGCGAACAACAGTGGAGAATTGGTTACCAAGGACGCAGTCTTGGCTGCTGTATGGGGTTACGACTTCCATCCTGGTACGAAAATCGTTGAGGTGCAGCTGCATGAAGTGAGGAGGGTGCTTCAAGAGTTGAGCAGTGCGGTGGAAATTACTACTTATCGGGGGCGAGGCATGCGTTTGAGTCCAAGACCAAAGCCGGCCCCGCTGGCCATACCTAGATACTGCAACGCAGTACCAGTTTAATTTCGAGCATTACCGCTATTTATGAGACGGTGTAAACGTGGGTGTATTCATCAGGCTCCACCCAATTCACGTTCTGAATATCCGCCTGACTGGACAGCGCTTGAATTTTCTTGACCCCCTCAATGAAGTGCAGGGTCTGCTCATGGTTTCGCAGCGACTGTTCGCTTTCCCAGCACTCGACTAGGAAGAAAATTTCAGGCTTAGAGCCGCTCTGCGCCAGGTCGTAGCGGATACAGCCTTGCTCCGCACGGCTGGCCTTCACGAGCTCCAGTAGCACGCTTTTTAGATCAGACTCATGCCCTGGCTTGCTGGAAATTGTAACGATAAGGTGTTGGTTATTACTCATTTGATCCTTCCGGTATTTCGACGAAAACATTGGATTTTCCATGTATCTGGATGCGTGCAAAACCGCTAGGAGCAGATTTATAGAAAAGTTTGATATGGCCGAACTAGGAGACCCTACCTAGCCTTGGCCGCCTTGGTGACGATTTCGTTCTCGAATACGCCGCTGCCGGAAATCCGTGAGAGCAAGGACACCGCAGCCGATGCACCAACTGAAATGCGTGGCTTGGGTGGCTAGAAGGCGGAGGTGCTGCTTCTCGACCTGAGCCAGCGTGGGGAAATTACGGGTGATCTGTTCGCAGCAGTTCAACCGGTGGCCAGTGAAAACTCCTGGGTGTTCTGGACACTGTGAACGCCCGCTGGGGACGAGGTACCATGCGCTAGGCCAGTGTGCCGGTCGGCCCATCCTGGGCTATGCGGCGAGAAATGATAAGTCAAAGCTTCACGACCAAAATGAAGGAGCTATGGACTGGCTAATGCAAGTAGAAATGGAATAACCAATGTGTCCATTTCCATCCATGGCTATTCATTGGTCACATGATGAAGATGGAGATGCGAGGCGCTACTTATCAGATCAGCTCCACATCTGGAATTGCCGCTGCAGTGGTCTCTCTGAGCAAGGACAGAAACTCCACCATATAAGGCTTGCCGCTTTCTGTGGGTAGGGTTGCGGCCCAGATATCAGAAATCAGCCCCTTGTTGGTAATAGGTCTAGCGGAGACGTACTGGCGTTGGAGGTATGTCTGCACTGCCCAGCGAGGCAACACTGCAATTCCCCGATTCGATGCTACCAGCATGAGGATGGCCACGGTCAATTCAGTCGTTCTGCGTTTGACCTTGATCCCGGCAGGGCGAAGGACGGCTTTGACGATGTCCAGTGATTCCTCCTCTATGGGATAGGTCACGAGCGTCTGATTTTCAAAATCTTCAGCGACCAAATACTCTTTCTGTGCCAAGGCATGATCATTGGATACCAGCGCGACGAGGGGATAACGAAACAATCCATGGAAGTCGACTCCAGACTCGTCCCTATCGGAGCATGACACCAAGGCCAGGTCTGCACGTCCTTGGTGAAGAAGGCCGATGGGGTCGTCGTGGTAACCCGATACCAAGTCAATCTCGACTTCCGGCCAACGCGCTCGAAACGCATCGACAGCCGGCATCAGCCAGTCAAAGCAGGTGTGGCACTCGACCGCGATACGCATGGTGCCACTCGCGCCTTTCGCCATTTGCAGCAGATCGCGAGTGGTCTGGTTCAGCACCGGCACAATTTTGTCAGCCGCCTCCAGAAGCCGTTTTCCTGCCGGGGTGAAAACCACCGGGGAGGATTTGCGCACAAACAATGGTAGCCCGCAAAAGTCCTCAAGCGACTTGATGTGATGAGAGAGCGCCCCCTGCGTCAGCCGCATCCAAGTAGCAGCCCGTGAAACGCTGCCGCTGTCGCGAAGAGCGATGAGGGTCTGAAGGTGTCGTACATCAATAGGAATTCTGTCCATTAATTTTTTTGAGATAAACCTGGTAAATTATTCGTTTGAATAATAGACCTCAAATTTTCATACTGACAACCAGATTTTTCACGGCATCCAAGGTCGCTGGGCACAAATGAAGAGAGCATCTATGCACCGTCAGGTTGCGGTGTTGGCAAGCGCGCAGGCGCTATTCCAGACAGTCTCGGTATTGGTAATGACAGTGGGAGGGTTGGCCGGAGCCCAACTGACCGCTCAAGCTGATCTAGCGACTTTGCCTATTGCCACTATGTTCCTAGGGACTGCGGTGGCAATGTTTCCGGCATCCACGTTCATGGCCAAGTTCGGGCGCCGGGCAGGATTCATGCTGGGTGCATTTCTGGGGGTACTCGCCGGCCTGGTTGCAGCTTTGGGCATTTGGTTGGGCTCAATGCCTATCCTGGCGCTGGGCACCTTTTTCGCAGGCACATATCAGGCATTCGCTCAGTTCTATCGCTTCGCCGCAAGCGAGATTGCCGATGATACGTTCCGTCCCAAAGCGATCTCGCTAGTCCTGGCAGGTGGAATCGTCGCTGCACTGCTGGGCCCGACGCTAGCGCATTATGGCGGTGATCTTCTCGGGCCGTTGTATATGGGGTCGTTCGTGCTGCTTTCGGTGGTATCGGCCCTGGGTATGTGTGTTCTGGCTTTTCTGAGAATGCCCCCGGCGCAGGCAGCGCCGGTGAATACCTGCAGAGGACGTTCCTGGGCTGCGATAGTCACCCAACCCACATACTTGGTGGCGTTGTTCGGAGCCTTGACCGGCTATGGCATCATGATTCTGGCGATGACGGCCACCCCATTGGCTATGATCCATCACGATCACTCGTTATCTACTGCTGCGACTGTGATACAGCTGCATGTCTTGGGAATGTTCCTTCCATCGTTTTTCACGGGGGCAATCATTTCCCGTATCGGAGCGCTGTGGGTCATGCTGCTAGGATTGGTTTTCCTTACCCTTCATGTCGTGACTACCTTTAGCGGTCTCGGGTTTTCATCTTTCGCCCTTGCATTGGCATTACTTGGGATCGGCTGGAATTTCCTGTTCATCGGCGGCACAACTTTGTTGACCACAACCTACGCTCCCGAAGAAAAGAGTCGCGCTCAAGCTACCAATGACATGGTGATTTTCGCAGTCGGCTTGTCTTGCTCATTCGGCGCTGGCGGCTTGCTCAACATTTTTGGCTGGCAAACTCTAAACGTCATGCTGCTGCCATGGCTGGGATGCGCTGCTTTGGCAATAATTTGGTTGCTCTACGCAAATCGACGCATCCGAGTAGCAGCGCAAATATAGGGATCAATTACGAGTTCGGTCGGGAGATTTAGCGGGCAAATGAAAGCCCGCTGGGGGCGGACAAGGAAGCCTCTATTACACGTAGGGTTACTTGACGTTCACATATCCGATGTGAGACAAACGTGAACAAAATTGGGGGAGAGGCTATCGCCCACCGGGCGTGTTCATCCAGGCTGTAGAAGCTGAAACCAAGCTCTATGAAATGCTCGGCAAGCGCCATATGCTGATTGGTACAGCGCTTTGGATGCCACAAAGGGTGAGTAATGTACGTCGAAAAGACCCTCACACCTCAACAGCTATTTGAAATGATGTGGGAGCGACCTGTTCTCATCATCGCAAAGGAAATAGGTGTCTCGGATGTGGGCTTGTCGAAGGCCTGCCGCAAAGCGGGGATTACGCTGCCTACGCGGGGCCACTGGGCCAAGCCGGTCTCAAAGCGCCCGCGTCGTCCAAAGCCTCCAGCCTCTACCACACCTGTCACGTTTCACGTTCTGAATGTCGAGAAGGCTGCCAGGCTGACGCCAGAAAATGTAATCAAAGCCCCCAAGATATTGAGCGTGCCAACGGAGTTATCTGACCCCCATCCGTTGGTAAAAAAATGGCTTGGTGCAGCGAGAAAGGCCAAGGAGCTCAACAGTGCACTGGTATTCGCCAAAACAACGGTATTGAACTCGCACATATCCCGACTGAGGTGGATCGCTGAGATCAAAGCCAGTGAGTCGTCGGGGTACACCTGGGGTATTGGTAGTAACGGCAGCTTCGTGCGAGTCGACGGGGAAGAGCTACTGATGACGATTCAAGAGCACATAAAACGCTTTGATATTCCACCGCCCCCTCCCAAACCTATCAAGCCTGGGCAGCAATGGATGCCTGACGTTACCGCGATGAGAGCGGTTCGCTTTGGGTGGGAGCCCACTGGCGTATTTTCCCTCATCGTCGATGCACGATCCGAGGTTCTCATTCAAAAAACTTGGACTGACAGCAAGACAGGGAGGCTTGAGTCGAAGCTTGGTCAGATCCTGCAAGGTCTCGTTCGCATCGCCGCTTCCGTGAAAGTCCAACGATTATCCGGCGAAGCTAGTCGCCGTCGACGCGCTGAGGAGGAGCGAGTGCGCAAAGAGGGAATTGACCAGCAGCGCCGGTTGGACAAGGCGCGTCAGAAGCTGATGAAAAATTTAGAAAGCTGGGAGCGCGCTCAGCGGCTGCGAGCATTCATCCAGGCGATAGTCGAAGCTTCGCCTAGGGAAACTCCGAACAAGTTGCCCATCAGTCGGAAACAGGCGGTTTGGGGATGCCGAAAAGACCGATTTCAGCCGCAGATTATTGGAAAACCAGGCAGAGCCTTGGTTTTCTGCCCTCACGGGCGCACCCCTCCCGCAGCCGGCAATAATTGCCGGCGCACCATCCACAGATTCGATAGGGCAAACAGCGTGGTCAGTTGCGCCGTGTTCTTGGCCAAGCCACGGAAGCGGGTTTTCACATAGCCGAATTGGCGCTTGATCACACGGAATGGGTGTTCGACCTTCGCTCGCGCTTGCGCTTTGACCTTCTCGATCTTGCGTCTGGCTTTGTAGAGCATGCTGCGTTTGCTCAAGCGCTTGTAGGTGCTACGACGTGCCGCAATCTGCCAGATCACCGGCCTTCCTTCATGCTCAGACCGCTTCTCCACACCGGTATAGCCCGCGTCGGCACAGATAACATTTTCATCGCCATGCAACAGGTGAGCGACCTCCGTTACATCGGCCACAGTCGCCGCTGTGCCGTGGACGTGGTGCACCAGACCCGACTCGGCATCTGCACCGATATGCGCCTTCATGCCAAAGAAATATTGGTTACTTTTCTTCGTCTGATGCATCTCGGGATCGCGTTTACCTTCCTTGTTCTTGGGCGAACTGGGTGCGTGGATGATGGTGGCGTCGACGATGGTGCCCTGGCGCAACGACAGGCCCTTGTCTCGCAGGTAATTGTTGATGGTTTCCAGAATGCCCGCCGCCAACTGATGCTTCTCAAGCAGGTGCCGGAAATTCATGATTGTCGTGTCTTCGGGGATCGGAGCGCTGAGCGTCAGCCAAGCGAACTGGCGCATCGAAGTGATCTCGTACAGCGCCTCTTCCATGGCTGGATCGCTCAACGAGAACCAGTTCTGCAGCAGGTGAATGCGCAGCATGGTTTCCAGTGGATACGGCTTGCGGCCACCGCCAGCCTTTGGGTAGTGAGGCTCGATCAACGCCACTAACCCGCTCCACGGAACCACCTGTTCCATCTCGGCCAGGAAACGCTCGCGACGGGTTTGCTTGCGCTTACCGGCATACTCGAAATCGGAAAAGCTCATCTGGCTCATGGGATGGCGGGCTTGTAGAAGGCAGTTGGACGGAGGGCTATTTCAGCACAGGTCAGATGGCCTGTGCTGACTTGGTCGGAGAATCCCTAGGGATGAAGCAACTCAAATGGCATTGGCGATGTGGGTTAGCTGGGCTGCCCAACAAGTTGAGCTGCTTGATCCATTAAAAGTAGATATCCCGAAAGTTATTGACCTATCTGTGGACTTGCCGAGCTCAGAATACGGCTACTGGGAGCAGTAGCAAGCAAGTCGAGGACTGGTGGCCCTGATTTTTATTTGGGTGTGAACTAAAACTGCGTTAGGATTCTCTACAGGTCATTCACCCCATTTAGGAGTATTCCCATGTCGCGTTTGGCAGAGTTTCGTCAGCTTGAGCAAAAATTGGCAGCCCAGTTGGCTGAGCTGGAAGCCCTGAAAGGCTCCAGCGAACTGCAGAAAGAAATTGAGTTTGAGACCAAACTGCGCGACCTGTTGGCCAAGTATGGCTATAGCCTCCGGGACATCATTAACATCCTGGATCCCCAAGCGGGCCGCCGCGCAGCCGCTCCTGCTGCTGCAGAAAAAGCACCGCGCCGTGAACGGCAGGTAAAGCAGTATAAGAACCCGCATGATGGCCAAATCATCGAAACCAAGGGCGGCAACCACAAGCTGCTGAAAGAATGGAAAGCCCAGTACGGTTCTGATGTTGTTGAGTCGTGGGTTTCGTAAGATTCGATCGAAGTTTTTCTTGCGTGTGCCCCCCACTGCAGCAGTCCTAGTTTTGTGCGATACCGAAAGGATTTAGCGGGGTGCATACCCACCGCGTGCTAGGACATCCTGCCGCTTTCCAACGGCGGCTCGGATTACATAGGCTTCGTCATCATCTATTGCGCCCCCGCGCACTTCGCTCCAATTGAGCCGTTTAAAGAGTCGGGCAAGTGCCAAGGTTTCCCCGTGATCATGGTGTTCGACCGACTGCAGACGTCGATTCATCGGCTCACTGCAGGGTGTTGGGGCGCCCGGTCTGATTTACCCTATTGGCCGCTTCGGCGTCCGATGATGGCCTGCTGTTTCCTGGCTGGGGCACTGCCCCGAGGCTTTTCGTTATGACGCACTTGAAGGTGCGCTTAAACTACTTGTCGAAGGCCTGGCTTCGAGGGGGGTGGGATATGCAAGATTTTGACCTGGTGTGGCAAAAGGCTGAGCAGGTTTTTGGTGACAAAGCCAAAGCGGCGGTGTGGCTTACGACGCCTAAGCACTCATTCGATGGCATGACAGCAATTGATTTTGTGAAAGACCAGAAAACCTTGGAGCGGGTGATGGAAGTACTCGCTCAGATCGAGCATGGATATCCTTAGAAAGCATCCCTGAAAAACTAAGCTCTCGCTTAGATTTTCGGTTCAACTGCTCCATGATCCGCGAAATCGAATATATAGGTTAGTTTTCGTTTGCGTGGCTGGTACCTACTGCGCCGGGCCGACCTGACTGCGCAAGGTGAGTTGGAGGGATGGTAGCTGAGTATCGTTCCGCACCTAGACTGCTACCTAAGCGTCCGAAGCGAAAAGCCTCGACAACATTGGTATGTAAACCTCTTTGTTGACCTGTTAACTGCAGTGCTTTACAAGTCAAAAACAGGTTTACAAAATTTCATGCCCAGTTTTGCCGGATCGCATAATACGGCAGCGCGGCTGTACCCTGTATGCGAGTTACGTAGCCTGCCGAGAAGAGACAAACGGCTTCACTTCTCTGTCGTCTACCACCTGAAGCCTGAAGTATTGCCCGTTGGCCTTTAACGCATGGATGATGCGGCATTGGGCATAAGCGGTGCTGTATGAGGTGCTCGGGCCTTGGATGTTGAGCACCAGCTCATCTCCGTAGCCTCCCTCGTACCTCAAACCTTTTAAAGCTCCCATCGCCTCGCCATTGGCCTCGGCGATTTCGATTACCAACTCCCGTATAACCTGTTGATCGGTGCTCGTAACCTCAGCTGAAAATCTGACCTGACGCTGACTACTAAACCGTCCGCCCCCACTGGCTGAGCCGATGCGGTTGAATGTGATGTGAGCGAGCAGAACTACTTCCATGAAGTGTGCCTTCTATGTGAGTCTGATTTCTAGGTAGCAGAGGCGTCAGCGTAAACGCGGTCATGCCGCCCCTGTGCTCATGCTCATTCGCGTCCAGCAGTGCTCAACGATTGCGCTGTAGTGGTGCGATGAGAAGGCTCCAAAACGTTTCGGCGCCGCCTTCTTGTGAGAGCTTCTGGTCTTGCCGAGTGTGGAACGCCATACCGAACGTTTTCAGGTACATGGATTGGTCGTCCGTCTCTACGGTGAGTGCCTCGTTGTATGAGCCACCGCCAAACGAGTCGCCTTGACTGTAATAGATCCCGGCGCCTAGCTGGCCACCGGTGAACACCGTCGCCTTCGCAACGTCGTGACCGTCCTTATAGACACTCGCAGAGAAGCGATTTGCATCCACGCGACGGAACACTCCTTCGTACCCAGGGTTGCGTGCTTGAAGCTCCTCCAGTGAGTTCTCGAAATAGCGAGCGATGTACTCGAAGCTGTCGAGCAGGAAGCGATCTTTGTCCAGCTGGGTATACGTCTTGGCCATCCGAAGGTTGCTAGACCTAGGGCCAGCAGGGGCCATATGGGAGGGCGCTGAACCGCCAGTGAAGTCGTTGCGCTCGGCCCTTGGAGCAGAACTCGGTCGGTCACGGCTGCATCGCTCAGCGGCCTTCCGAACCTCCTTCGCAACTTGCAAGAATGCCTCGTCACGATCCGGCCAAAGTGTCACGGGCTTACCATCTTGGGGCGTGCCAAGCAGCTTGCCGAACGGCGCGTGGTGCCAATCGCACGGGCGAAGAATTACAGGAATGACGATCGCTTCCCCCGCTCCATGGCGCTCCATCGCACGAGTCATCTCGATGTTGTAGCAGTAGTCGGAAGCGATGAAGTCGGGGCTCACCAGCAACAGAATGATTTCGTCGCTGGTGATGTGATCATCGATCGCTGCATCGATTTCTTGGCCAGCACCGATTCTGCGGTCGTGCCAAGTCTCAATGACGCCCTGGCGCTTGAGCATGGAAAGCTGCTTTTCGAGTTGGTCGCGCAGCGCTTCGTCCGCATGGCAATACGAGAAGAACACGTTCGGCAAAATGGTTACTCCCATTCAGGTAGGTGCTGTTCTGATCATATGGTTTGCTCACCACAGAAGTACAGTTCTGGGCTTGGCTCGCACGCATACTGCGATACACCTCTTCCCACCCGTCAGCTGAAGAACAACGGGGCAGGCAAGGGGGTGTCGTGGCTTGGTCGAAGATCATCTGCGCTAAGTTGTAGCGAATGATGTGCTTCCCGTGTGGCGTTGGCCGCACGAACTGACGTATCTCCACAGGCGCGAAGGTGAAGCTAGACGGAAGCCCCAGATGTCGTTTAGCCGTGCCGTCAGCACTGTTGCATTGTTCGCAGATGATGACTGGGGCAAAAGAGGTGATGCGGCGAGGTTGACCGGGGAGAGGTTTGGTCGCGTAGGGATCGGTTCCATGATCATGGTGGGTATGGAGCCCCACCGCCCAGCCTTCTCGTCTATCCGGTCTTTTGGGGAACAGCATCGTCCAGCGCAGCAATTCGTATCGCGTCCGATCACAGCATGGGCATTGCCAATGATCATCAAGCTTCGCCCACAGCTGGCGGCAATGTGCGCCATCAAAGCTAAGGTAATCCTCCCAGCTAGGAATTCGCCGGCGCAGATTGCTATCCAGTGTTTTCTCTCTGTTGGCAATCTTGATTTTGGTGCCGTCGCACGCCAGGCAGCAGCCGTTCAATAGAAACTCAGGCTTGCAGGGACAGAGGCTTTTGGTCATGAAAATCTCAAAAGTTGAGTGCCAAATGACTTGGCTCGACCAGCCTGCGCTGACTGGCTCGACAGGGGGACGGTGATTTCACTCTCACCGATAACTGCTCACGGCATGCGGGTCTCTAAGGGTTTCATCTGTCCAGGCAAGGCCAATACAGAACATGAGGGTTAAGGAGGCGTAGCTGACCACTGCATACACGCCTCCTGCGCTCACGTCTTCTACTGCTCGATAGCACCATACGCATAGGTAACCAATCATCGCCCCCAGCGCGGCCCTGCAGGCAGTCAGCAGGCTACCGCCTACGTTGACGAAAAACGCATGAACCTCACGCGACTTGCCAATGAGATGAAGCGATCGGAACGTTACCCTCAGGGTGAAGACACTGACGATCGCGAATGCGATGAGCAGGTACACGTAGTACGCCATGAGCTCTGGTGCAGCCAGTAACGCAGTGACCAAAGTGCTCACTTCCTTGGGTGAGGTACTGATGAGCAGTGGCAATGCCCCGATGAAGAGCGCGTAGATGACCTCCCTGGCTGCCCGCCGCCAGAGTCCAAACTTTTCCTGTTTTCTCATCAGCAAACGTCATGTCCCAGATGATTCGAGTATTTTTGGAGTCGAGCGGCGCGCTGGCTTAGTACCTGGACAGCCGCTTTAGGCCATCGAGCATGAGCTCCAAGTAGCTTTCAGATCCGAGTGCAAACCCTGCGGCAATCACCGGCGTCTTGTACTCCTCGGTCGCGTACTCGTGAGCAAAGCGGTGGATCGTTTCTGAGTGCCAAGAAATCCGACCCAATGCGATTTTCCTGAAACCGTGGTTTTTCACCACATCCGCGAGCGATTCTTCACTGATTCCGCGTTGCTCGCAGAAGAACAGGAAACTCAAAAACTCAAACCGTTCGTAAAGCAGCCCGTGATCGTGCAGACCTGCAAAGTCAGGCGCCCATTTAGGCGTAAGAAGGTCATGCAGTCGGTTGCACAAGGGGGTGAGAGCTCTACTTTGATCTTCAAAGCTCTTCCATAACTCGAACAGGCCATTAGCTCCTTCAACGTAGAACGGTGATAGATCAACTCCCAGAGGGAAAGGCACTTCGCGCCGGTTGATAAGCGTCGTGTTAAACAGTTCGTTTAGCTCTCCCAGGCGATTAGCCCGGACAAGTCCCATGCCGTACGCATAGCTAACAAGCGCTACCGGGTAACTCTTCAATGCAAGTCCAGCTACCCATCCGGACTGCTCGACCTGAGACGCAGCGTGCAGGCCCTTGATGGTATCCAGAACGATCGTATGCTCTGCAGCTGCACCCCATCGCCCTAGCACTGCACAAAGACGTGCTAGGGGCTCGATAGCAGCTTCGTAGATCTCAACCAGATCGGTAAAATCCTTAGCCGTACTATCCTGAGGTCGTGCAGAGAAGAGAGGAGCAAGATGACTAATCGCTTGATGAGCCTGGCTGGCTACTAGGTCATCGAGCTGAATCCGGTGCTCGGGTCTGGCCATAAAGCGTTTGGCCATAGCGAGAGTGAGCTCGATGCCAGCTGGATTCGGCAGACGGGACTGCTGGATAGTCTCAAGCTTGAGGTTTAGCCCGTCGAAGAAGGTGTCGGCATCCATCCCGGTTACGGTCGTGGCACGACGCTGGGTGATGACCTCCTGACCACGCTCGCTCAATCGACCCCGGGATAGCCAGTAGGTCGGGTAGCGACGTGACGGCGCTCTCAAAAACGCCGCCCTCAGCGCATGATCCCACTCACCTGACCATCCTGCGACGATGAGCCCGAACTCATCGATGATGCGATCAAGCAGCGTATTGAACGCCGCCGGATACTCGCCCAGTTCTACATCGGTATTGAGGATCCTGGCGTCCTTGTAATCACCGTGGATCTTCAGGATGTAGCAGGAAGCATGGGTGAGCGGCTCAGCACCTGCAAGAGTATCTTCAGAGCTGACCACTGTTGGCTCAACGCCAACATCGCGCAGCGCATTCTCCATGAGTCGGTCGAAGTTCGTCGTAACGATCACGCGCACATGTCCGGCTTTGACCATGGCTGCGATCGCCCGATGGGCACGTGTAGGCAACTTCAAGCCGTCTTCCAATTCCTCATCGCTAGGCTCCAGAAAACCCTGGATGATGGCTCGCCGCTCGGTCTGGGTGGTCGCCAGGCGTTCGAGTAGGGTTGAGTAGTTGGGCTGCTCTCCTGTCTGACTTACATACCACGCCACCCAGTCATCCTGCTCTCCCGCACCCATCGCGATGCCCCAACGTTTCACCAACTCCAGGGTGATTTCCCATCCGGTCTGAATACCCGCTGAGCGGGATACTCCCGAGCCAATAAGCACGGCATAGACGCCTTTGTTCTCAAACATGGAGAAGGCAATTTGAGCTGTTGGGTCAGGAGCATCAACGGTCATGCAGGATCCTCGTGAGTTGGAGAGGCGAACTGTTCGTGTGGGGGAGTTGCATCCGATTAACCGCTAACTCGTCGGCTCAACGTCGGCACCCATGTTTTCTTCCAGGTGCTCGATCCTAGAGGTGCCTGGGATGGGGAACGTGACAGGGGAGTACTCAAGCAGCCAGCGCAGAGCACTGCGGGACGTCGCCGAGGCATCTTCGGACTCAAGGTATTTTCCGGCCCCCAAAGGGGCATACGGGACGAAAGCGATGCTGTTGTCCTCACACCACTGCACCGCGTCTTTGGACTCGGTGTTCAGAAGGCTGAAGGCATTCTGAACTGCCGTAATCGGAGCGATCGCTGCTGCCTCGATGATCTGAGCAACGGTCACTTTGGACAATCCCAGTGCCTTGATCTTGCCCTCTACGCGCAACTGCTCCAGCTCCCCGACCTGATCTGCGAGCGGTACGTTGGGATCAACTCTGTGCAGGTAGTAAAGATCGATTGCTTCGACTCCGAGCCTTCGCAAGCTCATCTCGACACACTGGCGCAGATAGGCCGGCACACCGCACGGTGTCCATTGCCCTGGGCCCTGGCGGGTAAATCCGCCTTTCGTGGCAATGATCAAATCTTCTGCGTAGGGATACAGAGCTTTGCGGATCAACCTTTCGGCGTCGTACGGGCCGTAAGCGTCAGCGGTGTCGATATGTTGGACACCCAATGCCACAGCAGAGCGCAAGACCTCGATCGCGTTTTTCTCGTCAGCAGGCGGCCCCCAGATTCCAGGCCCTGTCAGCCGCATGGTGCCAAAACCTAAGCGACGTATCTTTTTTCCGGTCAGCATCCCGTGTGTCGTGAACGTCATGCCAACCCCATGCGCAGGAATACGTCGGCGGTGATTTGAGCCAGAAGCGCCTCGCGCGCCGCAGGAGTCAGCACCTTGTGATGGATTGAGTGCCGCTCAAGTAGCGCATGCAGATGAGTGTCCACTGATGCTCTGTAGCGACTGTCCGTGTCTCGCCCCGGGCCGAGGGCAATGGAAGGATCCAGCTTCGTGGCAAGAACGGTCGTGTAGTTGGGGCTGTGATTCATCATTACGGCCCCAATGGCCTCGACTTCATGCGTAGCCAAATCGCACCCTCGGTACTCAACGGCAGCGTTCCAGTACGCCACCGCATCCATGACAGGGCGATCAACCAACACAACATCTGCGTTGACGCGGGCAGCGTGCTCCGCTTCAAGCGTCCGGTCGATGAACCACATCGTGGAGTCGTATGTGTGCTGGGTGAGCAGAGGAATGCCTTGCTCAACGGCAAGTGCCCCGAAGGAGGGGATGGCTTCGACGCGGATCCCCTTCACCTCAAGTACCTTCCTCAAGTCGGCACAGAAGGTGGATTTTCCGGTTGAGTGAGTGCCGGCAACCCCGATTACGACCGAACTCACCACAAGCTTCCCTGTTCAGGTGCGGGTGTTTTGTCCACGGTCTGAATCTTGAGCTGAGCGATCTTGCAGACTTCTGGCCAGCTATTGAGGAGGGAGTCCTGAATCAATCTGCCCAGGAGGAGGGCGGTTACTCGGGCGTCCTCCCCGGCGCGATGCAACTCGCCCGAAACTTCAGCGTCCAGGCCAGTCAGAGCCAGCAGCGCGGAGAGGCTGTGGCTTTGAGCATCTGGGTACACATGGCGTGATAGCTTCAGGGTGTCTATCACTCCAATCGGTGCCCAGTCGGGAAGATGGCGCTTCATCACTCCGTAGTCGACTGACGCGTTGTGCGCGACGAACCATTTGCCCTGAAGTTGTTGTTCGACATTGTCCCGCAGCTCTTCCCAAACAGGTGAGCTCTTCACTTTTGTGTTGCCGATGCCGTGCACACGCTTGGCTTGCCAGGTGATGGGATTTGGCGGCTTGATGAGCCAGCTTGAAGGCTCATCGCCATCGACGACAGGGAACGAGGCGATAGCCAGCTCCACGAGGTCAGGCGGTGTGTGGCCATTACCCTCAACGTCGACGATTACGATGGGCTCGGAGGGCCACTGAAACTCCGTATCGGTCATCAGATATTCCTCTGCGCTTCCGCGCGTCCATGGCGATCATAATGATGTGGCTTGTCGGCATCGTGCACCTGGTACCCAAGCGTGTGCTGCATGAAGTACCGGCGCTGTTCATCGAGGCCGCGAACGATGATGGAGCGTTCTGTTACCACCGGTTCACCCTCAACGCCCAGCCGCTGGCATAGGCTGTCGAGAAGTGCTTCATCGGGCTTCTTCCACGCTGCCTGGCATGTGGCGTATTGAGCGGAAGGGCATGTGTCACACAGCTCGGTGATCCCGAAATGGCCGTTGTAATCGGGCTGCTGGTGGGCATAGGCAACCCCACATGAGGTCTTGCGGAATATCGGAGTGCTTGGAGCGTGCGCTTGATAGATGCTCAGCAACCGTTGCTCCTCCTCCAGCGGCAGCAGCTTACGTCTGGCGGTTGAGGTGTAGGGCTCGGGAATACCCTGGCTTTGGTAGTACCGGGCAATCTCTTGTCGATAAAACAGCCCGCTGAACACCGTTGCGTGGGCGTGTTTTGCGAGCTGCGCGGCGCGAGCGATGTGTTCCTCGGAATCGTTAAGCCCAGGGACAATTGGTCGCCAGTAGAGCAACGTCCGGTAACGCTGCGCATGTTTGAACAGGGTTCGCAGGCTATTGGCTGCGATCGACGATTTGATGGGCTCGATCTTCGGGTCTTCGATGCCTGAGTAAGTCACCAGCACCGTCAGCTTGATGTTCGTCAGGGCATTGAAGCGTTCGCAGTCCTCGGGCGTCACACGCCAGCGAGTGATCACAAGCACGTTGTTGGTAAACCCTGCCTCATCGAGCAGTCGCAGCAGGTTATGGGTATGGCCTTTCACGTCCGGAAGCATCGGATCGGTTGCTCGGTTGAAAAGCTGAATCGGCGTGATATGAGGCTGGAAGAAGCGATGCGAAACGAACTGCCTGAAGGCTTCTTCGTCGGTCATCACAGCCTGGGGAGTGCGCTGCTCGAAGTTACCGAACAGGTGCCTCACGCAGTAGCTGCAGTCCAGGGGACAGCCGACGATATGGTTCAGGCTGAGGCCACTTTTACGGTACTCGACAGGATCCCGGAGGCTCGGGTTGACCAGTGCCAGTTGCGTGGCGTTGATGACAGCGACGTTTCTATCCATGGACGCGCTCCTTGCAGCTCAACCGAGTTGCAGATGTTCCTTCGAGGTGTGCCTATCCATCCTGGAGCGTCCTCGGAACTGGGGTGAAGCACTACCAGGCAGGCGAGCTGGTAGGCTATCAATTTGCCATCAAATTGGGCAATGAAGATTTCCATGCGGATTGACACTCCGTCTCTTGGCGCGGAAATCGTCACTGCCATGCATGCCTATGCGCGTCAGATCAATGCCCCAGTGATCCCCAACTGCTCTGGAAGCTCGGCCCATCCGACATGGGAGGTTGGGTTGGTCGACTGATTTGAATCGTAACCGGGATCGGGAAATCCACACCCACCATCGCTACCTCACCCTGCTTTAGGTTTGGCAGAAATGCTGCAGCGGAGCGATCTATCTCACCGCAGGCTCGTTCAACGACTTCGCGGTCACGGTCGTTCGTAAGCCGGTGGACGAGCAGGGTACCCATCTGACTGAGCACGCCTTCAGTTATGTCGCGTGGTCGTTGGGTCGCCAAGCAAATGTTCAGCCCGTATTTTCGACCCTCTTTCGCGATCAGTTCGAAGGCATCCAGATTCTGTAGGTCATCCTCGTTACCAACGGTTTTGCCCAGGAAATTATGGGCCTCGTCGAGGATGGTGATTAGTGGTCTCATCCTGAAAACCTCAGCCCGGGCTCGCTGCAGCAGTAGTCTGCCGATAACGTTGGCCACTACCTCACGGGCGTTGAACTCGTATCCAATTGAGCTCAAGCAGACCCTAAACAGCTTCTTGTCGCTACGAATGAAGCTGTCCAGTTGATCTACGAAACTGGAAAGGCCGGCAGCGGGACTGAAGACGCAGCCCAGCGACGGCGACTCCATCACGCCGAGGATGCGGGTCATCAGAGATGTGCAGTGAGAGATTTCATTACTGGCTCCCCCGAAACGCTCAGAGTCGTTGTAAGCGGTCGGGAAGCAGCACTCCTGCACCAGCTGAGATACCAGTTTGCGAGGGTTGAATGGCGTTGTTGGATTTCCTACCAGGCTTGCGTTGTTGCCTCTCTTCATGGCCTCGCGATAGACGTCTTTCGATTGGTCTACCTTCAAGACGATGTGCCTCGGGAACAGGTCAGGTGCGAGATGTACGAGTCGGAGGCTTTTGATCGCTTCCCTCAGCTTCGGCCCTTGTGTCTTCCCTGATGGCTGGAAGAGGGCAATGAAGTCGGATTCGGTGAAGCTAGTCGGGGGAATCGCGACCTCTACAGAGCCTTCAGCCCGGTGGAGGGGGCTGCCAAGGTGGCAATGAACCGTGTCATCGCCAACGAGCGAGCGGTATTCGCCCGTGGCATCAATCAGCACTACTTTGGCTGAGAAGCGGCGACACTCCTCGATCAGCTTGGATGTCGTCCAGCTCTTGCCTCCGCCTGTGGAGCCCAGGATTGCGCAGTGCCGTCCGAATATCTTTTCGGGAGTGACGGCAATAGGAAATCCGCCATCCCCGGCAACGTGACCAAGGTTCAACGCTACCTCAGGTGGCGCACCGTCCACACCCGTTGAGGTCAACAAAGGGATCTGGGAAATGAATTCTCCAGGGGCGGAGTAGACCCGATCGCCAAGCCGTGGATACGAGCTAACTCCTGCTGTGACTCGCAGCGATTGCGGGTTTACGGAGCCCAGAAGGCGTATGAAGCCTATTGCGTCGATTTGGCGGCTACCTGCAAAGTCCTGTGAAATCTCCGAGCGATCCCTGTCAGGCAGCGTCACTTCGGTTATGCGCCCGAGCAGCACTGCTTGCTGGCCTTCAATGAGCACAAGCTCGCCGACCTCACCTTTGCCGTAACGGTTGTGGCCCAAGTATTGGCCGCTCACATTGCCGGCATGCGCCAGGTTCGTCTTTACCAGCTGGGCACTCACACTCGAAACCACACCAATTTTGAGATTGCTGGCCAGAATCCCGTCGAGAGCACTCATGCGTTTTGGCTCCCCAGGCGTCTGACGGCATTCGCCAACTGCTCTGCTGGAGAAGCTGTTCTCAGGTGCGGAATGTGGCTGACAAGATCGCTGAACGAGCCACTGACGAAGTGGATGTCCAGGCCACGCTTGGCGAGGTCATGGAATCTGCCCCAATAGTCGCTTGAGCCATGGTGTCCCCGGTTATGCAGGTGCGTGATGCACTGGAAGTCGCAGAGTATGAGTTTCAGGCTCGGGTTAGATTGGATCGCTGAGAAGATTGGCTCAGAGAGGTGATCATCGTTGAAGCCGAATCCCCCCACGATGAGACAACTGTTGGGCTGACGCAGAAACTCCAGGTAGCGCGACAGAAGCTCTAGGTGAGGCTGCAGGAATGCCTGCTGGTACTTGCCTTTGGCTGGGTAGATGAGGCACGCGTTCGCAGGTGTAGGCGCTGTGTCCTCGTAGATGTCCTTTCCCTCTCTGCTCCAGCTCACCGATCCATGCAACTTCAGTAGCTGGAACACACCTTCGGCGAACTCATGACCTTCCACCTCTCGCCTGACGATGTCGTAGCTGAAATGTTTCCCATCGAACCGCCGCCTGCGGGTGTAGGAGAATCCATCAATGGCCATCATCCCGAGGTCAGAGGCTGCTGTCTCGAAGCACATATCATAGTTTGTGGTGAAGACCTTCAGGCGAGGGTCTCGGACTCGTCGTCTCGCCAGCTTCTGCAGCAACTGCCTGTATGCAGAGATATCGGCGCTTGGGGCTCGCAGGAATGCTGAGCATGCATCTAGGATGACTGCTTTGACCCCGCTGACAAACCCTTCGACGGTGGCGTCTTTATTGAAGGCGAGATAGGCGTCGCATTGAGAAAGGAAATGCTCGATATTTGGATTTATGGTTTCTTTGTAGCGCACCACATCCATCACGAGCCCTGCCGCCTCAGTGGGATCCCCTGAGCCGGGTGTGCACATGGAGCGCTTCCACAGATCCCACATGCTCGGCCCACCTGGTGCACCAAGCGAAGTCCCACTTCCAGCCAAAAAGCCAAGATTGGGAACTTGCAGTGCCGCAGCGAGCATGTCCGACAGTGCTGTGCGGTTTGAAACGATCCTTGTTGGATCAGGTGGTGGTACGCCCTTGAGGACTATGTAGGCTTCTTCATTCAAAGGCGCCCAATCAGAAGCCCCTGGTGCTAGGTAGGCTTGAAGGCCCTTACGGTTGGCATCAAGCTCCACAGGTTTGTCAGCAGGGGGCGGGGGGGCTACGGCTTCTACAGAAAGGGCTGGGGCTGGCGGGGCGTTTTCGTTGGACATCAACACGATCCTTGAGGGGGCGTATCCCGATGGCGTGCTATGGGCCAATCGAGTGCGCGTGATGAAACCTGTGGGCAACGCAGTATTGGCATAATGACATCGGTGCTATGGCGCCGGAAGTGGGGTAGGAGGGTGAATCTAGCGAAATTAGTTACAAGGCTCATCGGCTAGCCGGCGAGGGAAAGAGAGCTGCTACAACCAATACGTCGAGGTGATCGCTCATATCGTCTCACGGCTTCGCGGCCAACCGGCCAAAATGCTCATCCTGCTCCCGGCTCCCCCAGGCAAGCTGCCACGTTGAGTGTGATGGGGGTCTTACCGACCCCGCCTTGGCGTGGTTTTGAGGGTCAGAGGTTTCCCAAGGGGAGGTGCGAAGAAATGAGAGCTTTGCCCCGGCGAAATCAATTGGTTGCCCAGTAAAATCCGAGCGTCTTGACACGTCTCGCGTGTCTTCTAATCTGATGCCAGACGCCTTCTACAGGCGTTCCGCCGTGAGCTGGAAGCGGCCAGACAATATGAGAAACCATTGCCCCGTTCGGCGGGGAGTTCGTTTTCTATTGTCTGGAGATCGCGATGAAGCCAGACCTACCACCCGTTTCTCCCCTTAAATTCCCTCCGCTGAACCTCGATCAGCCCCTTGAAAGCCGTCTCAAGCTGCCGGATGGGAGCATGGTGAAAGAGGGCTACAGAGATCCCGACTGTTTTGACATACATTGCCAGAGCAGATTTGGAAGGAGCTGGTTTTCCATAAGGGCCGAGTGTATTGAACACCTTGAAGCTCGCCTCGGCGCAATCAGCGTACGGATCAAGACGCTAGAAACCTTGTTAAAGCAAGGGCAGCCTCCCGAGAGCCTTCTCACAGCGTATGACGACATCTATGAGCAACTTGAGATGGTATACGCGGATGGCTCGTTGGGAGCGTTGGTAATGATCTCAAAGCTCTATCTTGTGGGGGCCCAGTTCCCCCCGCTGGCTACACCTGGCGGAGGCCTCAAAGCTGCAGTGATGGCTGCAGAGTTCGGGTATGTGTCGGTGTACAGCTTCCTGGGGGATTACCACCTGGGGGAGGGGCGGGCTTATGAAGCTGCCGAGGCCTATGAATCAGGAGCGTACAAAGGATGTAGTGTCAGTAAGTACCAGTTGGCTCAGTTTGCGGAGCGTGGTGTTGGAGGGCAGTTGAAAAGCGTTCGAGCCGCATTCGATCTTTATGCAGAAGCCACAACGGGAAATTACCCACCTGCATGGGTTGCGATGGCTCGGCTTTGGTTGCGCAATCCTGGAGAGATGCCGAGACCTGAGCATCTTGTTGGGATGTTGAAGGAGTGTGTCGAAATGAGGTGCGAGGGGGCTGCAACGGCCTTGGCTGAGATCTATTTGGCTCACGACCATTCCTCTGACACGAAGCGTATGGTGATGTCGCTCTATCGGTGTGCAGCGGTCGGAGGCGATATCGAAGCGCAGCTCAAGCTCGCGAGCTTGCTGGCGGGCGAGGGGGCCTGGGAGATGGAAATAAAACCGGATCTTGAAGAGGCGTTATGTTGGTATGAGTGGGTGTATGACTCTGAAAATGCTTCGCCCGCCCAGGCAGTTCTGGCCCACTTAAAACTGGGCCACCTGTTCATGGCCAAGGATCAATATGACCGAGCGGCACATCACTTTGCCTTCGCTTCGGACACTTACCTTGAGGCTGCTGAGCTGCACAGAATCTGCGAAAAAAAGGGGGAGGATCTCAGGCGCTGGCGACAGCACAATACTGGCGGTGAGTGTCTGTAACGAGTCGACTGGGCTGAAAAGCGGCTTGTGGGGTTGATGCACACAGGGCGATAGGGTCATTTCCATCGCCCTGTTACCTCTGGCTTCCCAAGCGACAGGCTCAGGGTCTTAGTTGGGCATAACCTGCTTCTTGCCGTTCACGAAAATGTAGGTGTCTGGTTCCCATTCAAACTGCAGTTTTGCTGTGTTCGACGAGGCGAGCTTGGTGTCCGAGGCTTCGAATTGGTTGAAGTCCATGGTGCCTTGATAGATGTAGTTCTGGCCCGCGTCGATCTGGGCGTCGTCAGCCAGCCGGATGCGTTTGATGACATCGCCAAACATATCCTTCAGCACAACCGTGCCCTTCACGCCTGCCAGGGCCTCAGCTGTGTTGTTCTTGAACGCCACGCTGATGGTGAAGTACTCCGAGTATTTGCTTCGTTCGTAGTCCTTGGGATTGAGCTTGAGCTCAACCAAAGAGGCAGTGAGGGTGGCATTCATTTCCTTGAGCGCTGCCAGCTGCTGCTGCTTGATCTGCTCGGCCAGGAGTCTCTGCTTTTCTTGCTCAGCTGCCTTCTCGTCCAACCAGGCTTGCTGGGACTTCAGAGCATCATTGACCGTCATCTCGGTCACGGTTTTATTGCCCCCAAACGCACTTGCTACCGCGAGGCGTGTTGCATACCCAATGAAGAGCTTCTTCTCGTCATCGGACAGCTTGGACACAGCATCCTTGAGCCCTTGGTCTTCTGACCATTTGGCCATGTCCGCTGGAAGCATCGCCTGCTTTGGATCGCTGCAACCAGCCATCAATAAACCAGCCATCAAAATGGCAGCCACTTTTGTGCGCATCGTATTTCCCTATGTTTAAGTCGGTTGTAGCTGCGAGGTTTGCGGCCCTGTTTAACCTGAGGCCTTCCTGCCCGGCGACCTTCGTCCGCCTGCGGTGAAACCAAATGTGACTGGCCTTTGAGCGTGATGGTTATACGACAGTGGCGCAACGCTATCAAGACGGTGGGGACAGTGCATACGAGTCCCAGGGCAGACACAAAGTAGTGGCTCATCGCTATTGCCACATGGTTCATTGACGGGCACCCTAAACCTATTTGCTTGGAGGCACAGCGGTGGGCGCAGAGGAAAAGCGGTACGCGAGGGAGCGGTTCACAAAGCAACTGATCCGGATTTGTGAAGCGCTGGACAAGGTATCGACCCGTGAATTTGAGTACATGCTGTTCGATGAGCCGCGCGTCTGTCGTATGACAGTCAACCAGCTTTGGGTATTCGGCTCATACGCACGCGGAGCTCTGACGTGCGGGGATTTGGATGTTGTCGTCAAATACACGAAGGCGTTGGGCGGCAAGCCAATGCCAAAGGTCTACACACGTGCGTTTTTCGGCTTATGCCCAGGCGTAAGGTTCTACGATGGGGATCCGCAGGAGAATAGCTCCGGTGCTGAGCTATCCGGCGCGGTGCTCATTTGGGCCGGCAGTGACGATGCAAACGCGTGGAGGGCGAGGATCGACTCGATCGTGCCTGATGCAGATGCAGGAAGGGCTCCGCGCGATACAGACTGCATCCCGTTGCGTTCGGAGCAGTTGCGCACCCACGGTGATGATTTCATCCGTGCTGCCAAGCTTTACCAGGAAGGTTTTCTTGAATGGGATTACTTCCCTCTCAACGATGAGCTGATGAGCCCCATCCCGGACTCAGGTTTGTCTCGAAGAGATTCCAGGCTGATCACGATCGCGAGTGACATGACCCAAAAGACTCGCGATCTGGTGCCTGCCATCTGGCGCGTCGCAAATCTGACTGAGCCCAACGGGACATGGAGTGAGGCAGTCGCCGAGCGTGCAACGTTTCGCTGCGGGAGCACTTTGATTCATGTCGGGACGCCGACTTTGTCACTCCGTTGCTTTGAGAGCATGAAGACTCGCCAGTTGATGCTCATCCCTCACCGCACTGCACGAGGCCCGAATGGCATCTGGCTCATTCGGCGCGGGCCTAAACACCCCCAGGTGCTCGGGTTGAAGAAGCGCTCTGTATTCTTCATCGGCGTGCCCGGTATGCCTGAGCTTGTCTGCGCTCGGCATCAATCTGAGGATGTACGCATCCTCGAACTGTTCGACACCAAGAGCCAGGCGAAAGCAGCTATCGCCGAGACATTTTCAAAGCCTGAGGAGGGGACAGTAAGCCAGGCTGAAAATGGAGAGATCTTTGACCTGATAGTGCAGGCTGATGTTCTGGAGCATGGCGTCGAGCAAATAGCGATTACGGATCTAGGCCGTCGGTACCTTGACCAGGCAGGGAAAGGGGAGGATAGGGAGTGGCTAACTGGCTTTGCGCAAGAGCTCCCAGAAACGGAGGCTTGAATGACGTAGAGCTGCTGGGCTTGCCGAAGCTCAGCGGTTTGCCATGAGGTGCTGATGGTTCGACTACCTCTCCGTGGGCTTCGCCGTTAACTAGGCACCCGTCGAAGCCACCTATCAAACTACAGCATATGGAGCGATTGTGGTCGCGTACTTTTAACGAGCGCGAACGCCCTTGCCGACTGAGACTCCTACTCCAACGAAGCTCTCGTACGAGCCCGTCCAAGGCCCAGGTCATCCAAGTGCACCCGTCATTTCGCTGCGTCCCTCTGCTTCCCGTTGCCGCCAGGTTCGCGGATCGACCAAAGCCATTCTGGCGGCGAGAGGCACGCTGATCTTTGCTTTCAAACGAGCTTTTTTGAGGCTCCGGCGTTGTTTGTTGTTCATCTTGGGTGACCTGTTAAAGGTGGGGTTGAGCGCCAGAGGTTATCCAAGGAGGTGGGGCGAAGAAATGAGAGCTTTGCTCCTCCAAAATCCATCGGTTGGCCATCGTAATTAACGTCAAGTCTTTGGTATGTGCGATACGTTTTCAGATGTTATGATTGCTCGAAGCTCCAGATTCTCTATAATCAGCATTTCGTTAATGGATGCAAGCTTGGCTATCTGGAGCTTTAGTTCCTTGTTTTCTGTCCTGAGCTCGGTGTTTTTTGTTTTTTCGGATTTTAGTTCACTGTGTTTCAAGTCTCGCTGGGTTCTACTTGATTTGTCTTGCTCGGTTCTAATTATCTCCGCGACTTTTGGGTAATGGTTATGGATCAGCGATGCCGAAACTCCAGCTTCCCTTGCTACCGCTGAAATAGACACCTTGGTTTCGTCATTGTTAGAGCGATTGTTTCTTATCCGTGCTAGGGCTAAAAGAATTAGTTTTTCCCGATCTTCAGCAGGCTTTCTAGAGTTGTTCATTGTTTTTCTCAGGGCTGTGGCCAAGTTTGGTTAGAACTGCGGCGTATCTCTCAATGTCACGAGTGATTCGGACAATACCTGCTTCTCCAATATCCTTAACGTCGAGAAGATTCTTAAGGTTAGCGTACAATTCCTCATAAATTCGTACATGAGTTTGCCCGATTGCGGCGTTACTGCAGTCCGAGCAGCGCCCTCGATCCATTGAATTCCCGATGCATGCATTATTATCAGCGGTGCACCAGGCATGCCCATTGCTACGTATAGCCGTGCTTTCAGAAATTGACTTGATCATAGAGGCATGATTTTTGAAGAGCGCTAAGTTGTCAGGGTCACGTTGCCACTCCTTGAGGCTGGTGCCATACCCTCCGGCTAATACGCTCTCGTCCAACCAGCTTTCCACTGTCTCCTTTTTGATTGCGGCAAGCTCGGTTTCGATTTCATCATATAGCTCCAAATCGAAACTCTGGGCCCACGAGTCATCCAGAGCGTAGCCAAGCGTCATATCCATTGACCAGTGTTTGAAATGCTCTTTCAAGTATCGCAGGTCACCAAATTTGCTGTGTGCAACATAGTTTGCAAACTTCTTCCGAAACTGATGGCTTGAAATATTCCAGTCTAAGCCAGTAAGCTCGACAAACTTTTTGAGTTGTTTATTCCAGCTGCCCACTGAAAGTGTGCGCGCCTCTGCATTCTTACTAGTGGCCACACCAAGGAATAAGGACTCTTGGTGTGCCTTGGCGATAGCGATTTCTGGGTCGAATGGGTCAGTTTTTTCACGCCTTGCAATTTCATCAGCTATCATGGCCTGGTACGGTAACGCAAAACGCTCCATGATTTTCACTGCATCGATTCCGATAGAAGGAATCATCCAGTTGCAGATGCCGGCGTAAGTTTTTTCAGATTCGGCGCTGATCCAATAGTAAGTTTCGCCATCATCGTCAATTGTGTTGTGATACCCGCCAGCTTTGAGATTGGCAAGTTCGTGATTTCTACAGCCTGATGTGCTTGAAATTAAGATGTAACAGGCGGTTCGGAGGTGTATGATTTCCTCTCTCAATACGCTGGCGCCATTCTCGTAATTGTGATTTTCTAATACTTTTTTCCTTTCGGCAGTATATTTGCTCTGTCCTCTTGCGCCAAATTTTATCTTGACTTCGTCTAGGTCGTCACGAATATCCAGTAGGCGGCTTCCATTTTTAATGAGCTCATGAGACTTGGCAAATAGCGAGCTAAAAATCAAGTCAGGCATGAGAGGCGTAGAGCTCGTGGTTTTATGCTGGGCGTTGCTGCCTGTGAGTCGCGCTAACCCTAACGCAGAGGTCTCAGGCCATGGATGCGCTTTCAGAGGGTGGTTGGTGTGTTGGCTTAGTTCAAATAGTGCCTCAATGGCAAGGAAACGTCTGGAAATGGTAAGTTTTGCAATCGGTTTGCCTCTGGCGGTTATTAATGTACTTGTTTCTTGGGCGAAATTGTGGAAAATAATTTTGGGGATGTCCTTGAGGTTCGTTACGCCCAGTTTTTTTAGATAGCGAATGAAGTGCAGCAAGTCATTAAGCATGTTGCGTAGCGTCGAGCCTTTTGGCTTTCTGGTGCCTTCTCTTCCCCAGATTAAGTACCGGTAGGCAATTTCCTTGATTGCATCTCTGTACTCGGCTGGGTATCGGGAAAAGTCTACGATGGTATGACTTCTAGCGCGGTTTTTAGGATGTCCACTTACCTGCCATTTGTCGTCGCCAAAGCGGCTCACAATTATCCATTGCTTGTTTATATTAATAACCGCAATGGGCAGAAGGTCGCGTTCAGATGTCGGGATTTTTTTTAAATCGACAGGGCTGAGCTCACGTTCAGTATTAGGTCTGTATGATGTATCCATTATGAAATCACCTCAATGCCAGGAATGCAGTCGGAACTCCAAAATGGATGCGGATTTTTCTGAGCTTGAGCTTTGGCTTCGTCTACTGCGGATTGTTTGAAAATTCCACGGCTAACGCCCTCTGCGACAATGTATTTGTCGATGAGTCTCGGGATATGGGCAAGCTCCCGATTCCACCTGTGTTTAGGCATGTTATTGCGCTCTTTGAATATTCTGAAGTAAAAGCTGAAAAGCTTATACAGGTCATCTGAGGTCACTGCGAAATGCTCACAGCGTACACAGTTCAAAAAGCTCGTGCAGATTGGATCACTTCGATTCATGAAGCGGCTGCGAGTACTGTTGTTGCAGTTGGCAACTGGTGTTTTGTGATAGGTGTTGCCTATGGTATTAGAAAGTAGCTCTTTAACAAGGATCTCACCCATAAAGCGCCAATTCTGCTTGCTTTCCGTTGTAGGAGCTAGATAGTTATCACTTGTGATTCTTGGGCTGTTGCCCAGTGCTCTGGCAGTACTGGCAATATCACCATCAAGAATCTCATAAATTCGATTGGCGAAGGTCTTCCGTAATCTTGATACCGTGATTTTCAGCGGATTACCTTGGTTGTCTCTAAGGTTATAGTCGGCTACCAACTTCGCGGTTGCAGACTGCAACATTGATGATGAAAGGTAACAGATCTTGTCGTGCTTTCCGGATTCGCGAGATCGGTAAAGCCAGACTCTATTATAGGTTGCTTGCTCTCGGAGCGGTTGGGTGCGCGAGATGACCTGCCTGATCATGCGCGCCACGTTTGATCGAACTCCAGGCATTGAGTCCAAGTTTTTTTCAGTCTCGCTCTCTTCGCGTAAAGCTACCTTATACGTGTTATGCCCTCTACGCTTCCATAGAACTAGGAAAAAAGTATCATCCTTCGGATGTGGCTTCAGGCAGTCCGGGGGCATTTCAAGCAGGGGGTGGGTATTTCTACCGGTATGGAGAGCAACAATAAGAAGGCAGTAGGAGAGAACCTCACTTGTCAGCGGCTGTGTGTTATCCCAGATTGGCTGGATAGCTGATCGCAGTGCTGATAATAGTGATTTCTTTTCCGAGTTTGTGAGTCCCTCTGCCTTTTTCATGGATCGATTCGAGTTGGGAAACGGGTTTAGGGGGAATGTCTTATCCGGGCCGTGAGTTACCAATTTGAAAATACCGCGCTGACCTAATGCCAGTAGTGCGGTTTTTATTAGTGAAAATCTTCCCCGTTGAGCAGATATGGCTAGCCCAAGTTGAGAGGTGTGATGCAAAAAGCCGTTTATCATTTCGCTGTTGATGTCCGCAGGGACTAGCGTCTTATTTAGAGTCCTGGCATGAAGCGCCAGATAAGTAAGGAAAGTTCCAACGGCTCCGCAGATTGACGCTACGGTGGCGGTTTCAAGCTGTGCGTCTTGTTTGGCTACGAAGCGAAGAATTTGTACGTGGAATATGTAGGTGATCGCATCGATTTTCTTTCCATACCACTTTTTGAAGGAGAATCCGACCCTGCCCGTAGGGTTGGCGGGAAACACTACAGTATGATTAATCTTCAAATCGTGTATTGACGGTTCTGAAGAGTTGATGTCGGGCGTTATTTCAGGGGTGGATAGGTCTGAGGACTGAAATACCTTCTTTTTAGCCATGTCAGTCCTCCAACTCGCTTAGCTCGCGGTCATACTCCAGTACAGCATCGTCTACGTAGTCATCGACAAGGTGGGCGTAGATCATTGTCGTATTAATTGATGAGTGACCTAATTGATCTCTCAGGAACGCGATAGGATCAACTACGCTACGGGTACGCTGGAGTTGAACAAGCGTATGGGTGGCATAGGTGTGCCGGAGCATATGCGGCGTGACCTCCAGCCCTATAGAGCGACCTATGTTTTTAACTATCTTCTCAAGGGCTTTTCCGCCATTTGAATAACCCCGTCCATCTTGGTTCACGAAAAGCCTTTCATTGTCCGTCCTGCCCAGGCCGATCCTTTCACCCCTGTAGTGCTTGATGTACAAGTTAACTTCATTTATAAGCGAGCGGCTGACCCAGATGGAACGAGATTTTTTGCGCTTAGTTTTTATCCCGGATCCATCTTCTGGATCCAGAAGCATTTTGATATTTGCTGTTTTGCCGGGCGTGGCCAGTGCTTTCTTGATGTAATTAAGCGGGAACGTGGCAAGCTCTTCTCTACGCAGTCCAGTTCTGAGCGCAAATTTTATAAGCGCTCGATGATGCACGTTTTTCGTTGATTTTATAATTAGTTTGGTTTGCTTCATTGTTAGATATTTTGGTAGTGTTTTTGCGAGGCGCGGCATCACATCGCTTGCCTCTGCTGTAGTGCTAGATCCACTAATGTGAGCGAGGTAAGATGGGTCTTTAAATACTGCTCGGATTTCTAGGTCGGTTGGTAGCTTTGAAACCAAACCGGTCTTCAATGCGTATTTATAAAATCTCAAGATGAAAAACAAGCGAAGGCGAACTGTTCTCGTGGCCAAGTTATGGATGTTAAAGCAGTAGTCGCGGTAAGCATGTAAGAGCGTTTTCGACTCTCCCCGATCCACATCGCGCCAGTGCAAGTTATGAGCTTGAAGAAATGAAAAATAGTCATAAAGGGCTTCTCCGGCGGCTGCCCATGTTTTGGGTGAGCGAATGGCTCCACGCCGGAGGTAGCTCCTCAGAAAATCATTCGCTGGGACGCAGCTCTCCATGCTGTCGTGCAGAAGGATGGGGAAGCCTTCGAGAGACAGGCCTGCGAGCTTGAACTCTCGGGTGGAAAGGATCAGATGCATGGATGTCCCTTGATGGAAAGCTTGGAGCTGGGCTTGATCATCTGAGGGAAGCGTAGATCAAGTCAGAGACATCAGCTAACGATTCAAACGCCCCCTAACATCATGTATACCTCGGGTACCACCGGCAAACCCAAGGGTATTGTTCGCGAGAATGGCGGCAATGCCGTGGCGCTGTGCTATGCCATGCGCCATATCTACGGCATGCAGGCCGGTGATGTGTGGTGGGGTATCTCCGATGTGGGCTGGGTGGTCGGCCATTCGCTGATCGTCTACGGGCCGTTGATGAGCGGCTGTACCACGGTGTTCTACGAAGGCAAGCCGATTCGCACGCCAGATGCTTCGGCCTACTGGCGGGTGGTGGAGCAGTACAAGGTCAATGCGCTGTTCTGTGCGCCCACCGCCATGCGCGCGATCCGCAAGGAAGACCCGGAGGGTGAACTGATCCGCAAGCATGACCTGAGTTCGCTGCGCCAACTGTTCCTGGCAGGAGAGAAACTCGATTCCAGCACCCATGAATGGCTGGAGCGGGTCAGCGGCAAGCCGGTGCATGACCACTGGTGGCAGACCGAGACTGGCTGGCCGGTCACCGCACCGTGTGTCGGGCTGGAAGGCAGCGCGGCCAAACCAGGTTCGAGCAACCGCGCCGTGCCGGGTTATCACGTGCGTGTACTGGATGATGAGGGCCACCTACTTGGCCCCAACCACCAAGGTTCGATCGTGATCGCCTTGCCATTGCCCCCCGGCTGCAGCCAGACGCTGTGGGGCGACCACGAGCGTTACCTGCAGGCGTACCTGCGCACCTACCCTGGCTATTACCACACGGGCGACGGCGGGTATCTGGATGACGACGGTTTCGTCTACATCATGGGGCGCACCGATGATGTGATCAACGTCTCCGGGCACCGGCTTTCCACGGGTGAGATGGAAGACCTGGTGGCGCGCCACCCGGCGGTGGCCGAGTGCGCGGTGATTGGCGTGCATGACGAGATCAAGGGCCAGGTGCCATTGGCGCTGGTGGTGCTCAAGGACGGTGAGGGCATTGCCGAGGCGCAGCTGCTGGTGGACCTGGTGGGCAGCGTGCGTGAGGAGATCGGCCCGTTGGCCTGCTTCAACCGCGTGCGGCGGGTGAAGCGCTTGCCCAAGACCCGCTCCGGGAAGATTCTGCGGGCGGTGCTGCGCAAGATTGCCGATGGGCAGGAATATGTGCCGCCGTCGACGCTGGATGATCCGGCGGTGTTGGGGGAGATCGAGGCGGTGCTGGCGGATTTGCCCCGGGCCGGTTGATGGGTTGCCAGTGCTGGCCCTTTCGCGGCTAAAGCCGCTCCTACATGGAATCACGTACCCTTGTAGGAGCGGGTTTACCCGCGAATAGGCCGGTTCAGGCAATACAAACCTAAGGGGCCAGCTGATGCAGCTGCCCCAACCGGCTACGCGTACGCATCAGGTCGGCCAGCGGCCCGCCCAGGCTTTCTTCCAGCGGCCGCTTGCCGATCACCACCACCTGCCGGTCCTGGTCATACAACACATCCACCAGGTTGACGAAGCGCTGCTGCGCCGCCAGCGAACACTCCGACAAGTCATCCAGCCCATCGATAATCCACTCATCGTACGCCTGGGCCAGTACCAGGTAGTCGATCACTGCCGTGGCCTTTTCGCACAAGTCGTCAAAGCCAAGCACTACCCGCCGGCCATCAACGGCCAGGGCGCGCAGCGGGCGCTTGTTCACTTCCAGTATCAGCGGCAGCTGCGCAGGTACATTCAGCGCCTGGCGCTGCGCTGCATTGCCTGGCCACACGTAATGGCCCTGGGTAAAGCGCTGATGCTCGCGGTTGGCCGGCAAACTACGAAAATCGGTGTCGCCGCCCACTTCCAGCACTTCCATCGCGCTGTTGATAAGGCGGATCACCGGCAGGAAGCGCTCGTGGTACAGCGGGTTGGGCAACAGCCCTTCCGGCGCATAGTTGGAGGTTACCAGCAGGAAAACGCCGCGGCTGAACAAAGCCGTGAACAGCCGGGTAAGCAACATGGCATCGCCAATGTCATGCACGTGGAATTCGTCGAAGCACAGCACTTGGCAGTCGCCCACCAGTTCGTCGAGCGTCGCACCCAGTGCGTCGTCCAGCGCGCGGTGGCGGTGCATGCCCTGGTGCAGGCGGGCAAAGAAGTCATGAAAATGCAGGCGCTTCTTGGCTGCTACCGGCACGGCCTGAAAGAAACCATCGAGCAGCCAGCTCTTGCCCCGGCCAACCGAGCCGTACAGGTACAGGCTGCGTGGCTGCCCTTGCTCAAGCTGCGCCAGTTGTGCGGCCATGCAGTGGATGACCCGGCGCTGGCCATCGCTGAGCTGATAACTGCGGCTGAGCGCCTTGTCCTCGAACCAGCTGAGCAGTTCGCTCTGTTGATTGGCGGCGCCGCGCAGGCGTTGGCCGAGCTGGCGCAGCGGGTTAGGGATCCAGGCAGACAAAAGCAACGCTCCTTGGGCGATGGCGGGGCAGCGTGCAGCTTGCCCGAGGGCGGCCATTTTGACTAATACAGAAAGTGCCCGGCAATCATCGCTTCTCGCGATAGGTTCGGCCGCCCTGTGCGCAGCTGACCTAGGCCTTGCGCTCCAGTTGGCGTTCGATCATGTACTTCACCGCCAGGCGCCGCTCCTTCAAGTGGCGCAGGTCTTCGTCAACGAAGTTGCCAGCCGAGATCGACTCGGCGGCCAGCACCTGGTTGTCGATGTCCACGTATTCGTCCAGCAAGCGGTCCAGTGTCTTGTCCTGCTGACGGCGCTGCTGGACGATTTCGCGGGGGTAGTGCAGGTCTTGGTAGAGGTCGTGGGAGACAGGCATGGGGTCCTCCTTGGTCAATGCAAATGGCTCATCTGATTGGAAGGGAGGAAAGCGATTGTGTTGAAGCGAAGCGGGGGGAAAGCGACGGACGGTCAACCTGCATCCGGTGTAAATGACTAAGCCGCTGTTTTTTGACAATTTTTTTTGATCAGGGGGTTCACAGACTGAAACTTTGTTGTTAAAGTGCCGCGCATTCCAAGACAACAAGCAAACAAGCAGTTGTCACCTACTTGGAATTGTCAGAGCAGCAAATGCTGCATCCGATACAGGGGCGTCGCCAAGCGGTAAGGCAGCAGGTTTTGATCCTGCCATGCGTTGGTTCGAATCCAGCCGCCCCTGCCATTTTCCAGTTTCAAACGTATATTGCCCGGTGCTTAGTTTGATGAGCGCTGGGTTTTGTCGTCTCCGGTTTTTGCTGCCATCCCCGACCCCTGTTGTAGGAGCGGCCTTGTGTCGCGATCGGGCTGCGCAGCAGCCCCAAGATTGCAGTCACAGCATAAAGTGTGGGGGCTGCTGCGCAGCCCGATCGCGACACAAGGCCGCTCCTACAGGGGGCGCGCCATTTCAGTTTACCCAGAAATCCCCAGCATCTCGTTCAGCGCCCGCGCCAGCTCATCGGCCTGCACCGGCTTCTGCATCACCAGGCTGCCTGGCAGCTCCAGCCCCTCCAGCTCCGCATAACCGGTGAGGAACAGCACCGGCAAGCGCGGATAGCGCTCGCGCGCCGCCAGCGCCAGTTGCGCACCATTGAATTCTGGCATGGCGAAGTCGGTCAGCAACAGGTCGATCTGGTCATCCAGCAGTGCCAAGGCCTGCTCGCCGCTGTGCGCCTGGCGCACCTGGTAACCGTACTGGCGCAGTACATCGCCGAGCATGTCGCGCACCAAATGGTCATCATCCACCAGCAGCACGGTGCGGTTATCGCCGTTTTCGCTGATCGACTGGCTGAGCCGCGGCGTTGCAGGTTCGTTGAGCATTGCTTCTTTAACTGCCGGCAGGTACACCGCCACCTCGGTGCCGCGCCCCGGCGTGGTGTCGATACGCACGCCACCCCCGGACTGCTTGGCAAAGCCGAACACCTGGGCCAGGCCCAAACCGGAGCCCTTGCCGATGTCTTTGGTGGTGAAAAACGGCTCGAACACCTTGCCCAGCACCTCGTCACTCATGCCACAGCCGGTATCGCGGATACTCAGCATCACGTATTCGCCCGGGTCTGGGTCTTCCGGGCGTTGCGGGCGAGCATCGATGCGGGTGTTGCGGGTCACCAGGGTCAGCTGGCCGCCGTCCGGCATGGCATCGCGGGCATTGATCGCCAGGTTGAGGATGATCATTTCGGTCTGGGTCGGGTCGGTCAGTGCCTGCCACAGGCCCGGGTCCAGGTCCAGGCGCACCGAGACATTGCCGCCCAAGGTCCGGCGTAGCAACTCTTCAAGGCCGGCCAGGGTGCGGTTGAGGTTGAGTGGTACCGGCTCCAGACGCTGGCGGCGCGAAAAGGCCAGCAGCTGCGAGGTCAGCTTGGCGCCGCGCTCGCCTGCTTCGCGGACATGCGTGAGGCGTGTGCGCGCCTTGTCCAGGTCGCCCTTGGCCAGGTCGCGTTCCAGAAAGCTGGCGCCAGTAAGAATCACCGTCAGCAGGTTGTTGAAGTCGTGCGCCACACCGGCGGTCAGCTGGCCTACCGCTTCCAGGCGCTGCATCTGTTGCAATGCCGCCTCGATGCGTTCGCGCTCGGCGATCTGCTCGCGCAGGCGGGCGTTGGCTTCGGCCAGGCCCAGCGCGGCTTCGCGTTCGCTGGTGATATCCCGCGCCACCACGTACAGCAAGGTGTCCTCCGGCACCACTACCCACGACAGCCAGCGGTGCTGGCCGCTGGCGTGCAGGATGCGGCCAACGAAGCGGGCACTGGTGCGGCCGTGGGAGAGGGCGGCCAGTTCGGTCAGCAGCAATTCCTGGTCGGGCTCGGGCAACAGGTGCAGCAAGGACGACTGGCTCAGGCGCTCGCGGGAAAAGCCCAGGCTGGCTTCCCAGGCAGGGTTCAGCGCGACCGGGGTCAGGTCCTTGTTCAGCACGGCCAGCAAATCCTGCGACAGCTCCCAGGCGCGGTCGCGTTCACGGGTGCGGCGCTCGACCCGTTCGCCGAGCATTTCGTTGAGTTGGCGCAGCGCCTGGGTGGCCAGGCGTTGGGTATGGATGTCCTGCAGTACCCCGGAAAAGCGCACACATTGGCCGTCGACGAACTGGCTCTGGCCGCTGCTGAGCAACCAGCGCGGTTCCAGGCCGTTGGCTTGCGCAATGCGGAACTCCACCCGGTAATGGCCACCACTCTCGGGGCGCATGGCGTACTCCACCGCATTGCGCACCATTTGCACGTCGGCGGGGTAGATGCCGCCATAGAACACCTCAAGGCTCATCTCGGTGCTGGGGGCTACACCGAACAGGATCTTGCAGCGGTCATCCCATAGCAGCAGGCCTTCTTGCGGGCGCAGGTCCCAGGTACCCATGCCGGCGGCATCGATGGCAATGCGCGCGCGCGCCTCGACGTTGGCCAGGGCTTCTTCGGCGCGGCGCCGTCGCTGGCGCTCCTGCACCTCGGTCAGCGCCCGGCGCACCGCCTTGGGCAGTAATGGCAGGTTTTTCTTCAGCACATAGTCCGTTGCACCCAGGCGGATCATTTCCACCGCGTGCTCTTCGCCGTAGATGCCTGAGAGGAATATGAAGGGGACGTCCGGCGCCAGCCGTTGGGCAATGGCCAGCACTTCGGTGCCGGACGAACCCGGCAGTACGCAGTCGCACAGGATCAGGTCGTAGCGCGCCTCGTGCAAGGCTTGCTCGACACCCGCATGGTCGAATACCAGATGCGACTGTACATGCAGCCCGCTGCGCTCCAGGCGCATCAGGGTAAGCTCGGCATCCATCGAGCTGTCTTCGACCATTAGCAGTTTAAGAGGCGTTTGCTGCATCGTTGCGTTGGCCTCAGTTGCCGCTGCGTCGGTTCAGGCGCAGCGAGCCGGGTGGTGGTTCATTCAGCACGGCCCAGAAAATCCCCAGGTCGGAGATCGCGGCGACGAACTCCTTGAACTCCACGGGTTTGACCACGTAGGCGTTAACGCCCAGCTCGTAGGCGCGCAGCAGGTCGGGCTCTTCGCGCGAAGACGTCAGCATCACGGTCGGGATGCTGCGCAATTCAGGCGTGCCGCGTACTTCCTTGAGTACCTCCAGGCCATCGACTTTTGGCAACTTCAGGTCCAGCAACAGCACGGCCGGGTTGCCGTCATCGCGTTCGGCGTAGGCATTGCGGCGCAGCAGGTAGTCGAGCGCATCGGCACCGTCGCGTAGCACGATCACTTCGTTGGCCAACTGGCTGCGCTCCAGGGCCAGGAGCGTCAGCTCCAGGTCCCGGGGGTTGTCTTCGACCAGCAGGATGGGTTTGAGCATGGTGGTAGCAGTGCCTCAGGTTTTCGCGGGGTGGCGCGGAAGGGTGAAATGGAACGTGGCGCCTTGGTCGATCTTGCCTTGGGCCCAGACGCGGCCGTCGTGGCGCTCGATGATGCGGCGCACACTCGCCAGGCCGATCCCTGTGCCCTCGAATTCTTCCATGCGGTGCAGGCGCTGGAAAACGCCGAACAGCTTGTTGGCGTAGGCCATGTCAAAGCCTACACCATTGTCGCGAATGCAGATCTCGGTTTCATCCGGGTGCTGTATGGCGCTGATTCGAATGCGCGCCGGCGTGCGACCGCGGGTGTACTTGATGGCGTTGGCCACCAGGTTGTGCAAGGCCAGGTTGATGAACGCCGGGTCGCCGATTACTTTCGGCAAAGGGGTGATGTCCCAGATGATCTCGCGGCCCGCGTAGTCGGGCGCCAACTCGTTACGGATGGCTGCGACCAGGGCGTTGAGGTCGACGTCCGACATGCGCAGGGCCGAGCGGCCCATCTGCGAGAAGTTGAGCAGGTTGTCCACCAGGCTACCGGCGAACTGGGCGGCCTCACCGATATGCTGCAGGAAGCGCTTGCCACGCTCGCTCAAACCCTGGCCTTCGATTTCGCCCAACAGTTCGGTGTAGCCCGCGATGTGCCGCAGTGGGGCCCGCAAGTCGTGGGACACACTGTAGGAAAAAGCTTCGAGCTCCTTGTTCGACTGGCGCAGTTCGCCGGCCAGTTGGGCCAGCTCCTCGGCTTTGCGCAAAACGATGCCGAGCACGGCTGTGCGCAGCTCGCCGACCCCTTCGATGACCAGTGGGTCCCACGGCTCGCAGTAGCCGCGCAGTTCTTCTTGCCAGCGTTCAAAGCTGTGTCGCGGGTCGAGCCTGCCGTGCGCCCCGGCCTGCTTGCTCGGTTGCCCGGCCCAGTTCACGGTGCGTACCTGCTCGGGGCGGAACCACAGCAGGTAGTGGGAGTGAATCTGCGAGATGGCCACGGCCAGTACGCCGCCGACATGCTCGGCGAGTTCCGGCAGCTCATCGACATCGCGGCCCAGGTTGTCGCTGTGAAATACCTGCCCTTCGTCCTGCGTGGACAGCCAGTGCACCAGCGCATTGACCTGCGCCTCGGGAGGGGTATGACCGATCAGCTCGCAGCGTTCGGCGGAAATCACCGCAGCGCCCTGCGCGCCGGCGAAGGCCAGCAGCACCTCCGGCAAGTCTCGCAGGCCGTCGCTGACGCTGTCGTGGTCGGCCATCGACGAGATCATGCGCACGATATGCTGGCGCAGTTGCAGCAGCTTGTGCGTGCTGGCGTGGGACTCGCGGGACTCGATCTGCAGCGACAGCACGCTGGCCAGCAGCTCGCACGCGGTACGGGTACGCAGGTCTACGGCGCGCGGCTGCTCGTTGTGGCACGACACCAGCCCCCACAGCTCGCCTTCGACCACGATCGACAGTGACATCGACGCCAGCGTGCCCATGTTGCGCATGTACTGAAGGTGCACGGGCGATACGCTGCGCAGTGCGGCGAAGCTCATGTCCAAAGGCTTGCCGGTGCGCGGATTGGCAGCGGGCAGCAGTGGCGAAGGGTGGTAGTTGGCATCTTCGATCACGCGGATGCGGTTGACCTTGTACAGTTCGCGCGCCTGGCGCGGGATGTCCGAGGCGGGGAAGCACAGGCCCAGGTAGCTGGGGTACCCCGGGTCGGCGACCTCGGCCAGCACCTGGCCATTGCCAGCGGCATCGAAGCGATAGGCCTTGATACGGCCGAAACCGGTGATGCGCTTCAGTTGCACGACCGTCTGCTGGAGCAACTCTTCGAGGCTGCCCGCCAGGTGCAAGGTGCCGACGAAATTGCGCACCAGCGGGTAGTAATCACCACGCTCGGCCAGGTCGGCAGGCAGGCGAGGGGGTTCGAATTCGGCGATCAGTACCTGGTCGTGACGATGGACCAGCAGGTGCAGGAGCGCGCCCTGGCGTAAATGCACGTCACCGATGTGGAACGGGAAAACTTCATCTTCAGGCAGGCGGCCTAGATGAAGACGCAGGTCAAAGCTGTCGCTGACCAGTTCGCTGAAGCTGCAACCAATCAGTTCAAGGGCGGGCATGCCCAGCCACTGTTGGACATTTTCACTGGCTTGGCGCACACACAGGTCGCTTTCATCCAGCACCAGCATGAAGCCGTGGGGCTGAATACTGCCGGGCACCTGGATCGGCTCTTGCGCACAGCGCTCGACGGCCTGGGCAAGTGTGTCGTCTGCAGTCATTGATGAAAACGCTCCTGTCATGATCGGTCCATGCATGCCGCATGAGTCTGAGGCAGGATGATAGCCATACACCCTAACAGAATACCGCGCCGATTACCGGCATCTGGCCATTGGAGGCTTGCTGACAGAGAGGGTTCTGTGCCGTGCAGATTTTTTTTCAGTGGGCGCTATCGCTTTGTTGCTAATACCAAAAAACGGTTAGCCAGCGGCGCCATGGCAAGACCCCGCTGCTACGCTCAACGTCAGCATAGAGCGATAAGGACAACAAGGTGACGGAGCGTTTTCTGGCCGGGCTGTTAGGCCTGCTGTTGAGTGGCGGTGCAATGGCGGCGGATTTCCTGGTAGAGGTGCGCGTGCTGGTGGAGCGCGGCTGCATGCTGGTCAACCAGACCCGCGACGCGGGTGCCCAGGCCCAAGGGCGAATCGACCTGGGTGCGGCGGCGCGCCTGAACGGCCCGGGTGCGCCACTGAGCGGTGTGCTGCTGAACCAGCGGCCGCCGCGCCTGGAGTGCAACCCCGATACCCCTTACCAAGTACGCGTCGACGGCGGCCAGCATGGCGGCGTAGGCGAAGTACGCTTTCTGGCCAGTGACGACAGCAAGGCGCGGCCCATCCCCTATCGCCTCTACCGTGACGCGGCCTGGCGCGAACCCTTGGCGGTGAATGTGGCGCAATCGGCCCGGGTGCCGGACAGTGGTTCGGTCGAGCTCCCGCTGTATGCGCGTATCGACCCGCTGGCCTGGGTACCGAACGCCGGCCTGTACGCCGACCTGCTCAAAGTCACGGTCACCTGGTAGGAGCGACGCCGCCATGCACAAGGACGCGATGCCATGAACCGTACTTCGATCCTGCTGCTTACCTTTGGCCCGCTGCTGATCCCCGGCGGTGCGGCGCATGGCACCACCACCGGGTTCATTCAGGCGCGGCTGGTGATCAGCGCCGCCTGCCAGATCAGCAGCAACGAGACGCAGCCGGCAACCCTGGGTAACCCCGGGTTGCTGGATTTCGGCGAGCGCGGCCCGAACTGGGACCAACCGCTGCGCAGCCGGGTAGATGAAGCGGGCGGCGAGGGCAGCCTGCAAATCAGCTGCACACCCGAGGTACGCGCTTTCAACGTGCGCATCAACGGCGGCATGAACGGCGATGACGGCATTCGCCGGCTGAGCAACGGCAACCAGTTGATCCCTTACCAACTGGCGGTCGACCCGGGGGGCAACAGCCGCTACGGCATCGGCCAGGCACGCGCTTTCACCATCAGCAGCACCCAGCAGATACCGATCCCCATCTACGGCGTGGTCGTGGCGCAACCGCGCGCGCTGCCGGCCGGGCTGTACCGCGACACCCTCAGGGTGACCCTGGACTGGTAACAACGCAAGGAGACTCCGATGCGAACGAACCTCTCACGCTGCATCCTCGCCGGTCTGGGCCTGGCCCTGGCTTCCCAGGCCCAGGCCGCCACGGTAACCGGGACCATCAGCTCGACGCTGACCCTGACCGCGGCTTGCCAGGTCAATGGCACTTCGGGTACCTCGGGGCTGAACTTCGGTTCCCTCAACTTCGGTACCCAGGATGCCTTGTTCACCACGGCCAACGCGCAGGTGCTGGGCGGCAGCGGAGGGGCAATGAGCATCCTCTGTTCGGCGGGCACGGTACCGGCGATCCGTGTGCGTGCGGGCACCCACGACGGCCAGTCGACTGGCGGTACCCGTGCGCTGGCGGACGGCGCGGGCAACTTCGTGCCGTACGACTTCTACACCGACGCCGGGCGCACGACCTTGCTGGCCATCGACGGCACCATCACCTTGCCGACCAGTACCGGTGTGGCGCAAACCGTCAACCTGTACGGCCAGGCGCGCGGCAAGGCAGGTCTGCCGGCCGGGGTGTACACCGACACGGTAGCGGTCGAGTTGTCGTTCTGAGCCATGCGTGGCTGGCTGGCGGGTGGCCTGAGCGGCATCGGCGTGCTGCTGGCCGCACCCCTGGATGCGGCAACCACCAGTACCTTCACGGTGAATGCGCAGATCGTCGCCGGTTGCCTGGTGGTGGGCGGTGTCACCCACTACGGGGTGCTGAACTATGGCACCCAGTCGGCATTGTCCACCGGCATCCTCAGCACCTCGCTGGGCGGCACCACGGTCACCTTCCAGTGCACCCCGGGCGTGGCCCTGAGCATGAGCCTGGACGGCGGCCAGAACAGCGCCAGTGGCACGCGCAACCTGAAGAACACCAGCGGCACGCAGGTGCTGGCGTACCAGTTGTACCAGGATGCGGCTTATAGCCAGAGCCTGGGGATAGGGCAGAGCGTGACCGTGAGCTATACCGATGCCACGGCCATCAAGCTGCCGGTGTACGGGCGGGTTCAGTTGACCGGCAAGCTGCCGGCAGGGACTTACACCGATGTCGTGCAAGTGACGGTGACCTGGTGATCGCCAGTGCCATCAATGACGAGTGTCTAAGGAGAGCTTCATGGGGGCAGGCGCGAAGTGGGCGCGTGGGTTGATCGGATTGTTGTGGCTGGCAAGCCTGCCGGCCGGTGCGGCCACCTCGGTGCTGATCTGGCCCATCGACCCGGTGCTGGAAGCCGACCAGAAGGCCGGTGCGTTGTGGTTGGAAAACCGCGGTACGGACCCCGCCAACCTGCAGGTGCGGGTATTCGCCTGGCGCCAGGGTGATTACCAGGAGCAGTTCCAGGCCCAGCGCGACATCATTGGCAGCCCGCCAGTGGCCAACATCGCCCCCGGGCAAAAGCAGCTGATCCGCCTGACCCGTACCGGCGCGTCACCCGCCGGCCAGGAGCAGGCCTACCGCATCATCATCGACGAGATCCCCCCCGCTATCCCGGTCGACAAGGCCGGCCCCGGTACCACGGCCGCCATCCGCCTGCAGATGCGCTATTCAGTGCCGCTGTTTGTCTATGGCGAAGGCCTGTGGGGCAAGGCTGACCCCGAGGGCAAGCGCAATGCCGAAGGCGTAGGCAAGCCGCAGCTCAGCTGGCGCCCGGTGCTGGTGCAGGGCAAGCCCTACGTGGAACTGCGCAACACCGGCCCGGTGCACGCACGCCTGACCGACGTGGTAGTGCAGCAGGGCGGCCAGAGCAAACCGTTGGTCGAGGGCCTGCTGGGCTATGTGCTACCGGGCGCCAGCATGCGCTGGCCAGCGCCGATTGCGACGAATGCCGGCAGTGTATTGAAGGGGCGGGTGAACGGCCAAAGCGCGGCGGATGCCATCCGCCAGGGGCAATGAGCGATCGATTGAATGCAGCGCAGGGGCCAGGGAGGACCCGGCAATGGTTGGATACCGTGTGTGAAATGGCTATCGGCGAGGACGCGCCGCTGGTGCCTGGGGCTGGCCATGGTTGGCCCCGGGCTGGCGCTGGCCGACGACCTGCCCCCACCGCCTACGGAGATGTCGGCCATCGCCGACGCCACCCTGTACCTCGACCTGATGGTCAACCAGATGCCCAAGGCTGAGCTGGTGCCGGTACAGCAGCGGGCGGGCCAACTGTACCTGGACAGCGAGGTCTTGCGCGCCGCCGGGGTATCACTGCCGGGTGACCCCCAGGGTGAGATCGCCCTGGAGGCGGTCAACGGGCTGCACACTGACTATGACAGCCAGAACCAGCGCCTGCTGTTGCAAGTGCCGCCCGCGTGGTTGCCGGACCAGCAGGTGGGTGACCGCAACCTGTACCCGCCCAGCGATGCGCGCAGCAGCTTCGGCGCGTTGTTCAACTATGACCTGTACCTGAACGACACCGATGACGCCGGCACCTACCTGGCCGCCTGGAACGAGCTGCGCCTGTTTGACAGCTGGGGCACCTTTTCCAGCACCGGGCAATGGCGGCAGTCCTTCAGTGGCGCGCAGGCCGACGACACGCGCCAGGGCTTTTTGCGTTACGACACCACCTGGCGCTTTACCGACGAGCAGCGCCTGCTGACCTATGAAGCCGGTGACGTTGTGACCGGTGCCCTGCCCTGGACCAGTTCGGTGCGGGTCGGCGGCCTGCAATTGTCACGTGACTTCGCCGCACGGCCCGACCTGGTCACGTATCCATTGCCGGCGTTTGCCGGAGAGGCTGCAGTACCGACCTCACTCGACCTGTTCATCAACGGCTACAAGTCCAGTACCACCGAGCTGCAACCCGGCCCTTACACCCTGACCAACGTGCCTTTCATCAATGGCGCGGGTGAAGCGGTGGTGGTCACTACCGATGCGCTTGGCCGGCAGGTGTCGACCACCTTGCCGTTCTACGTCACCAGCAGCCTCTTGCAGAAAGGCCTGTCGGATTATTCGGTAGCGGCCGGTAGCCTGCGTCGCGATTACGGCGTGCGCGACTTCGGCTACGGGCCAGGTGTTGCCTCGGCCAACCTGCGTTACGGGGTGAGCGACGCGTTCACCCTGGAAACCCATGCCGAAACCGCTGAATCGCTGATGCTTGGCGGCCTGGGTGGCAACATGCGGCTGGGCAACTTTGGCGTACTCAACGCCGCCCTTGCGCAAAGCCAGTTCGACGGCGACAAGGGCCACCAGGTCGCCCTTGGCTACCAGTACAACAGCCAGCGCATCGGCTTCAGCTACCAGCGCCTGCAACGCCATGGCGAGTATGCCGACCTGACCCGGGTCGATACCCCGGACATGCAACTGAGCAAAAGCAGCGAACAGGTCACCTTCAGCCTCAACCTGAATGAATACGGCAATATCGGCGCTGGCTACTTTGACGTGCGCGCAGGTGACGGTACCCGCACCCGGCTGATCAACTTGAGTTACAGCCGGCCGCTGTGGGGCGGCAGCAGCGTGTACCTGTCGGCCAACCGCGAAGTCGGCGACAGCCAGTGGGCGGTGCAGGCGCAACTGGTGATCCCGTTCGACACCCACGGCACCCTGGCGGTGGGCATGGAACGCAACCAGGAAGGTGAGCGCCTGCAGCGGGTCAACTACAGCCGTGCAGTGCCGGTGGGGACCGGGGTTGGTTACAACCTGGGCTACGCCACCGGGAGCGACCGCGATGCCTATCGCCAGGTCGACGTCACCTGGCGTTTGCAGTCGGTGCAATTGCAGGCGGGCGTGTATGGCAGTAGTGGCGAGATGACCCGTTGGGCCGACGCCAGTGGGTCGCTGGTGTGGATGGATGCCGGCCTGTTCGCCGCCAACCGCATTGACGACGCCTTTGTAGTGGTGAGCACTGACGGTTACGCTGACGTACCGGTGCGCTACGAGAACCAGGAGGTTGGTCGCACCGATGCCGGCGGCCACTTGTTGGTGCCTTATAGCAGCGGTTACTACCGCGGCAAGTACGAAATCGACCCGATGGAGCTGCCACCCGATGTGCTGGCGCCGAATGTGGAGCAGCGCGTGGCCGTGCGCCGGGGCAGTGGCTACCTGCTCGAGTTCCCGCTCAAGCGCGTGCTGGCGGCCAGCATCGAACTGGTGGACGCCAACCAGCAGCCGCTCAAGCTGGGCAGCCGCGTTACCCATGAGCAAACCGGCAGCCAGGCAGTGGTTGGCTGGGATGGCCTGGTGTACCTGGAAAACCTCTCGCCGCAAAACCGCCTGCGGGTGGATAACGAGGGCGGCGGGCATTGCCAGGTGGCCTTCGACCTGCCCGAGGCCGAAGGTACGGTCCCGCTGATCGGCCCACTGGTATGCAAATGAAGGCCGCCTGGCGCGTAATGTCGGCCTGCGCCTTGTTGCTGTGCGCGGGTTCGGCCTGGGCCAAGTGCGGGGTGGTAGCCACTGCGCCGGTACTGTTTGGCTCGCTCAATTCAACCCAGGTGCGCACCACGGTGCAGACGGCCTCCACCACCAATGGGGGGCTGCAGTGCAACGGTACGGTGCTGAGCGTGCTCAGCACCACTGACTCGTTCAAGCTGACCGTGTTGCCGGCAACCGGGGGGTTGAAGGGGCCGACCGGTGATGTCATCCCTTATACGTTGTACGCAGATGCCACCACCAACTACCCGGTGACCCGCAACGTCGCCTTCGAGTTCGGCCGCACCGGTATTCTCGATTTGCTCGGCCTGCTCGGCGGCACGCCGAAGACAGTGCCGCTGTATATCCGTACCCAGGTCGGCAGTAACGTCGCCGCCGGGCTGTATCAGGAAACCCTGAGCCTGAGTTGGGCGTGGAACTACTGTGAGGGGATAGCCATTGGTGGGCTTTGCATCGGGCGTGACGTTGGCGCGGGTACGCAGAACCTTACGGTCAGTTTGACAGTGACCAACGACTGCCAGATCACCACGCCCAACATCAGTTTTGGCAGTGCCCCGGTCGTGGCGGCTTTTGCTACGGTGAGCCAGAGCCTGAGCGTGTCGTGCACCAAGGGCAGCAACTACACCGTGGGGCTGGATGACGGCCTGAACGTAGCCAGCGGACGGCGACGGATGAAATCGCCGGCCAACAATTACCTGGCCTACGATATTTTCAAAAGTGCCGGTACCGTACGCTGGGGGGCGTCAGGTGCGGCACGGCGTGCCAGCAGCGATGCCGATGTGAACCCCGGGGCGGGCACCGGCACCGGCAGCCAGGTGTTCAACTACAACGCCAAGGTCTACACCGACCAAGCCACGCCGCCGGCGGCGAGTTATACCGACAGTGTGATCCTGGATGTGCAGTTCTGACGCAGTGTGCGGGCTGAAACGGTCCCTGGAGCGGCCTTGTGTCGCGATCGGGCCGCAACGCGGCCCCGGCAATCCATGCGGTGAAGCTGAAATCCGGGGCCGCGTTGCGGCCCGATCGCGACACAAGGCCGCTCCTGCAAAGACCGCACAACGTGCGGCTCAGCGCAAGTCGCCAACCATCTTCGCCAGGGTCTCCAGCACCGCGCCGGCCAGTGCCTTGGAGCGCGCGCCCGACCACCCGGTAACGGCATTCGGTGCGTCGTCATGGTCCTTGAACGGCATCTCCAGCGTCAGCGACAGGCAGTCATGTGCCATGCCCACTGCGTTGCAGGCCAGCGTGGTATTGGCCTGCCCAGGTTCGTCACGGGTATAGCCATACACCGTCTGGAAGTCGCGGGTCACGCTGCACAGGGTGCTGCGGAATTGCTCTTCGAGCCTGGCCAGTCGCGGCGTGTAGCCCGGGTTGCCTTCGCACGCGGCGGTGAATACATGCGGGATCTCTTCGTCGCCATGCACGTCGATGAACGCATCCACACCGTACTGCTTCATCTGCGCCTGGGCAAAGAATACTTCCGGGCTGAACTCGACGCTGGCGTCCTGCCAGGCGCGGTTGAGGTCCTTGCCCTTGAAGTTGGTGCGCAGGTGACCGAGAAACGCACCGTCGGGGTTCATGTTGGGGATCAGATACAGGTCGGCCTTGGCCAGCAACTGCAGAACCGCGGCGTCGTTGGCCTGCAAGCGGTCGATCACACCTTCCATGAACCATTCGGCCATGTGCTCGCCCGGGTGCTGCTGGGCGATCAGCCACAGCTTGCGCTTGCCCTCGGCACCGTTACCGGCGCGCAGCAAGGGAATGTCGCGGCCCTGCACGCTACGGCCGCTGGCCAGCAACTCGACGCCAGGCAACTGCCGGGCACGTTCGATCAACTGGTTGTGGCGGGCGCGGGGGTAGGGTTCGAAGTAGGCGAACCAGACCTGGTCCTGTTCAGCCTTCAGTTCGAACGACAGCGCCGTGCCGTCAAACTGACTAGGCACGCGGAACCAGTTTTGCTGGTCGTAGCTGGCCACGGCGTTGTAGCCGCTCCAGGCATTCTTGTACGAGGAGCCGGAGGCGTTGTCGAGGCTGAAGCGATGGACCTGGCCCGGCGTCAGCCCGCTGACCTTGAAATGGAACCACTGGTAGTGGCCGCTGTGGGTGTCCGGGCGGATGGCCAGGCGTACCTGGGCCGGGTTGCTGGCATCCAGCACCTGGATGTTGCCGGAGTCGAAATCGCAGTCGATCGTCAGGGGGGACAGCTTCACGGTCATGGGCCGGGCTCCTTTGCGGGCGTTGTTGTGGGGGTACTGTACACGGCTTGGCTGGGCCAGGGCGCAACTACCGGTTTGCGCTGGGTGAGATGCTGTGCTGAACCTGGGAGCGGGCGTGCCCTATTGCCAGTCAGTCAAGCCATTGCCCCGGCTGCCAGCTGGCCGCCCTACAGGAAAGGAGGGGCCTACAGGCCATGCATACCTACCGCCGCCGCCCTGCGCTACAGGTTGTAATGAGCCTTTCCAACAAGGAGAGGCCCAAGATGCCAACCCCACCACCATCCGACGACTCCATCGATACCCTGGTCGCCAGCCGCTTGCCCGGGTGGCTGACGCAGGCCCCAGCACCGCGCCTGCTTGAACTGCATGTCTGTTTGCGAGAGCAACAGGCAGTGCAGCAGCGTTTGGAGGCGTTGTTTGGCAGCCTGACGCCATTGGATGAGTTCGCAGCCCCTTTGCTTGAGAAGATGCTCTTCGAGCAGCTCGCGTGCTCAGTGGATGTACGCAAGGCAGAATTGCAGATGCCTCTGCCCGAACATTACCCCGCTGCGCGACCAGAAGCGCCGGGAGGCGTTCGCAAGCGCACGTTGCAGCACAGCTTGCTGGTCTGCGCGCTGCAAAACTTCAGTGATGGCGAAGCCAAGTCATCGGGATTGATGGACTCATCCAAACTGCTGGATGCCATGGGTGAACCCTTGCCCATGGCAGCGAGGGCCTTTGCCGGTCAATGCCGCAGACTCGACCTCGGTGGGCAGTATCAGGCCCATCTCAGGCAGCAACTGCTGGCGCCGGGCGTTGCCACATTGCTTGAGCAAGGCCAGCGCCATGTACTTGAAGTAGCCCTGCGCCTGGCGGCTCTGCGCGGCGATATCGATGAAACGGCGTTGATCCAATGTTTGGCGGCGATCGCTGCTACGCCAGGGGTGGTAACGCGGATGCGCCCGGCGGCGCTGGGTGTTCTGGGCATTCAAGTGCGTGGCGCGGTCGCATTCGAACTCCATCGTCAAGGACAAGGCGAGGGGCAACTGCAAGGTGTGTTGTGCTGGTTGCCTGATGACCCCCACGGTGCGATAAGCTGGCACGCATCCTGGGACGTACTGTTCCAGGCCTTGGGCGTGCGCTTCCGTCTGCCGGGCTACCCAGAGTACTTTCAGCGCTTTGTAAGCGAACGAGACCGTGAGCGCTACACGCTGGCATTGGCCCACGCCATGGCGCAGGGCAGCGGGCATGCAGCGGTGGTGCTCGACGGGCGTCATGAGGTCATCCATGAGCCACTGTTCCAGCACATGCGCCAGACCCTGCTCGACACCCTGTTCGACGATGCAAAGGTGCTGGCAGTGCCCACTGCCGAGCAGGACAGCGGCGAGCGTGATCGGTGCCTGCAATTCTACGCAAGCCTCGGTCTCGACCTGCTGGGGTTGGCAAGTTTCTATGTGCCAGGACTGGGGTTGCCATTGCTGGCGATCGGCGCTTTGCAAGTGGTCGGTGATGTCTATGAAGGCTACGTCGACTGGCAACTGGCGGAGCGCCAAGGCGCGCTGGAGCACGCGTTCAGTGTGGCAGTGAACGTGGCATTAACGCGCCAAGCCTAGATCGACAGCCAAACCGAGGAAATTGGGAGCGGGCACGCCCGCGAAGCAGGCGACGCGGAGGTTGATCAGAGCCCCAGTTCGCTGAGGCCGGGGTGATCGTCCGGGCGCCGGCCCAACGGCCAGTGGAACTTGCGCTCTGCTTCGCTGATGGGGTGTTCGTTGATGCTTGAATGGCGGTTCTGCATCAGGCCGTCATCGGCAAATTCCCAATTCTCGTTACCATAGGCGCGGAACCACTGGCCGCTGTCGTCGTGGTATTCGTAGGCATAGCGCACGGCGATGCGGTTGCCGGTAAAGGCCCACAGCTCCTTGATCAGGCGGTACTCCAGTTCATGGTGCCATTTGCGGGTGAGGAACGCCTCGACCTCGACACGGCCGCGGGGGAACTCGACACGGTTACGCCAGACCGTGTCCGGGGTGTAGGCCAGTGTGACCTTGGCCGGGTCGCGGCTGTTCCAGCCGTCCTCGGCCAGGCGAACCTTTTCGATGGCGCTTTCGCGGGTGAAAGGGGGCAGCGGTGGGCGGGACATCGGAGTACTCCTTGGGGCGGGCTTGGGGCGGGTTGGCAGGGAGTAGCGTAGTACGCTCGGTCGTGTCCGGACATCGGTGCAGGAGGCATTTCACTGTTTCGCTCAGTGAAACAAACAGGCGTTGATCTGCTTGATACAGAACAACATATGACTCTCTAATTTGACGTGGTCTTGTGGGAGCCGCGCTTGCCGGCGATGGGCTGCGCAGCAGCCCCAATGCAGGCGACACCATTTCGACTGATTGTGATTGACTTGAGATTTTGGGGCCGCTGCGCAGCCCATCGCCGGCAAGCGCGGCTCCCACAGAGCTCGAGTATCTTTAGGCTGGGTCGGTAGCCCTGTTGTCTGTTACCTTGCTCCGCCCACCTAGCCAGACCAGCAACAGTCCGGCCGCCGCCAGCACGCCACCGGCCATCGGTACGGCGGCATAGCCCAGGTCAAGGCTGATTACTGCGCCACCCAGCGCCGCACCTACGGCATTACCCAGGTTGAACGCGCCGACGTTGATCGACGAAGCCAGCCCCGGCGCCTCGATGGCGGCGATCATCACGCGCATTTGCAGCGGCGGCACTACGGCAAAGGTGAACATGCCCCACACCAGCAAGGCGATGGCGGCACCGACATGGCTGCCCAGCACCAGCGGCATCAGCAGCATGATCACTGCCAGCGCCGCGAGGAAAATCCGCGCTGCCCCGTCAAGCGACCAGTCGGCCAGGCGGCCACCCAGGCTGTTGCCGAGGGTAAAGCCAACCCCGATCAGCACCAGGCCCAAGGTAACGAAGCTGTCCGAAGCGCCAGTCAGTTCGGCCAGCACCGGCGCCACGTAGGTGTACAAGGTAAACATGGCACCGGCACCCAGCACGGTGGTGGCCATGGCCAGCAGCACGCTGGGGCGGGCGATAACGGCCAGTTCCTTGCGCACATGCGGCACGCTGCCACGTTCCCCCTTGGGCAGGGCATACCACAACGCGGCCATGGCCAGCAGGCCCAGCACAGCAGTGCCGGCAAAGGCCATGCGCCAGCCAACCTGCTGGCCGACCCAGGTGGCGGCCGGCACGCCGCCGATGTTGGCGATGGTCAGGCCCATGAACATGGTGGCTACGGCGCTGGCCTGTTTGTCCTTGGGCACCACGCTGGCGGCAACCACTGCACCGAGGCCGAAGAACGCCCCATGGTTGAGGCTGGTGACCAGACGCGAGGCGAGCAGGGTGTAGTAGTCTGGCGACAGCGACGACAGCAGGTTGCCCAGGGTGAAGATCGCCATCAGTGCCATCAGCGCAGCGCGCTTGCCGAAACGGCTGAACAGCAACGTCATGATCGGCGCGCCGACCATTACGCCAATGGCATAGGCGGTAATCAGCATGCCGGCGCTGGGGATGCTCACATCCACGCCTTGGGCAATCACCGGCAGCAGGCCCATCGGGGTAAACTCGGTGGTGCCGATGCCAAAGGCACCGATCGCCAGGGCGAACAGGACCTTGCTGGAGGAAAGAGCGCTCATCGAGAATCTCCGACTGTGAGCAGGTTGAGTACAAAGCCTAGGGCGGCCACCGGAGCAGCCGCGTAGGGGGCAGATCAATCCCAGTTTGGCGCCAGGCCGTCAGGGCTGACTTCGCGGCCGTTGCGCTCGAGCTTGGCGATACGCGCCATGTCGTCGGCGTCCAGCTTCAGGTCTCGGGCAAGCAGGTTGCTGGCCAGGTTCTCGCGCTTGGTCGACGACGGGATGACCGCGTAGCCCAGCTGCAGGGCCCAGGCCAGGGCAACCTGGGCGAGGGTGGCCTTGTGCTTGGCAGCGATCTCGGCCAAAACCGGGTCTTTCAACACCTTGCCGTAGGCCAGGGTCATGTACGACGTGACGGTGATGCCTTGCTCCTTGAGGAACGCAGTCAGCTTGCTGTTCTGCAGGTACGGGCTGAGCTCGATCTGGTTGGTGGCAATTTCGCCCTTGCCGACCACTTCGATGGCCTGGCGGGTCAGCTCGATGTTGAAGTTGGACACGCCGATCTGACGGGTCAGGCCCAGTTTCTTCGCTTCGGCCAGGGCGGTCATGTATTCGCGCAGTTCAACGCCGTTGCCGGGGGCTGGCCAGTGGATCAGCAGCAGGTCGACGTAGTCGGTGCGCAAGTTCTGCAGGCTTTCGCGCAGGCTGGGGATCAGTTTGTCGGCAGCGTAGTTGTCGACCCAGATCTTGGTGGTGATGAACAGCTCGCTGCGCGGCACGCCGCTTTCGGCGATGGCCTGGCCCACGTCAGCTTCGTTCTTGTAAATCTGTGCAGTGTCGATGACTCGGTAGCCCAGTTCGAGGGCTGACTTGACCGAGTCGATGACGGCCTGGCCGGTGAGGCGGAACGTGCCGAGGCCAAAGGTAGGGATGCTCATGCTGGTTCTCCTGGGGGAATGATCGGGTAGGGCAACAGTGTGGGCGGTTACCCTCAATTGATTAAGCCGGGCCGGGGCCAAGGACCTTTGCCGCAAAGTCAAGGGTTGCTGCCGATAGCTGCACAACGAGGCGGAGCGGGTGGTGCAATGAATAGGCAGATGACCCGCAGTGCAATGGTCAAATCGCAGCTTTCGCCCACAGGAGCCCGCGATGGCCAGTTCGAATTTTTCTGACGACTCCACCGACGCCTTGATTGCCAGCCGGCTGCCGGCCTGGCTGAGCGCAACGTCATTGGATAACCTGTACGGCTTGCACGAGAGCCAGCGTCGTCAACAGCTGTTGCAACAGCAGTTGCACGATCTGCTGGCAAACATTGCAACGGCGGATGCCTTCGCCGAGCCGCTGCTGCGGCATGAGTTGCAGGCCCAGCTTGCGCTGACACTGGATGTTCGTCGGGCGAAGCTGCGGCGCAAGGCCTTGCTGCGCTTCCCCTCGTATATCAGCCACATTCCCGACGGGATCAAAGAGCAGGTGTACGAGCATAGCCTCCTGCAAGCGGCCATGCATAACTTCACCGAGGCTGAAGCACCCAACAGCGCGATCATGCCAGGCACGGTGCTGCTGGATGAGCGCGGACGGCGCTGCACGCTGCGGCCGTCGCGCTTTTACAGCCTGTGCCGGGCACTGGATGTGGGTGGGCAGTACCAGTCTTATCTGCGTGCGCAATTGAACCCGGGAGGGGAAGCCGGCAGCCGCATCGAGACGCTCTTTGAGCTCAGTATCCGCGCCAATCTGGAGGCGGCGCTGCGCTTGTCGCTGGCCAACGGCGAAATCACCGGACGGGCGCAGGGCCTTTGCACACCGCTGGTTGCCCTGTGCGCGACCGATGGTTCGTTGCTACCCGGCGTGAAGCCGAGGCAGTTGCGGGTATTTGGCCTGCAGGTCCGCGGTGCGGTGGCGTTCGAACTGGATGATCAGGCGGCTACCGGCGGGGGCGGGGAGGGCATACTGTGCTGGATCCCTGACGACCCCAGCGGCCCCCTGACCTGGTATACCTCCTGGGGGCAGCTATTCCTTACCCTGGGCAAACAGTTCCGCTTGCCAGGTTACGTCGACTTCTTTCAGCGCTTCATCGGCGAGCAGGACCGCGAAGCCTACATGCAAGCCTTGAGCAAAGCGCTGGCTGGCAGTGCATTGGATGCACCGGTACCGCTTGACGGCCGCCGTGAGCCTATCGGGCAGCCATTGTTTGCGTACCTGCGCAAGCTGCATATCGACACCTTGCTGGAGAATGGCCGCGTGCACGCCGTACCCACCGCCCAGGTAGATGCACGGGTGCGTGACCGGCGCCTGCATTTTTATCTCGGTGTGGCTCTGGATGCGTTGAGCCTGGCCAGTTTTGCCCTGCCAGTGCTGGCTTTGCCGCTGTTAGGCATCAGCGCGTTGCAGGTGGCTGACGAGGTGTACGAAGGTTACGCCGATTGGCAGCTGGGTAACCGTCAAGGGGCGCTGCAGCACCTGTACGCCGTGGCCGAGACGGTGGCCATGACGGCGGTGAATGTGGGCGCAGGCGCGGCAACGCAGCGCCTGGCCCGCGCCGCCCACGTCGAGCAGCTGGTACCTGTGCACACTGCAGCCGGCGAATTGAAACTGTGCGACCCGGCCTTGCCGGGCTATGCCGTCGAGCACCGCGGCGCAGTAGCCGAGCTGCTCGATACGGCGCAAGGTGAGTACCTGCGTACCCCGGCTGCCAGCTACCTGACCTACCTGGATGCTGAAACGCAGCAGCGGCGCATCCGCCACCCACGGCGCGCCGATGCCCATGCGCCGCTGATCGAAGACAACGGCGCCGGTGGCTGGCGCCATGAGCTGGAGAGCCCGTTGCAATGGCAGGACAGGCTGGAACTGCTGCAGGGGCTACAGCGCGATTGGGCGCAGCTCGATGCGCAGACGGCAGAGAATGTGTTGTATGCCACGGGGTTTACTGACGACCAGTTGCGCCGCCTGCATCTGGACCAGCAGCCCCCGCCCGCTCGCCTGCGTGACGCGGTGCAGCGATACCAACTGCATGCCCAGGCGCCCGAATTGTCGGGGGAGGATTTCGAGCAGTACGTGCAAGCACAACAGCCGGCCGCCAGCGCAGTCGAGGCCTTGTTACGCAGGGACTTCCCCGGTTTGAGTGGCAACGGTGCGCGGGAGCTTGTCGAACAGGCCAGCGAGGCATCATTGGAACAGATGCAGGCGCGACAACGCGTACCGTTGGACATGGCCGAGCACGCGCACTGGTCCCTGCGTGATGCGCGCCTTGACCGCGCCTGTGCCGGCTTGCTGCAGGCGGCAGCGCTCAATCGTGATACCGAACAACTGGCCTTGGGCCTGATTGCCGACCGTGCGCCCTGGCGCAACGTGCGCGTTGAGCTGCGCACGGCCTCGCCCAGTGGCGAAATGATCGCTTGGGCCGGTGTACGGGACTCTAGCAAGGTGCGCACGGTGGTCAGGGGTGAACGTGGTTACCTGGCCCTGGATGCAAACGGGCAGCCGCTGCCCCTTGCGCAGGCCGGCGACACCCTGTTTGAAGCATTGAGGCTGCAACTTGACCCTTGGCAGAAAAGCGCCTTGGGCAACGCCGGCGAATCGCCCGAGGCACTGTCGCGTGCAATGGCTCAGTGGGCGGCCGGGCAGCGTGACAGGGTCGCCACGCTGCTAGGCATGGCGCCGGTCGGGCTTGGCTTCAGGCCGCCCTTGCGGCTCGGCGATGGGCGGCTAGGCTACCCCATGAGCGGTCGGGGCGAGAGCAGTAACAGCGCATTGCGGCGCGGGATGCAGTTACTTTTTGCCCAGGGTGACGACCTTGTGGATGAGTTTGTGGCGAACGCGCGGCGGCAGGGGGTGTTGCCGTGGAACCGCTTCTTGAACCTGTGCGAGCAACTGCGCGCACTGGATAGGGCTTTGGGGCAATGGCGCCGGCAGGCGAGCGGGCCGATACAGCTGATCAGGCGGATACGCATGGCCCGCCGTATCCGGCGTGCCTGGCAGAGGCAAGCTGCTGGGGAGCACGGGGAATACTCGCTGGACCTGGCGGGGTTCAGGTTGGGAGCGCTGCCAGCGCTTCCCGAGTCGGTGAGTTTTACCCATATTACTACGCTGAACCTGCGCGACATGAACCTCACTGCCGCGGCCGACAGCTTTCTTGCCCGGTTCCCGAATGTACAGCGCCTGGACTTGTCGCAAAACCGTCTGACGATGATCCCGCAGACGCCTCACATGACCCGGTTGCAGCAGGTCGACCTGCGCAACAACCAGATTGTCGAGGTGACTGAAGCACAAGCACAGGCGCTACGCCTCAGTCCTGACCGCGTGCGCTTGCAGGGTAACCCGCTGTCTGCGGCAGCCCTCGAGCGTTTGGCTGCGCAAGCACCGCCCGTTGCCGAATTGCAGCCGCAAGCAGGAGACCCCTGGTTCGAAGGCATGAACCAGCAGTTTGTTGCGCAATGTCGAACCGAGTGGCAGACCCTTAATCAAGATGCTGACAGCGTCGGCTTCTTTGTATTTCTTGAAGAACTGCGCAACGGCGAGGCTTATGCGCACGATCCGGCTGACGTTCGTCGCCAGGTCAATGAACTGCTCTGGGCCATGTATCGTCACACGTTGGTCCGGGAAACACTGTTCCAGATGACAACTATGCCTCGGCGCATCACCACGCTTGATGAAATGGTGGTCGGCTTGAAGGTGGCGTTGCGAACGGAGGGCATGCGCGGCCGGCGCCTGGAGCGAGAGCTGCGCGACCTGGGCCGTGAGCAATTCCGGCTCGATCAGTTGAACCGCATTGCTGCCAGGCATATTGAAAATTTGCAGGCAAGCGGCCAGCACGTCAATGACAACGAAGTCTACCTGGCATTGCGTACCCGGCTTGCCGAGCCATTAGGGCTATACGGCCAGCCCAGGTACCTCGACTTCGACCATGTTAGCAGCGTGACGTCGGAGGATCTGGTTGCGGCGGAAGCGGCTGTTTATGAGGCTGAGAGCGCTGATCAGCTCAGCCAGTTCCTCGCGCAGCAACGCTTCTGGCAAGACCATGTGCGGTTGGCGTATGCCGATCAATTTGCAGGGTTGACCGGGGCTGACGCAGCAGAGCGCAGTGCCGCAGAGCAGGCGTTGACGTTGAGCCTTGCCCGTGGAAACGCTTGGGCCTGGTACCGCCTGCAACCGCCACATGGCCCGGGCACCCGTGCGTTCGCTCATCTATCCCGGCGTCTTGAAGAAAGCCTTCAGCTTTGGCGAGGTCAGGAGGGCGACCCCGAACATGTCGGGCGAACACATCTGGCGAATGTGCTGCGCAACTTATGGCAGTCACAGTACCGGGGGGGTGGGGAGTCTGCGGATACCGAGATGGGCGGGCAGGGCATCAGTTCGTTACCAAGGCTGGCGCCGGGTATCATGTTTGACCGGTTGAACAGCTTCACCTTGTGCAACCAGCAGCTCAGAAGGGTGGACGCAGATTTCCTCAGCCGCTTTCCCAATATGACAGTGCTGGACTTGTCCGGTAACCGGTTGGCTACGCTGGATGGGCTTGAGCATTTGCCACGCTTGCAGCGGCTCAGACTGGGTGGTAACCAGCTAAGTACGGTTGAAGGGCTGGAGCACCTGGGCCAACTGGTAGAACTGGACGTGAGCGGCAATGATCTGAGCGAAGTGCCCGCTGCAGTGGAACGGTTGACGCAACTGAGCAGTCTGGATCTTTCGTTCAACCAGTTGACGCGCCTGGAAGAGCGGCTAATGCAGCTGGTAAGTCTGGAAAACCTGCAACTCAGTGGCAATCTACTGGCCGATCTGCCAAGTGGACTGATGAGTCTGGCACGGCTCAGAACGCTCAACTTGGGCGGCAATCAGTTGACGACGGTACCCTATGGGCTCAATCAGTTGGGCAGACTGGTCGAGTTGTACCTGCACGACAACCACATCACGCTGGATGTCGAAAGCCAGCCACGACTGGAGTGGTTTTCCAGCCTGCAAGTGCTCACCCTGGGCAGAAACCCGTTAGGTGCGCTGCCACAATTGCGTTTCAACGTTCACCTGCAATACCTGTCCCTGCGGGATAGTGGCCTGCGCAGTTTTCCGCTTGGTTTGCTGCAGAGCCACCCGGAGCTGGTAGTGGATTTGCGAGGTAATCGCATAGAGACGCTGAGTGAGCAGGCTTTGGCCTGGGTTGAAGCGCACCCGCAGTATGCCAACCTCGAGCATAACCGCCTGAACGAGGCGACCCTGCTGCGCATACGGCAGGCTGTGGTGCGGCTGCAGGAGGAGCAGGCAAGGGCGGCGCAGGAGCAGCAGCCGCAGTTGACCTTGCGGGCACCTGGACGTCGAGCCTGAGGTTCAGCGACCTCCACAGGCTTGAAGCAGGCTGGCCCGTCATGGACAGGGCCAGCCTTGCCATGTTCAGCGGCGGCGGAACAGCGGCAGCGGCTCGTCGGTGGCGGCCTGGTAGGTCACCGAGAAGTCCTTCAGGCTTTGCAGCGCGTCTTCCGGGTCTTTGTCGGCACGGATGGCAAACGCATCGAAACCGCAACGGGCCATGAAGAACAGCTGGTCGCGCAACACGTCACCAATGGCACGCAGCTCACCGGTGAACTTGTAGCGGTCACGCAGCAGGCGAGCATTGGAATAGCTGCGCCCGTCGGTGAAGGCCGGGAAGTTCAGGGCGATGACCTGGAAGTACTGCACGTCTTCGCCGATCTCTTCTGCTTCCTGGTCGCTGTCCAGCCACACGCCCAGGCCGCCATCGCGAGCTTTGAGCACGTGGGCGTGGTCGCGCCACATCTGCAGCGGCACGATGTAGTCGTCACAGTTGGTCAGCTCGTCGAACGAAAAGTCCTTGGGCAGCAGGTGCCAGGTTTCGTCGACGATCTGGTTGTTCTTAATGATTCGCTGCATAGACGCGTTCCTTGAAGGGGTCGATACCGATACGCTGGTAGGTGTCGATGAAACGCTCTTCCTCGGTACGTTGCTCGACGTACACGGCGATCAGCTTCTCGATCACGTCGGCCATGGCATCCTGGGCGAACGACGGGCCAAGGATCTTGCCCAGGCTGGCGCCGCGTGCAGCGTTGCCGCCCAGCGATACCTGGTAGAACTCCTCGCCTTTCTTGTCCACGCCGAGGATACCGATGTGGCCCACGTGGTGGTGGCCGCAGGCGTTCATGCAGCCGGAGATGTTCAGGTCGATCTCGCCGATGTCGAACAGGTAGTCCAGGTCGTCGAAACGGCGCTGGATGGACTCGGCAATCGGGATCGACTTGGCGTTGGCCAGCGAGCAGTAGTCACCACCCGGGCAGCAGATGATGTCGGTCAGCAGGCCGATGTTCGGGGTCGCGAAGCCGCCTTCGCGCAGTTCCAGCCACAGCGCGTGCAACTGGCGCTGCTCGACGTCGGCCAGGATGATGTTCTGCTCGTGCGAAGTACGCAGGAAGCCGAAGCTGTAACGCTCGGCCAGGTCGGCCACGGCGTCCAGCTGCTTGTCGGTGAGGTCGCCAGGGGCAACGCCGGTGGGCTTCAGCGACAGGGTCACGGCTACGTAACCCGGGCGCTTGTGAGCGCGAGTGTTGCGCGAGCGCCAGCGGGCGAAACCTGGGTATTCGGCGTCCTGGGCGGCGTAGTCGACGTTATCGAGGGCCAGGTACTCCGGGTCGACGAAGTGGCGCGATACCCGCTGTACTTCGGCTTCGGTCAGGGTGGTGTTGCCGCCACGCAGGTGGACCATTTCGGCCTCGACCTTCTCGGCGAACACTTCCGGGGTCAGGGCTTTGACCAGGATCTTGATCCGCGCCTTGTACTTGTTGTCACGGCGACCGTAACGGTTGTACACGCGCAGGATGGCGTCGAGGTAGCTGATCAGGTCTTGCCATGGCAGGAATTCGTTGATGAACGAGCCGACCACCGGGGTACGGCCCAGGCCACCACCGACCAGTACACGGAAGCCCAGCTCGCCGGCGTCGTTGCGCACCGGCTCCAGGCCAATGTCGTGCACTTCGATGGCAGCGCGGTCTTCCTGCGAGCCGTTGATGGCAATCTTGAACTTGCGCGGCAGGTAGGCGAATTCCGGGTGGAAGGTGGTCCACTGGCGGACGATCTCGCACCATGGGCGCGGGTCGATGATTTCGTCTGCGGCGACACCGGCGAACTGGTCGGTGGTGGTGTTGCGCAGGCAGTTGCCGCTGGTCTGGATCGCGTGCATCTGCACGCTGGCCAGCTCGGCGAGGATGTCCGGGATGTCTTCCAGCGCCGGCCAGTTGTACTGCACGTTCTGGCGGGTGGAAATGTGGGCGTAGCCCTTGTCGTAGTCGCGAGCGATCTTGGCCAGGGTGCGGACCTGGTTGGCGTTCAGCTGGCCGTACGGCACGGCGACACGCAGCATCGGCGCGAAACGTTGGATGTATAGGCCGTTCTGCAGGCGCAGAGGGCGGAATTCTTCTTCGCTCAGCTCACCGGCCAGGTAGCGGCGGGTCTGATCACGGAACTGCTTGACGCGGTCCTCGATGATCCGCTGATCGTACTCGTCGTATACGTACATAAAAGTCCTGTCTCAGGCATGCAGCTATTCGCGCGCACGGCCGCGCACTCCGGTTCGGAGCCGGGGAACGATAGCAGGTTGCGTTTATGCGCTAAAGTGATGTTTTTGCATATGAAAAGAACCAAATGGACTATGTGAGACTGACTGCCATTTGTGCCCGGGGCCGGGCCTGGCGAGTATAATCCGGCGTTTGCTTTGCAGAGATGTCAGCCCATGCTCAAGGCGTTGTGCCAAAGCGTGTGTCTTGCCTTGCCGCTGGCGGCAAGCGCACAACCGGCTTCGGTGGTGTTCATCAACCCGGGGTTGTCTACCGAAGCTTTCTGGACCAGCTACAGCCGTTTCATGCAGGCCGCCGCCGATGAGCTGGGCATGAACCTGCGGGTGGAATACAGCGAGCGCCGGGCCGACCTGGCGTTGACCCAGGCCAGGGCGATTCTCGGCGGGCCACAGCGGCCGGATTACCTGGTGCTGGTCAACGAGCAGTATGTGGCGCCAGAAGTGCTGCGCCTGTCGCGGGGTACCGGGGTGAAGCTGTTGCTGGTCAATAACGGCCTCACCGCCAGCCAGATCCGCAGCATCCAGGCCCAGCCCGACAAATATGCCGAGCCTTGGGGCACCTTGACGAGCAACGACGAGCAGGCAGGCTTCCAGATGCTGCACCAGATGGTCGCGCACTTGCCCCGCGACAGCTTGCCGGTGGACCTGGTGGCGTTTGCCGGGGTCAAGACCACCCCCGCCTCGCAGTTGCGCGAGGAGGGTATGCGCCGTGCCCTGGCCGACTTCCCTCAGGTACGTCTGCGCCAGGTGGTGTATGGCGGTTGGAGCCGCCAGCGCGCCTACGAGCAGGCTCAGCAGTTGCTGGAACGCTACCCGGCCACCCGCCTGGTGTGGTCGGCCAATGACGAGATGGCCTTCGGCGCCATGCAGGCCTTCGAAGAGGCCGGGCGTGTGCCTGGGCGCGATGTGCTGTTCAGTGCCGTCAACAACTCGCCTGAGGCCCTGCGAGCGCGTATCGACGGGCGCCTGAGCGTGCTGATGGGCGGGCACTTCACCCTGGGCGGGTGGGCCATGGTGATGCTGCACGATGATGCCCAGGGGTTGGCGTTGAGCCGCGATGGCCTGCGCGAGCACAGTGCCCCGGTGTTGCAGGCCATTGACCAGGCCAAGGCCAGGCGCTGGCTGAAGTTGCTGGAACGGGACGACTACGGCGTCGATTTTCAACATTACAGTGCCGAAGGGCAGCCAGCCGGCTATCAGTACCCGTTTCTGACGTCACCGGTCGAATATTGAAAGACCCTGCTTGAGGGAAGGGCATTGCTCGTCTTAACTGCTGGTGGTGAAGTGCATTCCCATAACCACTACAAGAGGCAATGCAATGGGAAACTCAACCAAGGTCCGCAAAGCTGACAGCAGTGTCGATGCCTGGGCGATCCTGTGCCTGATCGTTCTGGTGGTGGTCACTGCCGTGTATTGGGTCAGCCACCAGTGACTTGAAACTCAAGACCGTGATGCAGCCAGGGCGCCTGCGGGAGGGAATCTCGCGGGCGCTTTTTGTTTTACCTGTGCCGGCCTCTTCGCGGGCAAGCCCGCTCCCACAGGGACCGCACCGGCTAACGGGTAAGGTGCAGGGCCAGTTGCACCAGGCCGATCAGCACGGCAATGAACACCAGGGTGAACAGCGTCCCCAGCGCAATGAAGTGGCTGGCTTTGCCGTGGGTGAAGTCGCGGGCGCGGTTCTTGCCGCTTTGCACACCGAACGCGGCGGCGAGGATGCTGTGCAGCATCTGCCAGAAGGTCGGGGGTTTGCCCTGGCTGGAATCGTCCATGGAGGCTCCTGAAGAATCAGAGGCAATCAGGGACAGTGTAGGTGGCAATTGGGGCTGCTGTGCAGCCCATCGCGACACAAGGCCGCTCCTACAAGGGATTGCATTCCCCTGTAGGAGCGGCCTTGTGTCGCGATGGGCCGCAAAGCGGCCCCAACGGTTTTAGCTGTCGTACCCGAGGTTAGGCGCCAACCAGCGCTCACTCACGCTCACATCCTGGCCTTTACGCGCGCTGTAGTTCTCGATCTGGTCCTTGTCGACCTTGCCCACCGCAAAGTACTGCGCCTGCGGGTGGGCAAAATACCAGCCGCTGACCGCTGCCGCCGGGAACATCGCAAAGTGCTCGGTAAGGAACACGCCGCTCGGCCCGGTCTCGCCGATGGCGGTGCCATCAAGCAGGCGGAACAGGGTTTCCTTCTCGGTGTGGTCAGGGCAGGCCGGGTAGCCCGGGGCCGGGCGAATACCGCTGTACTGCTCCTTGATCAGCGCCTCGTTGTCCAGGTGCTCGTCGCGGGCATAACCCCAGTGCTCTTTACGCACCTGCTCGTGCAGCCATTCGGCGCAGGCTTCGGCCAGGCGGTCGGCCAGGGCCTTGACCATGATCGAGCTGTAGTCGTCGCCCTTGTCCTGGTAAGCCTTGGCCACTTCCTCGGCACCAATGCCGGCGGTGGTGATGAAACCACCCACGTAGTCGGTCAGGCCGCTGGCTTTCGGCGCAACAAAGTCGGCCAGCGACCAGTTGGGCTTGCCGTCCGGCTTGATGGTCTGCTGGCGCAGGTGGTGCAGGGTGGCCATTGCCTGGCCGTCTGCGCCGTAGACTTCGATGTCGTCGTCTGCCACCTGGTTGGCCGGCCAGAAGCCGAACACCGCGCGGGCATTGATCAGCTTTTCGTCGATCAGCTTGTCGAGCATCTCGCGGGCATCCTTGTACAGCGCCGTGGCGGCCTCGCCGACCACCTCGTCGGTAAGGATGCGCGGGAACTTGCCGGCCAGGTCCCAGGAGATGAAGAACGGCGTCCAGTCGATGTATTCGGCCAGGGTGCGCAGGTCGATGTCTTCCAGCACCTTGACGCCGGTGAAGGAGGGCACCGCGGGCTGATAGCTGGCCCAGTCATACTGTGGTTTGGCCGCGATGGCCTTGTCGTAGCTGAGGCGCTCGGTGCGGGCGCTGCGGTTGGCGGTGCGCTCGCGCACTTCCACGTAGTCCTGGCGGGTTTTCTCGACGAAGCCCGGCTTCAGCTCTTTGGACAGCAGCTGGGTGGCCACGCCCACCGCACGCGAGGCGTCGGTGACGTAGATGACCGCATCGTTGCTGTATTTGGGTTCGATCTTGACCGCAGTGTGCGCCTTGGAGGTGGTGGCGCCACCGATCATCAATGGCAGGTTGAAGCCCTGGCGCTGCATTTCACGGGCAACGTGGACCATCTCGTCCAGCGACGGGGTGATCAGGCCGGACAGGCCGATGATGTCGCACTTCTGCTCGCGGGCGGTTTGCAGGATCTTCTCTGCCGGTACCATCACACCAAGGTCGACGATGTCGTAGCCGTTACAGCCCAGCACCACGCCAACGATGTTCTTGCCGATGTCATGCACGTCGCCTTTGACCGTGGCCATCAGGATCTTGCCCTTGGCTTCCGGCTTGTCGCCTTTCTCGGCTTCGATGAACGGAATCAGGTGGGCCACGGCCTGCTTCATCACGCGGGCCGACTTGACCACCTGGGGCAGGAACATCTTGCCGGCGCCGAACAGGTCGCCGACCACGTTCATGCCATTCATCAACGGGCCTTCGATCACTTCGATCGGGCGTGCGCACTGCTGGCGACATTGCTCGGTGTCTTCGACGATGAACGCGGTGATGCCCTTGACCAGCGCGTGCTCCAGGCGTTTTTCCACCGGCAGCGAGCGCCACTCTTCGTTTTCCACTTCCTTGATGGCGCCGCCGCCGCGGTAGTCGTCGGCGATCGCCAGCAGGGCATCGGTGCCGTGCGGGGTGCGGTTGAGTACCACGTCCTCGACCTTCTCGCGCAGTGCTGCCGGGATCTCGTCGTAGATCTCCAGCTGGCCGGCGTTGACGATACCCATGGTCAGGCCGTTCTGGATCGCGTGGTACAGGAACACCGAGTGGATCGCCTCACGCACCGGGTTGTTGCCACGGAACGAGAACGACACGTTGGACACACCGCCCGAGCTCAGCGCGTGCGGCAAGTGATCACGGATGAAGGCACAGGCCTCGATGAAGTCGACGGCGTAATTGTTGTGCTCTTCGATGCCGGTGGCGACGGCGAAGATGTTCGGGTCGAAGATGATGTCTTCCGGCGGGAAGCCCACTTCGTTGACCAGAATGTCATAGCTGCGCTGGCAGATTTCCTTCTTGCGCGCGGCGGTGTCGGCCTGGCCGACCTCGTCGAAGGCCATCACCACGACGGCGGCGCCATAGCGCTTGCACAGGCGGGCGTGGTGCTTGAACTGCTCGACACCTTCCTTCATGGAGATGGAGTTGACGATGCCCTTGCCCTGGATGCACTTCAGGCCCGCCTCGATCACTTCCCACTTGGACGAGTCGATCATGATCGGCACGCGCGAGATGTCCGGCTCGCCCGCGATCATGTTGAGGAAGCGAACCATGGCCGCCTGGGAGTCGAGCATCCCTTCGTCCATGTTGATGTCGATCACCTGGGCGCCGGCTTCGACCTGCTGCAGGGCGACTTCCAGCGCTTCGGTGTAGTTCTCTTCGCGGATCAGCCGGGCGAACTTGGCAGAACCGGTGATGTTGGTACGTTCGCCAACGTTCACGAACAGCGACTGGCGATCGATGGTGAACGGCTCCAGGCCCGACAGGCGGCAGGCCTTGGCGATTTCCGGGATTTCCCGCGGCTTGTACTTGGCCACGGCCTCGGCAATGGCCTGGATGTGCCCCGGGGTGGTGCCGCAGCAACCGCCGATGATGTTGAGGAAGCCGCTGGCGGCAAACTCTTCGACCACCGCGGCCATTTCGGCCGGGGTTTCGTCGTACTCGCCGAAGGCGTTCGGCAGGCCGGCGTTGGGGTGGGCGGAAACGTGCGTGTCGGCCTTGGTCGCCAGTTCTTCCAGGTACGGGCGCAGGTCCTTGGCGCCGAGGGCGCAGTTCAGGCCCACGGAAATCGGCTTGGCGTGGCGCACCGAGTTCCAGAACGCTTCGGTGGTCTGGCCCGACAGGGTGCGGCCGGAGGCGTCGGTGATGGTGCCGGAGATCATGATCGGCAGTTCGACGTTGTCGTCCTCGAACACCTGTTGCACGGCGAAGATCGCCGCCTTGGCGTTGAGGGTGTCGAAGATGGTCTCGATCAGGATCAGGTCGGCGCCGCCCTCGATCAGGCCGCGGGTGGCCTCGACGTAATTTTCTACCAGTTCGTCGAAGGTGACGTTGCGGTAGCCGGGGTCATTGACGTCCGGGGAGATCGAGCAGGTGCGGCTGGTCGGGCCGAGCACGCCGGCGACGAAGCGCGGTTTGTTCGGGGTTTCCAGGGTCTTGGCATCGGCCACTTGGCGGGCGACGCGTGCACCTTCGACGTTCAGCTCGTAGACCAGCGACTCCATGCCGTAGTCAGCCTGGGAAATCTGCGTGGCGTTGAAGGTGTTGGTTTCGAGAATATCGGCGCCGGCGTCCAGGTAGGCCTTCTCGATGGCAGCGATCACATCGGGGCGGCTGAGCAACAACAGATCGTTGTTACCCTTTACATCGCTTGGCCAATCGGCGAAACGCGTGCCACGATAGTCGTGTTCCTCGAGACGGTAGCTTTGGATCATAGTACCCATGCCGCCGTCGAGGATCAGGATGCGCTCTTCGAGTGCGTTCTGGAGTGCTTGGAGACGAGCGCTGCGGTCGGACATAGGAACTACCTGGTCGGGCAAATAACAGAAGGTGCAGAATCATAACAAAGCTGCGCGCTTTTTAGGTGTATCGCCCATTTGCATGAAAATGGCTCATGTTGGGGCGCCAGCGACGTTCAGCACCAAGGACGACCAGGCAACAAATCGTGATGGCTTTCAAGAACCAGGACTTTCCGCACATGGTGCATCGTTTCCTTGCCGGCGCCTTCGCCCTGCTCATCAGCGGCGCGGTGTTCGGGCAAGCCCCGCAGTCGAGCCCGGCTATTTCCTACACCCGGGATATACAACCCATCTTCACCGAGAAGTGCGTGGCCTGCCACGCCTGCAACGACGCTGCCTGCCAGCTCAAGCTGGAAAGCCCCGAAGGCGCGGTACGCGGGGCCAGCAAGGTCCCGGTGTACCAGGGCGAACGTAGCACGGCGGTACCCACTACGCGGCTGTTCTACGACGCCCACAGCGAGGGTGAATGGCGCAAGAAGGGCTTTTACTCGGTACTCGACAACCAGGGCAGCCAGGCCGCGCTGATGGCGCGCATGCTCGAACTGGGTCACAAGACCCCGCTTACGCCCAACGCCAAGCTGCCCGAGGAGATCGTCCTGGGCCTGAGCCGTAACAACATGTGCCCGTTGCCGCACGAGTTCGATGCCTATGCCGGCGCCCACCCCAAAGAGGGCATGCCGCTGGCGGTGACCGGGCTGACCGACAAGGAATATGACACCCTGCGCCGCTGGCTGGCCGCTGGAGCGCCGGTCGAGTACCAGCCGATCAAGCCGAGTGCGGCCGAAGCCAAGCAGATTGCCGACTGGGAAGAACTGCTGAACCGCCCGGGTTCCACCGAAGCACTGGTTGGCCGCTGGCTGTACGAGCACCTGTTCCTGGCGCACATCTACTTTGTCGGTGGCGAGCAGGGCCACTTCTTCCAATGGGTGCGCTCACGTACGCCCAGTGGCCAGCCGGCCGACATCATCGCCACGCGCCGGCCCAACGACCCACCGGGCACCGACTTCTATTACCGGCTGATCCCGGTGCAGGGCGTGATCGTGCACAAGACGCACATCACCTACCCGATGGGGCCGCAGAAGCTCAAGCGCGTCAAGCAGCTGTTCTACGCCGGTGACTGGCATGCCATTGCGCTGCCCGGCTATGGCCCGCGCCACCGGGCCAACCCGTTCGAAACCTTCGAAGCGATCCCGGCGGTGGCGCGCTACCAGTTCATGCTGGATAACGCCGAGTACTTCGTGCGCACCTTCATCCGCGGCCCGGTTTGCCGTGGGCAGATCGCCACCGACGTGATCCGCGACAACTTCTGGGCACTGTTCCAGGAGCCGGCCCACGACCGCTACATCACCGATGCCCAGTACCGTGGCGAGGCTACGCCGCTACTGGCCATGCCCGGGCAAATCGATGACGTGGGCAGTGTGCTGAGCCTGTGGCATGCCTACCGCGACAAGCGCAACGACTACGAGAAGCTGCGCCGTGAAGCCTATGCCGACATGCCGGCACCGGGCTGGTCGACGCTGTGGGCCGGTAACGACAACGCGCTGCTGAGCATTTTCCGCCACTTCGACAGTGCTTCGGTGACCAAGGGCCTGATCGGTGATGTGCCGCTCACCGTGTGGCTGTTCGACTACCCGCTGTTCGAGCGCACCTACTACCAGCTGGCGGTAAACTTCGACGTGTACGGCAACGTTTCGCACCAGTTGCAGACGCGCCTGTACTTCGACCTGATCCGCAACGGCGCCGAGGTCAACTTCCTGCGCCTGATGCCGGCGGACCAGCGCAAGGCAATCCTCAGCGACTGGTACCAGAACAGTGGCAAGGTGAAGATGTGGATGGATTATGAAGACATCGACACCGACACGCCGAGCGGCATCAAGCTCGACCCGCGCAACCCCAAGCGCGACTTTGGCCTGAAGCTGCTGCAGCGTACCGGTAGCCTGAATGCCGCGCCTGACCCGATCAACCGCTGCCAGGGCGCGTTCTGCTCACGGCCGCAGGTGAGTGAAGCGCCGCAGCTTGGTGAAGAGTTCCGCAATGCCGAGCAGTCGCTCAGCCGCCTGGTGTCGCGCCCGGCTGCCGGGTTGAAGGTGATCAACCAGCTGCCCGAGGCGACCATGCTGCGCATCGAAGGGCAGGGTGGCCAGCGCCAGGTCTACAGCCTGCTGCGCAACCGTGCGCACAGCAACGTGGCGTTCCTGCTGGGTGAGGCGTACCGCTACCAGCCTGGCCTGGACACGCTGACCTTGTACCCGGGCGTGCTCAGCAGCTACCCCAACTTCATCTTCAATATTCCGACTGCGGATGTGCCGGAGTTCGTCGAGGACATGGAGTATGCGAAGGATGATGCCGCCAAGTTCGAGCGCATTGTCATGCGCTGGGGCGTGCGCCGCAGTCACCCTGATTTCTGGCGTTACTTCCATGACCTGAACAGCTACATCAAGGAGACCCAGCCGGTCGAAGCGGGTGTGCTGGACATGAACCGCTATGAGAACCTCTGATCAGGTTGGCTGACCTTTCCGGGTGCCCTGCGGTCGGAAAGGGTGGGTGGTCCGGGGGCTGCGTTGCAGCCCAATCGCCGGCAAGCCAGCTCCTACAGGTCCTGCGTCGCCTTCGGGTTTACGTGGTCCCTGTGGGAGCTGGCTTGCCGGCGATGGGGCGCACAGCGCTCCCAAAGGCCTCAATGCACCGCCAAGCGCAGGGTATTTCATGCTGTATTCGCTTCAGGCACTGCGGGCGTTCGCCGCCTGGGTGGTGGTTTGCCACCATTTCATGCAGATCTTCTTCGACTTCCACGCCACCGGCCCCATCGGCCAACTGCTCACCGACCGTGGCGCCGTAGGTGTCGACATCTTCTTCGTCATCAGCGGGCTGGTCATCTACCTGTCGACCCGCGACAAAGCCATCGAACCGCGCCAGTTCCTGCTTAACCGGGCGCTGCGTATCGTCCCGGCCTACTGGTTCTACACGGCACTCATGGCGGCGCTGCTGCTGGCCTTCAGTCAATGGATGCCGCATCAGGAATTCGATTGGCACCACTTATTGCTCTCGTTGCTGTTCATTCCAGCGGAAAACCCCGGTGGTTATGGTCTTTACCCAACGCTGAACGTGGGCTGGACACTGAATTTCGAGATGTTCTTCTACCTGTTGTTCGGTCTGGCATTCCTGGTTCGCCATCGTCACCTCCAACTGCTGATGACGGCGGCGCTGCTGGTGGTGAGCGAGGTGCTGGGCCGCCTTGGTTTGCTCAGCCACTTCTACAACAACGGCATCATCTACGAGTTTCTGCTGGGTATCGGCCTGGGTGTGGTTTACCGTCGTGGCCTGATTCGTGAGGGGTTGTGGGTGCCGCTGGCGCTGTTGGCGGTGGCAGGCTTCGCGCTTTATCACCTGGACGCTTCCCAGCGCCTGCTGCACTGGGGGCTGCCGAGTGCCATGATCGTGTTGGCGTTTGTGTCCATGGAGCCCTTGTTCAAAGGTAACCAGGTGCTCAAGGCATTGGGCGACTGTTCGTATTCGGTCTACCTGATTCACGTGCTGGTGCTTTATGCCGGCTGGTTTGCCAGCGAACGGCTGGGTTTGAACCCGTACCTGGTGTTTGCCCTGTGCGTGCCGTCCATTGGACTAATGTCGTGGTTCAGCTACCACTGGCTGGAGCGCGGCCTGTACCGGCGCATGCAGGCCTGGCTGGCGGAACCACGGGGGGGAACGCCGGAATATGCGCTTTCCCGAGTCAATTACTAGGACTTTGTACAAAGGCCGGGTTGGCGTACACTTGGCGGCAAGTCTGTGAGGAACCTACATGAGCGCTATAACCATTACCGACGCCGCCCATGACTACCTGGCCGATCTGCTTTCCAAGCAGAATACGCCTGGCATCGGCATTCGCATTTTCATCACCCAGCCGGGCACCCAGTACGCAGAGACGTGCATTGCCTACTGCAAGCCGGGCGAAGAGAAGCCTGACGACACCGCCGTGGGTCTGAAGAGCTTCACCGCTTACCTGGACGCGGTCAGCGTACCGTTCCTGGAAGATGCCCTGGTCGATTACGCCACTGACCGCATGGGTGGCCAGCTGACCATCAAGGCACCGAACGCCAAGGTGCCGATGGTCAACGAAGACAGCCCGATCAACGAGCGCATCAACTACTACCTGCAGACCGAGATCAACCCCGGCCTGGCCAGCCACGGCGGGCAGGTCAGCCTGGTGGACGTGGTCGACGACGGCATCGCCGTGCTGCAGTTCGGGGGTGGTTGCCAGGGTTGCGGCCAGGCCGACGTGACCCTGAAGGAAGGCATCGAGCGCACCCTGCTCGAGCGTATTCCGGAGCTCAAAGGCGTGCGTGACGTGACTGACCACTCGCAGAAAGAGAACGCCTACTACTAAGGCCGACGCTGAGTTGGTGCGATCGTTGTAGGAGCGGCCTTGTGTCGCGATCGGGCTGCAAAGCAGCCCCGGCAATCTTGCGGAATGGCAAAGATCCCGGGGCTGCTTTGCAGCCCGATCGCGACACAAGGCCGCTCCTACATGGATGGCGTATCAGCGGTTCTCTTAGCAACAAAGTGTTACGGTTTCAACCCCTGCGACAACAGGCCGCAGCCCGTATTCAAAGGGCTGCAGGCGATCCTCGCCTTGGTCGGGTAGAACCCCTCTGGGCGTCATGCCAGAATGCCCCGGTTTTTCGACCGGCCCGTCCCGAGGGTCGGCACCTTCCCTGTAAAGGATGGTTTCATGAATGATCTATATAGCCGGCGTGCAGTTGTCGCCGGCATGGGCGTTCTCGGGCTCGGCCTGCTGGCGGGCTGCAGCCCGGCCCGGGGGCTCGAGTTCAAGTACGGCAAGAACATGAGCAACGAAATCCTCGGGCGCAAGTTCAGCCTGAAGGACCCGCAAGGCAATGTGCGCACCCTGTCGAGCTTCTACGGCAGCATGCCGATGATCTTCTTCGGCTTTACCCAGTGCCCGGCTGTGTGCCCAACCACGCTGGCGCGTGCGGCACAGATCCGCAAGACGCTGCGTGGCCGTGACCGTGACCTGTTCCAGGTGGTGTTCATCACCCTGGACCCGGAACGCGACACCCCCGAGGTGCTGGACGCCTACGTCAAGGCCTTCGACCCGACGTTCGTCGCGCTAACTGGCACCCCCGAGGAAATTGCCGCGGTGGCCAAGGAATTCAAGGTGTTCTACGAGAAGGTTCCGGCCGGGGACACCTATACCATTTCTCACTCGTCCACCAGCTACGTCTACGATACACGTGGCACCCTGCGCCTGAGCCTGGGCCATTCCCTGAATGCCAAGGAATGCGCCGAAGACCTGGTCACCCTGATGGAGATCTGCTGAATGTCGATGCAACCGATCAAACGCGGCCTGGCTGCCCTGGTCCTGATGGGCCTGGCACTTCCTGCTTTCGCCCAGACCACCGTGAGCGATGCCTGGGTACGTGCCACGGTGCCGCACCAGCCATCCACCGGTGCCTTCATGACCCTGACCGCCAGCAGCGACAGCAAGCTGGTGAGCGTGGCATCGCCCGTGGCCAAGACCGTGCAGGTGCATGAAATGACCATGAACGGTGAAGTGATGGGCATGCGTGAGGTGAACGCTGTCGAGCTGCCAGCCGGCAAGCCCGTGACCCTGGACCCGAATGGCCTGCACGTGATGCTGATGGGCCTGAACGATCAGGTGAAAGAAGGCGACAAAGTGCCGCTGACCCTGACGATTGAAGATGCCAAGGGCGCCAAGGAAAGCGTGGACGTGCAGGCTGAAGTGCGTGCGCTGAACGCCGAGGCGGGCGGGCATGATCATATGCACATGAAGCACTGACAGCTTTGAATGGGGCTGCCTGTGGGAGCGGGCTTGCCCCGCGAACACCGGCAAAGCCGGTGCCATTCACTGCGTTGCCTGCTTCGCGGGGCAAGCCCGCTCCCACACCGGCCCCAGTCTCAATCAGCTGCGAAACCTGGGCAATGGCCTGTCGAGGGTCAACGAGGTCAAGGTCTTGCGGACCTGGGCTTCATCGGCCTCCAGGGCCTTGAGGCTTGCACGGATCTTGCCGGCGGCGGGCATGTCGCCCTGCCGGTCGATCCAGTCGGCAATCTCCTTGCAGGCACTGCTCAGGCAGGCCTGGCGCTGGTTCATCAGCGACAGGAGGGTGGTGAGCTCTCTTTCGGACATGGCAGGATCCTCCATTCAGCCTTGACAGTGTAGCAGAGGACTGGCGGGTCTCTGCTGCGCTGGCAACAAAGTCAGGGCGCCGGCGAAGGGCTGCCTTGGCGCGAAAGTAATAACAAGTTACTTATCAAAATCGATAAATAAAGTGTTTAATCTCATGCCGCCTCGCCGCATGCAGTTTGGGCTTTAGCTGCTGGGCGACAGTGTTCAGAATGTAGGAATTTTCCCAGTCCCGGTTTCGCAGGTGGGTGCAGTGACAATGCTGTTACAACTTGGTCGTTGATTGCAGTCGCAGAAGGGTTTTAGATCTGGCCTGTCTATACAGACTGCTCAGGGCGCACTCATTATGCGGGTATTCAGTCGTAACCACGGAACGCGGCCGTTAGCGTTAGGCTATGCATTTTCCAAATGTGGAGAATTTGCCTTCGAGGCGGCATTTGCCGTAGCCATTGTGTCCATGACCGATGCAGACCTGTTTATGATCGGCATCGCTTATTTCTTTCGTTACTTGCCAAGCCTGATATTCTCGCCCTTGGGCGGCTGGTTGGCGGACAACGCCGACAAGAGGCTGATTTTATTTGCTGTTGAGGTGCTGAAGGCAGTGCTTGCACTCGCATGCTTTGCTTCATTTAGCTTACTCTCGCCGGCATTTTCTGTTTTGGTCGGTCTTTCAATGCTCATGACAGCGCTCGACTGCGTTTATGCGCCCACGTTTAGAGCCTACTTTCCGGATCTGGTGGAAAAGCACGAACTCGCCTCAATAAACAGCACGCTTCAAGTGATTGAGGATGCTGCCTCAATTGTCGGGCCACTCGTGTTCTCGGCATTTGTGTTGATCTTGTCTCGTGAAACGACGTTTTTGTTCTTCGCCCTGTGCCTTGTGTTGTCTGGTATTTCACTCCTCACTCTGGCTCCTGCGAGCAAAGGCCGTCGGCTTGCTTTCAATGGGCGTGTAATGGTTCGGGATACGGTTCACAGTGTGAGCCAACTCAGGTTTAGTAACGCGCCTTTGTTTGCTGTCATTGGTTGCACGACCCTTTGCGCAATGTTCGCGACCTCTGTGATTCGTTTTATTCTGCCTGCTTCGTTGTTGGAGCACTTCGACGCTGAGGCGGCGGTGGGTTACGTTTTCTCGCTTCTTGCAGCGGGTACTGTTTTAGGGGGTGTGTTCTATACACGCTTTAATCCTCGTACGAGTGCGAGATTGGTGCTGCGTTATTGGTTGCTGTACGGTGCGCTGTTTTTTGCCGCAGCTGTCGCGCTCCAGTTCAATCCTTGGCTGTTTTTGCTGATGCTGCTTCTGGTCGGCTTCATCGGTGCCTTCGTCGATATTGCCATAGTTACAAACATCCAGTGCTTGTCGAGCGAACATGAGGTTGGCAGAAACTTCTCTCTTTATTATTTTACCGCCGTCATTGGCGATGCCGTTTCGGGGTTGATTGCCAGTCTGGTCTTCATGCTTGCAGGGCCGGCAACCTTCGTATGGATGACGTTCATGTTGTTCATCGCGCCAATACGTTGGAACTTGAAAGACGTTGCCGTGCAGCCGCCCCTGGATCAGGAAGGCAAGGATTGAACACATGCTCGCCGATAAACCCCCGGCGACACCCCGTAAGCCTGCTTGAACTGCCGGCTCAAATGGCTCTGGTCAGCAAACCCCAGGTCGAACGCTACTTCTGACGCCACCAGGCCGCTCTTGAGCATTTCCCGCGCGCGGGCCAGGCGCCGCTGTTTCAGCCAGGCATGTGGCGGCAGGCCGGTGGCCTGGCGAAATACCCGGGCGAAATGAAACGGTGACAGGTTGACTGCGGCGGCCAGCGCTTCCAGTGAGGGCGGGTCGGCCAACTGGCTTTCCAGCAGTTCGCGGGCGCGGGCCACGGCCAGGGGTTCGTTGCCTGGGGCCGAGGGCTCGGCGCATTGCCCGTGGCGTTGCACCAGGGCCAGCACCGCCTGGCGCCAGGCCGTCTGTTGCTGCAGGGCACTGGCGCCGGCTTCGGAAAGCTGGTGCAGCTGGCTGAAGGCGATGGCCAGGGCCGGGTCCTGAATCACGCTGTCCTTGAAACTGGGCATGCCGTGGCGGCCCAGTTCCAGTTCGTCGAGCACGCCGGTAACCCGCTCATGCTCTGGGTAGAAGCCGCGGTAGCGCCAGCCGGCTTCATGGGCGGTGGCACCCGTGTGCAGTTCGTCGGGGTTGATCAGCACCATGCTGCCGACCGGCGCCAGGTGCTCGCTGCCACGGTGCCAGAAACGCTGGGCACCAGACTCGATCACGGTGAACACATAACCTTCGTGCACATGCGGGGCGAAGCGCTGCTGGAAGTAGCGCGCGTGCAGCATCTCGACGTCGCCCAGGGCTGGCGCCTGCCAGAGGTGTGTCTGCTCGCGCAGGGGCGTGCTCATGCCAGCCAGCTGCGCAGGAGGAAGAAGATCAACATGCTCACCAGCATGCTCAGCAATACGCTGCGGGTCAACAGCACCAGGGCGATGGCCACCAGCGAACCCAGCAGGTAGGGGTTGAGCAGGCTGAGGTTGAGCTGGTGCTCGGGCATGAAGATGATCGGGCCGCAAATGGCGGTGAGCATACCCGGCACGGCAAAGCCGAGGAACTGCCGGGCGTTGGAGCTCAGGCGCAGCGGCAGGCGTGGCTCAAGGAACGCATAGCGGTTGAGGAACACGATGGCGCCCATGGCGAAAATCAGGATCCAGGTCATGGGCGTGCTCCGGCGAATTTCTGGCAGATAAAGCCGGCACTCATGCCCAGCAGGCCTGCGGCCACCAGCGCCGTTTCCCAGTGCCAGGAGCTGAACAGCACCGAGCAGAACAGCGATACGGCCACGCACACGACGGTGGCCAGGTTGCGCACCAGCGGGGCGATCAGGGCGACGAAGGTGGCAACGATGGAGAAGTCCAGGCCGAACTGGTCCAGGTGCGGAATGCTCTGGCCCAAAAGGATGCCGGCCAGGGTAAACAGGTTCCAGGCGACATAGAAGGTCAGGCCCACCCCCAGGGCGTACCAGCGGTTGAACTGTTGCTGGTCGTACTGGCTGGTCAGGGCGAAGAATTCGTCGGTCAGCAGAAAGCCCAGGCCCAGCCGCCAACGCAGTGGCTGGCTGGACAGCACCGGGCGCATCGACAGGCCATACAGCAGGTGCTGCGAGGTCAGTAGCAGGGTCGTCAGCAGGATCGACGCGAGGTTCGCGCCGCCCTTGAGCATGCCAATGGCCACCAGTTGCGCGGCGCCGGCAAAAACGATGGCTGACAGCCCTTGGCCCTGCCAGGCGCTGAGGTTGGCTTCGATGGCCATCGAGCCGGCCAGCAAACCCCAGGGGGCGACGGCCAGGGACAGCGGGAGAATGGCGATGGCGCCGTGGAGAAAGGCTTGGCGAGCGATGTGGGGCATGATGGCTGCAGTGCGGTTACGTGGCAGGCCAGCATGCCAGACGGGGCGGGGGGTGGCTTGAACGATCTTGCTGCGTGCTGGCTGGCGTGCGGGATCCCTGTAGGAGCGGCCTTGTGTCGCGATGGGGCGCGCAGCGGCCCCGAAAATTTCTGCTTCGCCGCAAATATTGCAGGGGCCGCTGCGCGCCCCATCGCGACACAAGGCCGCTCCTACAAGGGTCAATCTTGGCCAGTAAGAGGGATCAGGGGCGGCTACTTAGATGCTGCTGTGCGGTCACGCAACCGTTGATCTCCACGGCCTTCTGCAGCAGGCTCAGGCGGTGTTGTGGGTCGAGATCGCCGAGCAGGCGGTACACTTCGGCCTGGTAATCACGCTGGCGCCCCCAGAGCATCTCGATGCCCTGGGGCCGGCTGCGGCTACAGGCCAGTCGGCTGGCAGGTTGCGGATAATAGGGGGCATACACGGTGGCCATGTTGGGAATGGCCTCGAGCGCAGTGCGGTACTCATCGCTGCTGTTGTAGGGGCGGCACCAGGTGGCGATGGCTGGCGCAGGGGCGGCAAAACCTTGCTTGAGGCTGGCTTCAAGCAGCGGGCAGGCGGCCTCCGAAATTTGTGTGGTGGGCAGGTAGGTCATGTAGTACAGCGCCAGGCGGTATTGCGCGACCGGGTGGCCCAGCTCGACCGATTTTTTCAGCAGGGCAACGGCTGTCGGCAAGGTATGCGCCATGGCCTGGCCCTGACGGTTGAGCTCGGGATCACCGCCCAAGGCGGTGCGCAGCGTGTTGCTGGCGATGTCCTGGCTGTCGGCTTGCTCCAGCAACGGCAAGGCCTGGCGGTAGAGCAGGTCGGCATGCGGGTCGATGCTGACCTCGAGCGCATGCGCAGCCAGCGGCATCAAGGTGACCACCAGCGCGGGCAGGCTTCGCACAAGGCTCACAGGTGAACCCCATGGGCAGTGAAAAGCGAATGGGCGGTTTCGAAGGTCATGGCGGTCAAGCGTGCGCCTCGGGAAAATCGGAACGACGACGTATTCTAGCCAGCCAAGGGGCTGGCCGAAAGACCGCTGTGCAATTGTCAGACGAGCCTGATGGGGGTGACGTTACGCTGGGCGTGCTTTTCCTGGGCCAGGCCAAGCTTGGCGGTGATCACCTTGGCCAAGGCATTGTTGCCCAGATCGTTCAGGTGCAGGCGGTCGATGAACAGGTCGGCACCGAACACCGGCGAGCTGCTGAGCATGCCGTTCATGTCGTAGCAGGGCACCGGGTCGGCCTGGCTCTTGATGCGGCGGAAAAACGCCGAGTGCAACTGGCTGTCGAATGCGCCGTCCAGCAGCCGATCGAAATTGCCGGGTTGCTGCTCGAGGGCGGCCAGCATGGCCTGTTCGCCCTCGGGTAGGGTTTCCCGGCACCAAGGCAGCAACGGCTGCAGGATGAAGGTGAGGGTGGCATTGCTGTCTGCCAGCAGCCGGTCCCATTGGCGCAAGGTCCGGCCAATGTTGTCAGCGGCACGTGCCAGGCGCTTTTCCGGCGAAGACAGCGTCCAACTGACCGGGGTTTCAACCGTTGGCGCAGCAAAGGCCTGGCCGATGCGCCGCCACAGCGACTGCCGACGGGGCGGTGTGGCAGGTTGCAGGCCTTCGCTGAAGCTGTTCAGAAACGCCTGGTAGGCCTTGGCGTGTTGCGCGTCGCCAGGGCTGGCGAGCACTTCACACAGGGCTTCGTGGGCCAGGCTGTTGAGGCCGCTAAGCACCACCACGTGGCCGATTTGGCCAAGACGGTGCTGGTGGGTCAGGAACATCAGCAGTTCCTGGCTGGCATTGAGCCCGCAGCCGGCCAGGCTCAGCCACACTTCACCCGTGAGCACCGACAGGTGCGAGGCCACCGTGTGCTCGTCGGAACTGGCACCGATGCCCAGGGCCGTGGAACCACCGACCAGCAGGTTGATGCGTGAGGCACCGCCGCGCTCGGCCGCCGAAAAGCGCTTGCCGGCGCAGTGGCTGTAGCGCAGGCCCAGGGCATCGGTGTTGATGGTGCCGGAGCGGTAGCCGGTTTCGTGCACGTGCACGGTGTGCGGGGCACGGCGGCTACCCAGCAGCAGAAAGCGCTGGTAGTCCTGTTGCAACGGGGCAGGAGGCGGGCTGGTGTCAGTTGTGGTCATGCGCTCTCCTGCGGGTGCGTCGGGTACTGCGCTTCACGTTCAGGCCGCCAGTTCCTTGAGGTTATACAGCAGGCCGCCAGCGGCAATCAGCAGCAGGGCAACGCCCGAGGCCAGGCTGATGACACGGTTGCTGCGCTGCGAAGCGATCTTGCCGATGGCGAAGATGTACAGGCTGAGTACGGCAAAATCGATGGCCACCCACAGCAACGACAACACCACCATGCTCTTGCCGAACGATTCGGTGATCTGGATGAACTGCGGGAAGAAGGCAATGAAGAAAATGATGTCCTTGGGGTTGGAAATACCCACCATGAAGCCCTGCAGCAGCCCGCCTCGGCCAGGCTTGGCCGCGTCGCTTGCGGCATCTTGGGCGGGTGCCTGCAAGGCCTCCTTCAGCGTGCCCACGGCGATATAGCCGATGAACAGGCAGCCGAGCAGGCTCATGATGCTGAGCCAGGCCTTGTCGATGGCGGCGCTGGTGAGGATGACCCAGGCGGCCGCGCCAATCAGCACCAGGGAGGCCCAGTTGGTGCCGACGGCGGTGAACATGGCCTTGCGCGAGCCGGAGGCGGCCGCGGTGTTGACGATCAATGCCACCACCGGGCCGGGGGTGGCGATCAGTAGCAGGACGGTGAGGGCATAGGTGGCGGTGAGTGCGGTATTCACGGTCAGTTCTCGATCAGTCTGTCAGGCGTCGCCTGGTGTGCGGCATGGGCGTGGAACGGGCAGCGTGACGGGTTGAGCGAGCCCGCCTCCTGCAGTTGATACTGCTTCCACTCGTAGTTGTCGGTATCGCCGAAAGCGCCAAGGGTGTCGGGCACGACGCCGTCGTTGTAGTGGTGCACGCGCTCGCGAATGCGTGCGCGAATGCGCCTGCCACTTTCGGTGCTGGCGTTGGCCACTTCGTCGAAGTTCTCCCGCGGGTTGATGACGAAGGTAATGTGCGGCCCCAGGTTGCGGCTTTTCATGTGCTGGTGGCCGGGGAAATTCATGTTGATGAACAGCGGCATGCCGGCATAGCAGAACGACCAGCCGGTATCGTCGGGGTCGGTCGGGATACCCTGTGGCCAAGGGTGCGGGTCGCGCGCATGCACGCCACGCAGCACCTTCCAGGCCAGTGCCTGCTGTTCACTCAGGCTGCTGCCCGCTGCAGTTTCGAGGAACACCACCAGGGGGCTGCCGATGCGCTGCTTGGGTGCAATCGGTGCGACGGTGCGCACATAATCGGCCAGGCCCTGTGCGATATCATCGGCCAGCTGTTCGGCGCGGGCGAAGAGGATGTGGCAGGTTTCGCCGTTCACCGCCTTGCGGCCGAACAGGCATGGGAATTCGGGGTTGGCGAGCGTATTGCGAAAGTGTTCTATGGTTGTGTGCGTCCAGTGTTGCGAGTTGTGACCATGTTCAGCGGTGAGCTCTAGCGCATCCAGGCGATAGCAATTTCCATATCCCGTAAACATGATTTCCCCAGGCGTTGAATTGAATGAACGTTCCAGTCATTTGCAGGCAGGATCTTGGTTATGTTTGTTATTTAGTTGCATTTTCCGAGAGCCACCTGACGTTGTAAAACGGGTGGAACTATGACCTACTATTAGTCTTACTCATGCTCGGGACGCTGCCATGTCGGAACGGATTCAGGCCCTGCACGCCCTGCGTGCCTTCGAGGTGGCCTCTCGCTATGGCTCCTTTACCCGCGCGGCGGAAGAGCTGGCCCTCACCCAAGGAGCTGTCAGCCATCACATCAAGACGCTTGAGGCCATGTTCGGCTGCGACCTGTTCGAGCGTCGCGGGCCGAAACTGAGCCTGACCGAGCACGGTCGCCTGCTGGCGCAGGAGCTGAAAGTCGGTTTCAAGATCATCGAGAATGCCTGCGCGCTGCTGCGCCAGGACCGCTATGGCCTGCGCCTGAAGGCGCCGTCCACGCTGACTGTGCGTTGGCTGCTGCGGGCGCTGGATGCGTTCAAGAAGCACGAGGACAACTGCAGCGTGCAGCTCTCGAGTGTGTGGATGGACATCGACAGCGTGGATTTCTATTCCGAGCCTTACGACTGCGCCATCCTGCTGGCCAATGGGCGCTTTCCGGCCGATATCGAGAGCTTCAAGCTGTTCGATGAATGGCTGATACCGGTGTGTCACCCGGATTACCTGACCCAGGTGCAACCGCAACTGTCCGACCTGACCCGCTGCGAATTCCTGCACCCGTCCCCCGACCGGCGCGACTGGCGGCGCTGGCTGGCGCGGATGGACGCGCTGGACATCAGCATTGACCAGGGGCAAGTGTTCGACACGCTCGACCAAGGCATCTCCGCAGCCCAGCAAGGCCTGGGCATTTCGGTGGTCGACCTGGTGCTGGCCAGTGCCGACCTGGCGGCCGGGCGCCTGGTTACACCGTTCAAGCATGCCGTGGCCACCGGCGACGGGTACTACATGACCTGGCTCAAGGCCAGCCCCAAGGCGCGGCAGATGCACAAGCTGCGCGACTTCCTTCAGGGCCAGGTGCCGCCGCTGGCCTACAAGGACATCAACTACCTGTACGGTTGAATACCCGTTCCAGCATGAAGTCGATGAACACCATCGGTTTCGTACTGTTCAACGGGCTGACCGCCTTGTCGAACAGCAACGTTCTGACGCTGGTGCTGCGCTTTTTCACAGGCGCGGCGGCAGGGCTGGCCTGGGGGCTGATTGCCGGGCATGCCCGGCGCATGGCGCCGGCAGCGCAGCAGGGCAGGGCCATGGCGTTGGCCATGCTTGGCCAGCCGATTGCCTTGTCGCTTGGCTTGCCGATCGCCACCTGGCTGGGGGCGGGGTTGGGTTGGCGCGCCACGTTTGTGGTGGTCACCCTGGTGGCGTTACTGCTGGTGGTCTGGGTATTACGCGCAGTGCCGGACTATCCGGGCCAGGCTGCCGGCAAGCGCCCGGCGGCGATGCAGGTGCTGCGCACGCCGGGGGTGTTGCTGGTGCTGCTGGTCGACCGCCATTTGCGTATGCTTGTGCTGTTGAGCCTGGCCGGTTTTGCCCTGGCCACTTTGGCCTTGGGGCAGGCCTCGTCGTGGCTGATGTACCTGAGCATTGCCTTGTGGGGGGTGACCTATGGTGGCGCACCGACCCTGTTGCAGACTGCCTGCGCCGATGCGGCGGGCGAGGGCGGTGATGTGGCGCAGTCGATGCTGGTTACGGTGTGGAACAGCGCCATTGCCCTGGGCGGGATCATTGGCGGGTTGTTGCTGAGTGGGGTAGGGGTGGAAGGGTTCGGTGGGGTTGTGCTGGGGCTGACGGCGCTGGCCTGGCTGCTGGCCTGGGCCGGGCGGGGTAATGGTTTTGTGGCTGGGAGGCGTTTGGCTTAGGGGCTTCAGCGCCTGGGAGATCGAGCGCCGCCCGCGCGGCGCTTCGCGGGGCAAGCCCGCTCCCACACTTGTTTCGGGCCAATTATTTCTGTGGGATTTGCGCGCGCCCCTCTTTGGCGCATGGCTCGATATCGCGTCGTACAAACAAGGCGGTCGCGCGCGCCTGGCACAGGATGGACTGGCCCGAAACAAATTTGGGAGCGGGCTTGCCCCGCGAAGCGCCGCGCGGGCGGCGCTCGATCTCGCAGACGCTGAAAATCTTCCGGTGAACACCTGCTGCGCTCGATCTCCCAGGCGCTAAATCGCTCACGCCATGCACTTCGCAGGTAGAATCCCCCCTGAACAGACGACCCTGAGGTTGACGCGGTGGAGTTGCAGCAGGGCTTTGTCCTGACCCGACATTGGCATGACACGCCCGAAGGCACTTGCGTGGAGTTCTGGCTGGCCACCGATCAGGGGCCACGGCAGCTGCGCCTGGCGCCGCAGGAATCGGTGGCCTTCATCCCGCAGGCGCGGGCCGAACACGCCCGTGTGTTGCTGGCCAAGGAGCCGGGGGTACAGCTCAAGCCGCTGAGCCTGAAGGACTTCGACCAGCGCCCGGTGCTGGGCCTGTATTGCCGCCAGCACCGCCAGCTGATGCAACTGGAGCAACGCCTGCGCAGTGCCGGCATCGAGGTGTTCGAAGCCGATATCCGCCCGCCGGAGCGCTACCTGATGGAGCGCTTCATCACCGCCCCGGTGCAATTCACCGGCAAACCGGATGCTCAGGGCGTACTCTGCGACGCCCAGCTCAAGCCGTTTGCAGGTTATCGCCCAGCGCTGCGGCTGGTGTCGCTGGATATCGAAACCAGCGAACGCGGTGAGTTGTACAGCATTGCCCTGGAGGGCTGCGGCCAGCGCCAGGTGTACATGCTCGGCGCGCCGAACGGCAACCCGGCAGGCGTCGACTTCGACCTGCACTACTGCGATGACCGCGCGCAGATGCTGGCCTGCCTGAACCAGTGGATGGCCGTGCACGACCCGGACGCAATCATTGGCTGGAACCTGGTCCAGTTCGACCTGCGCTTGCTGCATGAGCATGCCAAACAGTTGCAAGTGCCGTTGGCATTGGGCCGCAACGGTGCGCCCATGACCTTGCGCAGCCATGCCGGTGGCGGCCATGTGTTCGCCGATGCCCCAGGGCGTTTGTTGATCGATGGCATCGAGGCGCTGCGCTCGGCAACCTGGAGCTTCCCGTCGTTCAGCCTCGAGAGCGTCGCCCAGACCTTGCTCGGCGAAGGCAAGGCGATCGATACGCCGTACCAGCGCATGGATGAAATCAACCGCCGCTTCCGCGAGGATAAACCGGCGCTGGCGCGCTACAACCTCAAGGACTGCGAGCTGGTCACGCGCATTTTCGCCCACACCCGTCTGCTCGAATTCCTGCTGGAGCGGTCGTCGGTCACCGGCCTTGCCGTGGACCGTAGCGGGGGGGCGGTGGCTGCTTTCTGCCATTTGTACATTCCACAGATGCACCGTCTGGGCTTTGTTGCCCCCAGCCTTGGAAGCCGCCCGGACGAAGCCAGCCCGGGCGGTTTTGTGATGGACTCGCGCCCGGGGCTGTACGACTCGGTACTGGTGCTGGATTACAAGAGCCTGTATCCGTCGATCATTCGTACGTTCCTGATCGACCCGGTGGGGCTGATCGAAGGCTTGCGCCTGCCCGATGATGAATACTCGGTGGAAGGCTTCCGGGGCGGCCGCTTTTCGCGCAGCCGGCATTGCCTGCCGGCCATCGTCGAGCGGGTGTGGCAGGGGCGGGAAGCCGCCAAGCGCGAAGGCAACGCGCCGCTATCACAGGCGCTGAAAATCATCATGAATGCCTTCTACGGGGTGCTCGGTTCAAGCGGCTGCCGCTTCTTCGACCCGCGCCTGGCCTCGTCGATCACCATGCGCGGTCACCAGATCATGCGTCAGACCCGGGCGCTGATCGAGGCCGAGGGGTATGAGGTGATCTACGGCGACACCGACTCCACCTTCGTCTGGCTCAAGGGCGCCCATGGCGAGGACGCTGCGGCGGGCATCGGCCGTGCACTGGTGGCCAAGGTCAACCTGTGGTGGCGTGAACACTTGCGCGCAACCATGAACCTGGAAAGCGCGCTCGAACTGCAGTTCGAAGTGCACTACCGGCGTTTCCTGATGCCGACCATTCGGGGTACGGACGAGGGTAGCAAGAAGCGGTATGCCGGGTTGGTACAACGGGCCGACGGCAGCGAGGAAATGGTCTACAAGGGCCTGGAGTCGGTGCGTACCGACTGGTCGCCGCTGGCCCGGCAGTTTCAGCAGGAACTGTACGGGCGCATCTTCCGTGGCCAGCCGTACCGTGACTATGTGCGCCAATATGTGCAACAGACACTGGCGGGTGAACTCGATGAGCTGCTGGTGTACCGCAAGCGCCTGCGCCGGCCGTTGGCCGATTACCAGCGCAATGTGCCGCCGCATGTACGTGCCGCGCGTCTGGCTGACGAATACAACCGCCATCTGGGTCGGCCCCAGCAGTACCAGCGGGGCGGCTGGATTAGTTATCTGATCACCACGTCAGGCCCCGAACCGCTGGAAAACCAGCAGGCGCCAATTGACTACGAGCACTATTTGAGCCGCCAGTTACAGCCCGTGGCCGATGCGATCCTGCCGTTCGTTGGCGATGACTTCGCTGCCCTGACGGGCCGTCAGCTGATGTTGTTCTGAAGCTGAGGTATCTGGATAGCACTGCTGGGCCAAGGCATGCGGTTAGCGTTGCACCCTCGATGATGCAGAGGGCTGGTAATGGCTGACACAATGACATCCGTGCAGGGCGCAGTGGATACCCAGGCACTGGAACAAGGCTTTCAGGATGGCCTGATCGCCCATGCGCTGCCAGCCTGGCTGCGTAACCTTCGTGTTGCAGGTGAGTTGACCCAGGCGCGATCGACGCCGATGAGCCTGACCCCAACACAGCTGACGGCCCTGCTCGAAGCCCTTAAAACCAGCCTGCTCAGCTGGCAGCGTCTGACGCTTGAACTGCAGCGGATCGTGGATATCTTGCCGTTCTGCAAACCCCTGCTCGAGCGCGCGCTGAATGATGAACTCGGTTATCCGATCGCCAATGACGGGCTGCACCTTCGTCACCATTACTTCAGTATTTCGCCCAAACCCGACTACCCCTTTGGCCGTTTGCCCCAACAGCAGGAGGAGAGCTATGACGTGCCACTGCTCACCGCCGCACTCGCGAATTTTACCGAGGGGGAAGCACGCGGTGATGAGCTGCCGCGTCATGATCGGCTGGTTGATCGCGGCGGTGCCCCGTTTGCACCGATGACGGCGGACGCGTTTGCCCGTTGCAGCCGCAGGCTGGACCTTGGGGGGCGGTATCAGCAGCACCTGGATGGGATTCTGTCGGCTCCGGCGAGCGCTACTGCAAGTGGCTACGACGTGATGTCGTCCCTGCAAGGGCTGCACTGGTCGTCGATGTTGATCGACGCCTGCCGCGCCCGGAGCGAAGGGCGCCTGACAGCAGACGATCTTGAATCGGTGCTTGCACTGTGCCGTGAGGGCCAACCTCGCACCGTTGCCGGGCTGGAGGTTCGTGTTCGGCAGTTGACGGTGTACGGGTGCCGGCTCGAGCAGATCGTCGTGCTTGATATCTTCGACAACTTCGTCGGGTTCAAGTCCAGCACGCGGCTGCTGGTCTATATCCCGGATGATCCGGTCAGCCCGTGGAGCACTGCCACCGACCTGGACGCTTTCGTTCGCTGGACCCTGGGCAAGCGCTTGGCCGAGCAACCCTATCAACAGTTTTTCAGCCGGTTCGTCCGCCGCCGCGATCGTCCGGGATTCTTTGCGCGAGTCGGCAGCGAGTTGAAGGATGTTGCCGACTGGGCGTCCCGTGACATGGACCAGCACTTGGCAGATTATCCATTGCCGTTGTTCCCCTGTCTGGCGCAGGCGTGGATCGACCAATTCAAGGACGACGCAGCATTCATTGCCGTGCCGGTTGCCCAGGTGGACAGACAGGTCGAGCAGGCGCGCCAAGATCGGTTGCTGAACGCCGCGTGGATGATCGCCGGTGTTGTGGGGTTGTTCGTACCGGGGGTGAACAACTTGTTGGTGGCTGCAGCCGGCTGGGGCCTGCTAAAGGAGGTGTTTCATGCTGTCGAGGCCTGGCGCGAGGATGACTGCCGGGCGGTACTGGACCATGTGCTGGATGTGGTCAGGCAAGTGGTAGAGTTGGGCATCACGGCGGTAGTGATGCGCACGGTCAGGCGCCAATGGAGCCTGGCCGACCCCTTGGTGACGGCGCGCCTGGAGGGCGGCGGCGAAAAACTCTGGCGGTTCGACCTGCAGCCGTTTCGCAGTGCGCCGCCCCCGGTTCAGGCCACCGCCGATGCATTGGGGGTCTACCGCCTGGCAGGGCGGTCCTGGGTAAAGATGGAGGGGGCTTTTTTCGAGGTGCTGCCACGCGCCGATGGTGAATGGCAGATCAAACCGGTGGAGGGTCATGGGCCGCTGTTGCGGCACAACGACGCCGGGGCATGGCGCGTGTGGTGCGAACAGCCCGTGGAGTGGGACGACGTGCCGCGCATGTTCAATCGGCTGGGGGGCGCGTTCAGTCAGGTACCTGCCGAGCAGGTTGACCCGGTCATGGCGATACACGATATCGATGCCGACCATGTGCGCGGGCTGCATGTTTGCAATCGGGCGCCGGACCCCTGCCTGGTGGATACGGTAAACCGTGTTGCGATGTTCAACCGCATTCAGCGATTGGTCAACCAGTTGCGCAGCGGCGAGGGGGTGGAGGACGAAGCGTTGCTGGCCCGGGTACGGCAATGGGGCGGTGGCGAAGCGTTGGCAAATGAGGGCCTGGCTGACGAGGTCTGGCGCCGGCGCCACTCGCTACTGAGACAGTTGTACTACGAGCAGAATCCGGTGACTGCCGATACCCGTGAGCTGCGACGAGACTTTCCCGGTTTGCACCAATTGGCGGCGCAAGCGCTGCTGGACGCTGCGGGCCATGAACAGACCTACCATGCCGGCGAGCTGGCGCGCCGCATCCGGCGGGTGCGTGTGCGTGAGTCGCTGCTGTTTGACTTGCCGCAGAATCTCGATACGGCGCGTACAGTGCTGGCGGCAATCGAGCAACTGCCGGGTGCTGAAGCCGGGCCGAGCTGGCAATTAATCGATGGTAGCGCCTTGCAGCCTTTGGCCAGTACCGCAGGTGTCGGCCCAGCATTGCGGCTGCGTTTTGCGCAGGGGTTGTTCCAGTTGGAAGACCCGTTGGGTGAAGTATCAGGCTCATCCAGTTGTATCTTCGAGGTGCTGGGCCTGGGCTGCAGTGCCGGGTATCGCCAGGCGACAGGGGTAGGCGAGCCGTTTGCACAGGGCTTGCGCATCGCGGTCGCGCAGCGCGTGATGGAGGGGCAACTGGACATCGCCGAGGTGTTGAAAATGAAGCGGCCTGTCGGGCTTTTCCTGCCGCCTCAGCGGCTCGATCAGAATCGCATCGGCTATCCACTCTGCACCTTGCGCAATTGGCTGGCACCAGGCCGACGAGGGGCGCTGAACCTCGCTGCCGAGCTGCGTGATCTTTATCCTGGGTTCAGTGATGAGCAGATCGACGACTGGCTGGCCATGGCGCGCCGTTCAAATACGCCACCTGCAGCCAAACTGTTGGCATTGAAGCAACAGTTGAAGACACTGACCCGGCAATTACGCAGCTGGAAACGGGCAACGCCAAAGCTCTGGGCCTGGAGGTCGCGCAGTGAGTTTGCTCGCGGGCTGCTTGATTGCTGGCGGCGTCTTTTGCCCTCCCAGCTGACTGCTGCCGGGAATGCCTATGAACTCACATCTTTTGCCAGTAACCTCGATGAACTTCCTGTCATTCCCGCCAGCGTGGACTTTTCCCATGTAACGAGCGTTTCGCTTCGCACCCTGCAGTTGCGCAGGATTCCGGATGATTTTCTGCAAGCCTTCCGCGCTTTGACGTCGCTGAATGTAACCCACTGTCGGCTGCGCAGCCTGCCACTGTCGGCTGGGCTGGCAGAACGCCTGGAGGTTCTTGACCTTTGCGGTAACCAGATTCGTCTGGACGGGCGCGCCACTGATCTGTTGGCCCGTTGCCGTTCGCTCGTGTACCTGAACCTGTCGGACAACCCGTTACGGCGACGGTTTTCCCTTCAGCAGATGCAGCAATTACGGGTGCTGATGCTGGGCAACACCCAGCTGCAAGAAGTGCCTGAATCGCTGATGCAGGCGACAGCGTTGCATACGCTGGATCTGGGGGACAATCAAATCCGCACGTTGCCCTTCGGCTTTTATCAGTCGGCATTGTGGCGCAGCCGCCGGGTGCGGCTTGCTGGCAACCCGTTGGAAGGCGTGCAGGACACATGGAGTGACGTGACGGATGAAGCGTTGCCCACTCAGCTGCACTGGCTTGATCTGGTCAATGGCAAGGAGCGTGATCGCTTAGCCCATCTATGGAGCGGCTTGAAAAGGGACAGGCGTTCGGTGGATTTTTTCAATTTGCTGGGAAGGCTCGCATCCTCTGCCGATACCCACACCGAGGCCCTGGCCCGTTACCTGGCGCTGCGCGTGCGAATCATGATCGACTACATGAGCGCGCGCCCAGCGTTACAAACTGAACTGTACGCGCACTCGCTCACTGAGCACTGCCAAGACAACGCAACACTGCGCTTCAGTGACCTGGAGGTTCGGGTGAAGGTATGGAAGGCCATGCATGAACCGGGCGTGGAAAACCGGCAGCGGGCCTTGCTGTACGTCGGTGGCCAGTGTTGGCGCCTGGAGGTGCTGGATGAGCTGGCCTCGCTGCATGCTATCGGCGATGGCAACGCAGAAGAGTCTCTGGAATATGCCTTGGCCTATCGCCTGGGGCTGGTTGAACAACTGGATCTGCCTATTGAACATGATGAAATGCTCAACCCGAGGGTTGCCGCGTTGTCAGCACATGACCTTGCCCGCGCCGCGCACCACGTGCGGCGCTTGCAGACGGTCGATGCGTTGGCGGACTTCCTGTTGAGGCAGCGCTTCTGGACGGAGTACCTGGCGCAAACGCATGAGGCTTCTCTGCAAGTGCCGCAGTCTCTGCACGATGAGGTGGAGGCACTGGACGCACGCGGGGCGCCGAAGCAGGAGTATGACCAGCTGCAAGCGCGAATGCAGCAGCGTATGTTGCACACGCAGCGGCAGCTGACGCGTGAAGCGATCAGCAGTTCGCTGCCTGCTGTTGCATTGCGCCCGCCAGTGCCTCTGGGCTGAAGCCTGATAACCGCACTTGATCAGAGGGTGCGGTAGATAACTACGCTACGGTCTGTCGGCTTTTTTCTTAACGTCGAGCCTTTGCAACAGACAGAGGTTCGAAAAGGTGGCCACGTTCACGTCAGAACAATTACCGCGCGTTGATGTACTTGCCATGGAGCAGGCCTATCAGGACAGTCTGATCGTTACGCGCCTGCCCAGATGGCTTCGTCAGCTGCGTATTGTCTCGCCCTCCGATCAGAGTATCCCGGTCAATGGGGTGTATGAGGCGCAGCACAAAGCGTTGCGAAATGCGTTCAGGCACAGCCTGGCCTGTCGGCAATGGCTGAAGCGCGAGTTGGCACGTATCGAGAGTATCGACAGTTTCACCAAGCCGTTGCTGCAGCGCGCCGTACGTGAAAAAACGGGCACGTCCCACGACATTGATCATTTGTACTTGCGCAGCTGGTATACCCGCATCGCACACAAGCAAGGTATATCGTGGGGGCGCCACCCGTTGAGGGAAAAGGACTACTTCGACGTCCCGCTGATTGAGGCGGCGCTGTGCAACTTCACCGAAGGCGAAGGCAGGAATGAGCAGCACAAGGACAACTGCATCGTCGATAGCCAGGCGCTCAGTGTCGGCACGCTTGGCGCCCCCGCGTTTGCGCGGATGTGCCGGCAACTTGACCTTGGGGGGCACTACCAACGTCACCTCGACAGCGTGCTGAACGCGCCAGCCAGCCAGGCCGGTGGTTGGCAGGACATGACTTCGACGCTGGCCAGGTTGTATCGCTCGTGCATGGTGATCGATGCGTGCAAAGCCAAGAGCGAGGGCGTGCTCAACGGCGCTGAGCTGCAACTGGTGCTGGACCTGTGCAAGGAGGGGCGGCCAGGTACATTCTACGAATCGAAGGTGGTGGCCAGGCAACTCAGGGTCTTCGGCTGTGACCTGCAGCAAATTGTCGTGCTCGATGTGCTGCACGAAGGGTGGCTTTTCAATTTCAGTCGCCGAGTCATCGTTTACATACCTGACGATTCCAAGGGCCCTTGGAATGTGGCGCCTGATCTGGAAACCTTTATTCGCAAGGGGCTGGGCAAACGGCTGCGCAGTGCGGACTATCAGAAATTCTTCAAGCGCTTTGTACGGCGTCGTGACAGTGTGCAGTTTTTTTCCAGGGTTGCTGCGGAACTGGAGGCTGTAGTCGATGCAGCAACGCGGGAGATGGACCAGCACCTGCTGGATTATCCGCTGCCGTTGTTCGATCACCTTGCTGCGGCGCGCATTGCGCATATCAAGGACGACGCTGCGGTGATAGCGGTACCGGTTGCAGATATGGACCGTCGGGAGCAGGAGGCACATGACAAGCGGATGGCCAACGTGGCCTGGACACTGGCCAGTGTGGCTGGTTTGTTCATTCCTGCGCTCAACGCAATGTTGCTGACAGCCATGGTGTGGGACCTGCTGGGCGACTTGTTCCATGCCGTGGAAGACTGGCGCGAAGGGGACAGCAACGCCGCCATGGATCACTTGCTCAATGTCACCCGCGAGCTGGCGTTCGTTGGTGTTACTGCAGTGATATGGCGCGAAGCGAGCCGTGCCTGGGCCGCACTGGATACCTGGGTGCCGGCGCGCTTGGATGATGGAACGCAGAAGCTCTGGAACGGCGACTTGCTGCCTTATCGCACCTCTGCGCCACCTACCGGCGCTGTGGCTGACCTGAAGGGTATTTACAGCGCGCAAGACAGGAGTTGGATCACCCTGGACGGCCATTACTACGAAGTGCAGCAGACCGCCGAGGGTGAATGGCATTTCAAGCCCCACCGTGGTCATGCCCCATTATTACGCCACAATGGTGCCGGCGCATGGCGCTTGTGGACCGAGCAGCCTGCCAGCTGGACGGACAAGCATCGGATGTTCCGGCGCCTGGGTGAACGCTTCGCGCGCCTTGACGATCAGCAGATCGACCAGGCCATGGCCATGCATGGCCTGGAAACGGATAACCTGCGGGCACTGCATGTGTATGGCCGGCCACCCGAAGCAGAAGTGTTCGACACGCTGGATAGGCTGTTGATCGACAGTCGCATTCAGGCCTTGCTTGATTGTTTGAAGGCCGGGCGATGGTCTGATGATCAGGCGTTATTGCTCAAAGCCCGCGCATTGCCAGGGGTGACTGAACAGGAAGGGCCGGAACTGGTCGCGCAGCTTTCGCTAAAGCGGCGTCAGCTTTTCCAGCAGTTGTACAACGAACAGCAAGCACCTGAAAACGAGGCGTTGGCGACATTGCGCCGCGCGTTCCCAAGCTTGCACCGGGCGGCCGCGAGTGAGCTGGTAAAAGGCCTGGCGGTGGATGGGAAAGACTACCGCGCCTTGGTCAAGGGTACGGTGCCTTTCCGCATGGTCGACAAGGCCAGGCTGAGCGCACTGCGCATTCGCGTTGCCCGGGCTTGCGAGGCATTGTTTATTGATACGCCGCAGACCCTTGACCAGGCCAAGGCTGCGCTGACCTTGCTGCAAAGCCAGGACGCAAGGGCGGTGCGGCCGCGTTGGCGCCTTTACGATGGTGATGCGCCAAATCCGGTATTCGTCACCGAGGGTGGCGGGTTGACCTTCAGGCTGGTGCACAAGGCAGGGTTGTTCGAACTTGAAGATGCGCTGGGGGGCGAGTTGGCAGGCCCAGGTGAGCTGTTTGAAACCCTCAGGGTCGCGCTCGACAGTGCAGATTTTACCGCTATGGGCATCAATGAAACCGACCCGCAAAGCCTGCGCCGATCTTTGGCAGCGCAGGTAAACGGGCGAACCGACAGGGTTGCACAGGTGCTTGGCAAGGATTACAGGCAACCTTGGCTGCTGACACCCATGCGGTTGGCTGACGGCAGGGTCGGTTATCCGCTGGGCGGTATCCAGGGGCGTCTTGCCCGCCCGTCGTCACGACCGCGTGCGTTTGCTACCCGGCTGCGCGACTTGTACCCGGCCTACAGTGATGAACAAATCAACACCTGGCTGGTGAACTTGCATGCGGCAGGACGTGATACCGAGCGGGAACTGGGCATGCTAGAACAGCAGGCACGTGCGTTGGAGAGGCAGTTGAGGAACTGGGAGTGGCAAGCAACGCTGACCAGTGACAAGAGCGAGCGCAAGAGGTTTCGCAAGGCGATGATGCTGTGCTGGCGGGAGTTGATCCCTTATCAGGACTATTCGCAACCGGGTCGGTTGGCTACGGCATGGCATTACTTCGGTTATGAATTGCGCTCATTGCCGGAGCTTGGGGCAGCATTCAACTTTACACATGTCTCAGAAATGTCCCTCGGCAGTTTGCTGCTCACGGAGGTGCCGGACGGCTTTTTGCGATGTTTTCCCAATCTGGTGACATTGGGGCTGAGCAGCAACTTGCTGCGTCGTTTGCCGGCAGGCTTGAGCGAACTCGGCAGCTTGCGGATTCTGGACCTTTCTGGCAACAGGATAGTGCTTGACCGCACTCACGCTGATGTACTCGGATCCTGCAGTCAACTGCGGTACCTGAACCTGTCGAACAACAACCTGTCCACCGGGTTTTCTGTCAGCCGCATGCCCCACTTGATGGAGTTGCGTTTGCGCAATACCGGTTTGGCTGCGATTCCGGCAGGCCTGTTGAGTTGTTCGGAGCTGTACTTCCTGGATGCCGCAAACAATCGCCTGACCTCGCTGCCAGCCGGCTTCCTTGATTCGCAGTTATGGCAGACGGGTTACGTACGGTTATCGGGCAATCCACTTACAGCGCATCAGGCGGCTGAAATGCAGGTCGACTGGGAGATCCCCAGTACCAGCCTGGTGCCGCTCAGGCTGCGTTGGCTGGATCGGCTGGAGGGTATAGAGCGTGAAGGGCTGGCAAGCGCCTGGATATGCGTCGAGCAGATGGATGGTTCCAGTAATTTCCTGAGCCTGTTGTCACAGCTCACTCGGTCACGTGACTTCAAACACCCTCTTCACGGTGAAACACTTGCGCTTCGAGTGCTGGAACTAATGGTGAGTATGCAGGACGAGCCGCAGTTGGCAGAGGAGATATTCTCCAGTGCGCTGATCGAGAACTGCGCTGACAACGCTACGGTAGTGCTTGGGCAACTGGAAATCCGCAAGCTGGTTTGGCAAGCGGAACGCGCGGCCCCGGCCGCTGATCAGGAAGGTGCTCTGGTGAAAATCGCCCGGCAGCTGTGGAGACAGAGACAGATCGACCTGATTGCCTTGCACGAGGCCAATGCCCGAGGCGTTGGCAGAGAGTCGATCGAATGGGCGCTGGCCTATTCGATCCGCCTGCGAGACGCGCTGGAGTTACCGGGCAATGTGCGCAGCATGCTTCATGAAGGCATTCCGAACCTGAGCGATGCGCAGGTCGCCAATGTGCGTGACCGCATTAGGGAAAACGAAACAGCGGAAGCCGTGTCGGTGTGGATGGCGGAACAACCGTTCTGGCGCCGCTACATGGAACAACGCTATGCCCGCGAACTGGAGGTGCCGGAGCATTTGCAGAACCAACTGCAGCCGGATGCCGACGAACTGGCTGCCGAGGCATTGATGGTGCAGATAAAACAGTGGACCGAACAGACTGAACTGCAACTGACCACTGCGGCTTTGCAGCGGTGGGTGTGAGCGCTTTGGACTATGCTCACCTTACCAGTGCGTATGGAACCTGCCATGGGTTTGCGAGAGCGTGGCCATGACCGGTAATGGCCGGTTACCTTTCGTTGAAACATTGATGCCCCGGGTGGTTTACGCTCGCCTATCGGATCTTTCTCCCTGATCTGTAGTCTTCTGGTTTATCGAGAGAATAAGGAGATACGCATGCTCGTCCGGTCATTGACCCTCGCCGCCTTGGTCGCGGTTACCGCACCTGTTTTTGCTGCCGACAGTGATGGTCCCCTGGCCAAGGAACTGGGCAAGGCCAGGCCATTGGTCGTGATTGCCCCCAGCAGTGCCGACCCGACCTTGCGCGGCTTGAACAAGGCGCTTGAAGACCCGGCTACCCAGGCGAAGTTCAAGGAGCGCAGCCTGGTGCTGTATAGCGTGGCGCAAATGATGGGTAAACGGGAAGACAAAAACCTGGAGCAGCAGACCACCATGGCCCTGATCCGTGAGCTGAGGCTGGGCGCGAGCAAGGGCACCAAGGTGATTCTGGTCGGCAAGGATGGTGAGCGGCATATGCTCAAGGATGACGAAGAGAATACTGCCCTTGACCCCGAAGTGATCTTCAAGGCAGTCGACGACCTGCCTGCCAGCGAGAAGGCAGTGAGTGCGCCTGAACCTGTTGCGGCAGCACCGGAGGCCAAGGCCAAGGACAGCAAACCGGCCAAGCCTGCCAAACCGGCAGCGCCGCCCAAACCGCTGGAGGACTGAACGCAGGTGACGGCCTCAGGGTAATCCGGGGCCGTTTGCCGGCGGTTGTGTATCCCTCTGTATCTGGCCGCACGCCAGACCCGTTCTCATACAAAAGTGCGCCCTGCACGATACATCCACGACAAACCCTCCCGGCCTAATGGCTCCACTTTTCAACAACAGTGGAGCATCACCATGACTCAGGTACGAAACAGCCTCGGCCTGCTCGGCGCCGCCCTGATCGGCAGCATGGCATTGAGCAGCAGCGCGTTTGCCGTCGAACCGTTGGCCCAGGGTTACCAGCTGGCCTCAGCCAAGGTGGCGGGCGAGGGCAAGTGCGGTGAAGGCAAGTGTGGCGGCAGCGCCAAGGCCAGCCAGAGCGAAGGCAAATGCGGTGAGGGCAAATGCGGCGCCAGCGCCAAGGCCGGCGCGGAGGGCAAGTGTGGCGAAGGCAAGTGTGGTGACGCCTCTTTCGCCAACACCGACAGCAACCACGATGGCAAGGTCTCGCGTGATGAGTTTCTGGCGGTGGCCAAGGACCGCGCCGGTGATTTCGACAAGATCGACAGCAACCATGACGGTTTCATCTCCGAACAGGAAGCGGCAGACCACCTCAAGGCGATCTACCAGGCCAATGGCAAAGCCATGCCTGATGGCTTGTTCAGCCACTTGACCGGCCAGCCCTGACCTTCTACCCCATGAAACCTCGCAACGCCCTTCCTGCTGGTCAGGCGGGGCGTTGTGCCTGTTGCGGAGACTTGTTCATGCACCCTGAACCGTTTAACACCGGGCTTGGCCTGCGCCGCGGCCTGTTACCCGAGCTGCTGACCTGGAAGCTGGCGCTGTGGATTTTCTTGAATGTGCGCCGGAAAACTGGATTGCCGTGGGCGGCGCCTACGGCAAGGGCTTGGCCCAGCTGGCCGAGCGTTTTCCCATCACTTGCCATGGGTTGTCGTTGTCACTGGGCGGCAGCGCGCAGCTGGACCGCCATTTCCTCGACCAGACCCGGCAGTTTCTCGACCGGTACCAGGTGCGCCTGTACAGCGAGCACCTGAGCTACTGCAGCGATGACGGCCATTTGTACGACTTGATGCCCATCCCGTTCACCGACGAAGCCGTGCACCATGTAGCCGCGCGCATACGCCAGGCCCAGGAGCAGCTGGAACGGCGCATTGCCGTGGAAAACATCAGCTACTACGCCGCGCCTTACCAGGCCATGAGCGAGCTTGAGTTCATCCGGGCGGTGCTCGATGAAGCCGATTGTGACTTGCTGCTGGACGTCAACAATGTCTTCGTCAATGCCTGCAACCATGGCTATGACGCCCGGGCATTTCTCGACGGTTTGCCCTTGGCGCGGGTAACCGGCATGCACGTGGCCGGCCATTACGATGAGGCACCAGACCTCAAGGTGGATACCCACGGGGCAGCGGTAAAGGAAGATGTGTGGGCGCTTTATGCGCTTGCCTGTGCGCGCTTCGGCGCGCAGCCGACGGTGCTGGAGCGGGATTTCAACTACCCGCCACTGGCCGAGCTGCTGGCCGAAACGGCGCGCATTCGCGCGGTGCAGCGCACAGTGGGAGGGCAAGCCGATGAGTGAGACCTTGCGCGAGCAGCAATACACGCTGGCCCGGCACCTGCGTGACCCACAGCGTCATGCACCGCCACCTGGGGTCGAGGCCCGGCGCCTGAAGGTTTACCGCGAGCTGTTCTACGGCGCCATCGAGGGTTTGCTGGCGGGCAGCTTCCCGGTCATGCGCCAGGCGCTGGGCGAGCAGCGCTGGCATGCCCGCATGCGTGACTTCTACGCCAACTACCGCAGCCAGACGCCATTGTTTACCGAGATTGCCGAAGCCTTCGTCGATTATTTGCAGGGGGTAGAGCTGGATGCGCCCTGGCAGCTTGAGTTGGCGCATTATGAGTGGGTCGAGGCGCAGCTGTACCTGAGTGATGCCCAAGACCCGGCGCATGACCCGGCTGGCGATTTGCTGGAGGGTGAGCCGCTGCTGTCCTGTGTGGCACGGGTGCTGGCCTATCGTTGGCCGGTGGAGCGCATTGGTGGGGAATACCGGCCGGAAGTCGCCCCAGAGTCGCCGACATTGTTGCTGGTTTATCGCGATGCCGGGCTGCAGGTGCGCTTTGCGCGGTTGGCGCCGATGGCCTATCAGTTGCTGGTGGCGCAGGGTAGCGGGCGGGCGCGGCTGGCAGCGTTGGGCGGGGATTTGACGCAGGGTTTGGCGTTGCTGGAGGGGTTGCGCGAGCAGGGCGTCATCATCGGTTCCTGCTAGTTGCGTGTATCTGGGGGCGCGTTGCGCCCAATCGCCGGCAAGCCAGCTCCCACAGGTATAGCGCAAATCTTTAGTCTTGCGCTGTACCTGTGTGTGTGGCTTGCCGGCGATGGGCCGCAGAGCGGCCCCGGCGATCTCACCTGTTGAACCGCCCCCGCAACCAATGGTCCAGACTCAAGCGCCCAGCCCCCTTCAGCAGCAAAGGCAGCAACGCCACCAGGTAGATCAGCGGCAGCTTATAGTTGCCAAACCCCTGGTCGGTAATCGCATAGCCCTGCGCCAACTCAGCCAGGCTCGACCAGTGCGCCGGCCAGTGCACGGCAGCAATCGCTACCACCGTCACCACCATCAAGCCCAGCGATGCCAGGCGGGTAGCCAAGCCGAGCAACAGCAGCAACGGCAGGATCAGCTCTGCCCACATCGACAGCTGCCAGTTCAGCTCGGCGGGCAGCAGGTTGAAGGGGAACGGGAAGCTTGATTGCAGGTCGGCGAACCAGTTGCTGCCGCCAAATTTCTCCAGGCCGGACTCGAAAAACTCCCAGGCCAGAAACAGCCGCAAGGGCAGGTCTGCACTCCAGGTGCCGAACTGGTCGAAGAGGGTCAGGGTACGGGTCAAGGTCGTCATTTTACTGTTCTCTGTTCAAGAAAGGGCTTGGGCATTGCGGCGTTGTTGACGGGCCAACCTGGCGGTGAGCTTGATGGCGATAGCGCTGAACATCAGGGCGAATGCCAGTGGGTACCAGCCACCCATGGGGATGCGCTTGTAGAACGACAGGCAGAACACTGCCGCCAGCAACCACATGCCGCTGCTGTGCAGGGCGCGCCAGGCACGGCCGCCCAGCAGGCGCATGGGCGCTTTGAACGAGGTGACGGTGAGCAGCAGCAGGAACAGGTAGCCAACACTGCCGGGCAGGCTGGAGGTAAGCGTGCGGCCAGCCCAGAATAGCTCGGGGAATTGTTGGGCGTAGCGGTAGATCAGCAGGCCATGCACGGTGTGCGAAAAGGCGAAGGCCAGGCCCAGGTAGCGGCGCTCCTGGAGGATGCGCCGGCTGACAGTGCCAGGCAGCAGGGTCACCAGCGACGAGGCCAGGAACGCCAGCAGGAACAGGGCGAACGAGCTGCGCGCGGTGGCACGAATGGCACTGCGCAAGCCGTCCGGGTCAGGTTGGCTGGCAAGGACCACGGCAGCCATCACCAGGGTCAGGCCGGCGAGGGCGGTGAACAGTTTCCAGCCAGAGGGCAGGGCAAGGGGTTTCATCAGACAGGCTCCCGGGTTTTGGTTAATTGACCGGGAGTGTGTGGGGGTGGGGTATCTGCAGTGTGTCGGGGTGGGTCTGGTTGTGTATCGGTTTGTAGAAATCTGTTGAACACATCGATCTTTTGTAGGAGCGGCCTTGTGTCGCGATCGGGCCGCATAGCGGCCCCAGGTTTTCAGCTTCGCAGCATGCATCGCCGGGGCCGCCTTGCGGCCCGATCGCGACACAAGGCCGCTCCAGAGAGCGGCGCCTGGCTCTTAGGTCAGTTCGATCTGTGCGCACAGCCCGCCACTGTCGCGGTTACTCAGGGTCAGCCGACCGCCCATGGCCTGGATCAGCTGGTGGGCAATCGCCAGCCCCAGGCCGGTACCTCCGGTGCTGCGATTACGTGAACCTTCCACCCGGTAGAACGGCTTCAGGACTTCGTCCAGTTCGCCAGCGGGTATCCCAGGCCCGTTGTCGAGTACGCGGATCACCGTGGTGCTGTGCTCACGGCACACTTCCAGCTCGGCGGCACCGGCAAACTTCAGCGCGTTGTCGACCAAATTCACCAGTACCCGGCGCAGCGCATGCGGGCGTGTCTCCAGCAGGCTGCCGCTGCTGCCATGGCGTTCGACCCGGGCACCGCTGTCCTGGTAGTCGAACACCAGGCTGTCGAGAAAGGCGTCCAGGTTGATCCGGCAGGGGGCTTCGGTGTTGGTGTCCATGCTGCGGGCATAGGCCACGCCTTCGCGCACCAGGTGCTCCATTTCGCCCAGGTCGCTCCATAACTTGTCTTTCTCGACCCCGTCGTCCATCACTTCGACGCGCAGTTTCATGCGCGTGATCGGGGTTTGCAGGTCGTGGGAAATGGCTGCCAGCAACTGCATGCGCTCCTTCAGGTAGGCAGCGATGCGCGCTTGCAGCGCATTGAAGGCCGCAGCGGCGTAGCGCACTTCACGCGGGCCGCTTTCATCCAGTTGCACGCCGGGTTTGTCCGGGTCGAGGTTGTCGACCGCGCGGGCCAGGCGGGTCAGTGGGCCGATGGCCAGGTGTACCGCCAACCAGGTGCACAGCAACAGCACGGCCAGCTGGATCAGCAGTACCACGGGCAGCCAGCGCGCCACCGGAACCGGCGACGGGGTTACGTCGATGGTCAGCGGCGCACCGTCGGCCAGGTTCAGGTGTGCCTGGAAGTGCGCATTGGGGCCTGGAATTTCCTGGAAGGTCAGGTGATAGTCGCTACCAATGGCCTTGACGATCGATTCGGCGGCCATCGGCGGGTCGCTGCTGGGCATGGCCTTGCCAGCCAGCCCCTGGTCGAGGCGATAGCGGTAGGTGCGCCGCTCCAGGCGTGGCAGCCAGGCGGCCCGCTCGGCTGCTGGCAGGCGATCGAGGATCGCCACCGACGTGGCCACGTCCTGCTCCAGGTTGCTGAGCATCATCGAGCGGCTGCTGATGTAGCGCTCGTAGGCCTGCAGGCCGAACGACAGGCCGTAGGCCAGTACCAGGCCGGTGAAGAAGATCAGTGCCAGCCGCGAGGCTAACGTGCGCGGCCATTTCATGACGGCGACTCGAGCAATTGCACTGGCAGCGAGAACACATAACCCTCGCTGCGTACGGTCTTGATGCAGCTGGGTTCACGGGCGTCATCGCCCAGACGCTGGCGCAGGCGGCTGACCAGCAGGTCGATGGAGCGGTCGAAGATGTCGGCTTCGCGGCCCTGGGTCAGGTTAAGCAGTTGCTCGCGGCTGAGCACCCGCTGTGGGTGGTCGAGAAATACACGCAGCAGGCGATATTCAGCGCCGCTCAGGGCCACCAGGGTGCCTTCGCTGTCGAGCAGGTGGCGTGCGGTGGTGTCCAGGCGCCACTGGCCGAAAGCGAGCAGGCGGCTGCTTTCGCTGATGGTCAGGTTGGGCGGCAGCATGCGCGTGCGGCGCAGCACGGCGTTGATCCGGGCGAGCAGTTCACGGGCCGAGAACGGCTTGGTCAGGTAATCGTCGGCGCCCATTTCCAGGCCGATGATGCGGTCGGTTTCATCATTGCGCGCGGTCAGCATCAGTACCGGGGTGTTGCGGTGCTTGCCGGCGCGCAGTTCGCGGCACAGCAGCAGGCCGTCGTCACCGGGCATCATGATGTCCAGCACGATCAGGTCGACACTGTTCGCTTCGAGAAAGGCGCGCATCTGCCGGCCGTCGGCGACAATGCTGGTGCGCAGGCCGTTCTTCTTCAGGTAGTTGCCGACCAGTTCGCGGATCTCGCGGTCGTCGTCGACGATCAGAATGTGATCGACGTGTTCCATGCGCTGCGTTCCTGTGCAAGTGGGGTTGGCCGCAGTGTACCGAGCGCAATCGCGCTTGCCTGCGGGGGTTTGTATTGCAGTGTATCTGGCTGGGCTACAGATACAGCAGGAAGCACACCACAGCCTCGCACGACACATCCGGGATACCTGGCAGGGGTGAAATGGCTCTCGACCGGGGAGCAACACTCCCCACACCCACGTGTTACCCAGGAGAGATGCCATGAATTTCAAGACCTTCGCCAGTGCCAGCCTGTTTGCCGTGCTCAGCTTCGGGGCCATTGCCGCCCAGGCCGCTAGTGCACCGATGCATGACGACGGGGCCATGCAGTACCGTTACGGTGAGCATCTGGATGTGAAGAAAGTGCTGTCGGTGCAGGACGACCAGAGCAACGCCTGTGGCCTGGTGAATACCCGCATGGACTACCTCGATTCCCACGGCCAGCAGCAGAGCGTGCAGTACCGCACCTACGCCACCGGCGGTTGCCATGAGAATTGATCGGCGCCTGATGGTGAAAGCAGGCGGCTTAGCCCTGGCCCTCACGGGTCTGGGCCTGGCCGGGCACCTGATGGCCCGCGACAGCTACGGCGCCATGCCGTCGCTGGCGGGGGCCAGCCAGTGGCTGAACTCGGCACCGCTGGATGCCCCGGGGCTCAAGGGCAAAGTGGTGCTGGTGGACTTCTGGACCTGGGACTGCATCAACTGCCAACGTAGCTTGCCGCATGTCAATGACTGGGCACGGCGGTATGCCGATCAGGGCTTGGTGGTGGTGGGCGTGCACACGCCGGAGTACGACTATGAGCATGATGTCGGCACCTTGCGCGACAAGGTGGCCAGGCTTGGGATCGGTTATGCGGTGGCGGTGGATAACGACCACAAGGTGTGGAATGCCTGGGGCAACCAGTTCTGGCCGGCGCATTACTTTGTCGACCGCAAGGGGCAGGTGCGCCATGTGCACTTTGGCGAGGGGGATTACGGTGGGCAGGAGCAAGTGATACAGGCGTTGTTGGATGAGCAAGGGTGATCGCCTGCGCCGGCCTCTTCGCGGGCTTGCCCGCTCCTACAAGGGCTCCGTAAACCCCTTTGGGAGCGGGCAAGCCCGCGAAGAACCCAGCACCAATCTATCAGGTGAAGCTGGCGAAATGCGCCTGCATCCGCGCCGCATCCGCCTGGCGCCCGCTGAACAGCTCGAACGCCTTCACCGCCTGGAACACCGCCATGTTGCTGCCATCCAGCGTACGGCAGCCCAGTGCCCGGGCAGCGCGCAGCAGTTCGGTTTCCAGCGGGAAGTAGATGATCTCTGCCACCCATAGGCGCGCATGCAGCAGCTCCACTGGCAGCGGTGTGCCTGGCAGCTTGGCCATGCCTACCGGCGTGGTGTTGACCAGCCCGTCCGCCTCGGCCAGGGCCGTGGCCAGGTCATTGCCGAGTACGGCGCGTCCTGCGCCGAAATGGCCATTCAGGTTGTCCACCAGCGCTTGCGCACGGGCCGCATCCACTTCGAACAGCACCAGCCGCTCGACCCCCTCGCCCAGCAGGGCATGGGCCACGGCCGAACCGGCACCGCCAGCGCCCATCTGCACGACTTGGCGGCGTTTCACATCAGGCAGGCCGCGGCGCAGGCCTTCGGCAAAGCCCAGGCAGTCGGTGTTGTGGCCGACCCGCTTGCCATCCTTGAGTACCACGGTATTCACCGCGCCGATGCCGCGTGCTTCGTCTGACAGTTCGTCGAGCAGGGGCAGGATCGCCTGCTTGAACGGGTAGGTGATGTTGAGGCCGGTAAAACCGGTGTGCTGCGCAGCGTCGAGCAGGCCGGGCAGGGCGCTGTCGTCAAGTTGCAACTGGTCGGCGTCGATCAGCCGATACAGGTAGCGCAGGGCCTGGGCGTCACCTTCGTGTTCATGCAGCGCAGGCGTGCGCGACAGCTGAATACCACGGCCGATCAGGCCGGCAAGGATGGCGTGCTGGCTCATGCAGTGCGCTCCTGGAACATTTCGGCGAAGTGGCTGATGGCCATGCGGTAACCATGGCTGCCAAGGCCGCAGATGACACCGACGGCGATCGACGAGACGAACGACAGGTGACGGAACGGCTCGCGCTTGTGCACGTTGGACAGGTGCACTTCGATGACGGGCACTTCGCTGGCCACCAGGGCATCGCGGATGGCCACCGAGGTGTGGGTCCAGGCGCCGGGGTTGATCACGATGCCGGCGCAGCGGTTGCGCGCGGCGTGGATCCAGTCGATCAGTTCGCCTTCGTGGTTGGTTTGCCGGAATTCGATTTCCAGGCCGTGGGCTTGGGCAGTGTTGGCACAACCCTGGCCAACGTCGGCAAGGGTTTCGTGGCCGTATTGGGCAGGCTCGCGGGTGCCCAGCATGTTCAGGTTGGGGCCGTTGAGCACGAGAATAAGGGGCTTCATGACGGGCATCGCTTTGTTGTTGTTGGATGCGCGTAGTTTTGTACTGACTGGTTAGTTTCGTCAATTGGGCGAGGTCGCCGCGCCGGGAAAGTGGGCGATTATCGAACTTTGATGTGGCCTGATCTGGCCCTATCGCCGGCGAGCCACAGGTCCTTCACAAAGCTGGAGCCCTGTGGCGCACCTGTGGGAGCTGGCTCGCCTGCGATAGGGCCGGAACAGGCACCTTGCTGCTTGATTACAAAATTGTAATTTTCCTGCCACCGCCCCGATAAGCACAGCTTTCTACAGTCCCTCGCCAACGTTTCGCCGACGAGGACTTGTTCCGTGCCCATCCCCCGCAAGATCGCCTTGCTCTGCCTGCTGCTCGCGGCTGCCGCCAGCGCCCAGGCCAGCCAGCGCCTGAGCCTGCCCCAGGCGCTGGGCGCCGCCTTTGCCCAAAACCCCGAACTGGCTGCGGCCGGCCGTGAAATCGGCATTGCCGATGGCGAACGGCGCCAGGCCGGGCTGATCCCCAACCCGGAGCTGGCCTGGGAGGTTGAAGACACCCGCCGCGACACCAGCACCACTACCGTCACCCTCAGCCAGCCGCTGGAACTGGGTGGCAAGCGTGGTGCGCGTATCGCCGTGGCCGGTGTCGGCCAGGCGATTGCCCAGCTCGACCTGGAGCGCCAGCGCAATGGCCTGCGTGCCGATGTGGTGCAGGCCTTTCATGCGGCCTTGCGCGCGCAGACCGCGCTGGAGCTGGCGCAGCAGTCGCAGGCCCTGACCGAACGCGGGCTGCGAGTGGTACAGGGGCGGGTCACTGCCGGCCAGTCATCGCCGGTGGAAGCCACCCGTGCCCAGGTGCAACTGGCCCAGGCCCAGGCCGAAGTACGCCGCGCGCAAACCCAGCGCAGTGTGGCTTACCAGGCCCTGGCGCGGTTGACCGGCAGCCCGCTGGCCAGCTTTAAGCAGTTGCAGGCGGCCAACCTTTCGCCCGGCATTGCGCCCGATGTCGACAGCTTGCTCGCGCACGTTGAACAAACCGTGGAATGGCGCCTGGCCGCCGCCCAGGTCGAGCGCGGTGACGCGTCGCTGGGATCGGAAAAGGCCCAGCGTATTCCCAACCTCACCGTCAGCCTCGGCAGCCAATACAGCCGTGAAGACCGCGAGCGGGTGAACGTGGTCGGGCTGTCGATGCCGCTGCCGCTGTTCGACCGCAACCAAGGCAACGTGCTGGCGGCCGCACGCCGTGCCGACCAGGCGCGTGACCTGCGCAACGCCGTGGCGTTGCGCCTGCGCAGCGAAACCCGCAGCGCGGTCAGCCAGTGGGGCACGGCCATGCAGGAGGTCGACGCCTATGACCGCACCATCCTGCCTGCCGCGCAGCAGGCCGTGGACACCGCCACCCGCGGTTTTGAAATGGGCAAGTTCGCCTTCCTCGATGTGCTCGATGCCCAGCGCACCCTGATCGAGGCCCGCGGCTTGTACCTCGAGGCCCTGGCCTCGGCGACCGACGCACGCGCACAGGTCGAGCGCATCTACGGCGACTTCGACGGCCTGGGTAACAAAATGAACAGCAGGAGCAACAATGACTAACCCACGCAAGCTAGCCCTTCTGGCCGCTGCCATTGCCGCGCTGGGCCTCGGTGGCCTGGCCTGGACCGGCAACCTCGGCCAGGCGAGCAAGGCAGAAGCCCGCCACGACGACCATGGCGAAGACAGCCACGGCCATGCAGAAGAGAAGGCCGCTGATGGCCATGCAGAAGCAGGCCATGGCGATGAAGAAGGCCAGTTGCACTTGTCTATCGCCCAGATCGAAGCGGCCGGCGTGCAGGTGGCTGCCGCCGCCCCGCGTGAGCTGGGCACTGCTATCAGCTTTCCGGGTGAAATCCGCTTCGACGAGGACCGCACCGCGCATGTCGTGCCGCGGGTGCCGGGTGTGGTCGAGACCGTGCAGGCCGAGCTGGGGCAGGCCGTCAAGCGTGGTCAGGTACTGGCAGTGATCGCCAGCCAGCAGATTTCTGACCTGCGCAGCGAGCAGCAGGCCGCCCAACGCCGCCTGGAACTGGCGCGCCTGACGTACCAGCGTGAACAGCAGCTGTGGCAGGAGCGCATCAGCGCCGAGCAGGATTACCTGCAGGCGCGCCAGGCGCTGCAGGAGGCCGAGATTGCCTTGGCCAATGCCCGGCAGAAGGTCGCTGCCGTGGGCCCGGCCGGTGCCGGCAACCGCTATGAGCTGCGCGCGCCATTCGATGCGGTGGTGGTGGAAAAGCACCTGACCGTAGGTGAGGTGGTCGATGAGACCAGCAACGCCTTCACCCTGTCCGACCTGAGCCGGGTATGGGCCACTTTCGCCGTGGCCCCGCGTGACCTGGGCAAGGTGGTCACCGGCCGCAAGGTCATGGTCAGTGCGCCAGACCTGGGCGCCCAGGTCGAGGGCAAGGTCAATTACGTCGGCAGCCTGCTCGGCGAGCAGAACCGCGCCGCCACTGTGCGTGCCACCCTTGCCAACCCTGATGGCGCATGGCGCCCCGGGTTGTTCGTCAATGTGGCGGTCAGCGTCGAGCGCTTCACTGCCGCCGTGGTGGTACCGGAAACCGCCTTGCAAACCTGGGAAGAACAGACTGTGGTGTTTGCCCGTACCGAGCAAGGCTTCGAGGTGCGCCCGGTGCAGACCGGCCGTCGCGATGCCGGCCAGGTAGAAATCACCCGCGGCCTGGCCGCCGGTACCCAGGTGGCTGCCGCCGGCAGCTTTGTCCTCAAGTCCGAGCTGGGCAAGGGCTCGGCCGCGCACAGCCATTGATCACGGGGACTCCCGCATGTTCGAACGCCTGATCCAATTTGCCATCGAGCAGCGCCTGGTGGTGATGCTGGCCGTGGTCCTGATGGCCGCGGTGGGTATTCACAGTTACCAGAAGCTGCCGATCGACGCCGTCCCGGACATCACCAACGTCCAGGTGCAGATCAATACCGCCGCCCCGGGCTACTCGCCGCTGGAAACCGAGCAGCGCATCACCTTCGCCATTGAAACCGCCATGGCCGGCCTGCCCGGGCTCAAGCAGACGCGCTCGCTGTCGCGCTCGGGCCTGTCGCAGGTCACGGTCATTTTCGAGGACGACACCGACTTGTTCTTCGCCCGCCAATTGGTCAACGAGCGCTTGCAGGTGGCGCGCGAGCAATTGCCAGAGGGCATCGAGGCCGGCATGGGGCCGATCTCCACCGGGCTGGGGGAGATCTTTCTTTGGACGGTGGAAGCCGAGGCAGGCGCACTCAAGGAGGACGGTACGCCTTACACCCTGACTGACCTGCGGGTGATCCAGGACTGGATCATCAAGCCGCAGCTGCGCAACGTGCCTGGGGTGGCCGAGGTAAACAGCATTGGTGGCCATGCCAAGCAATACCTGATAGCACCGGAACCCAAGCGCCTGGCGGCCTATAAGCTCACCCTCAACGACCTGATCGCGGCGCTGGAGCGCAACAACGCCAACGTCGGCGCCGGCTATATCGAGCGCAATGGCGAGCAACTGCTGATCCGCGCACCGGGCCAGGTGGCCTCGGCCGAGGATATCGCCAACGTGGTCGTTTCCAGTGTCGATGGCACGCCAATCCGTGTCAGCCATGTCGCCGAAGTGGGCCTGGGCGAAGAGCTGCGCTCCGGCGCGGCCACCGAAAACGGCCGGGAAGTGGTGCTGGGTACAGTGTTCATGCTGATTGGCGAGAACAGCCGCAGCGTGTCGCAGGCGGTTGCCGCCAAGCTGGTCGAGATCAACCGCAACCTGCCCAAGGGGGTGGTCGCGGTGACCGTGTACGACCGCACCAATCTGGTGGAAAAAGCCATCGCCACGGTGAAGAAGAACCTGGTCGAAGGTGCGATCCTGGTGATTGCCGTGCTGTTCCTGTTCCTTGGCAACATCCGTGCGGCGCTGATCACCGCCATGGTCATTCCGCTGTCGATGCTGTTTACCTTCACCGGCATGTTCAGCAACAAGGTCAGTGCCAACCTGATGAGCCTGGGCGCGCTGGACTTCGGCATCATCGTCGACGGTGCGGTGGTGATCGTGGAAAACGCCATCCGCCGCCTGGCCCATGCCCAACAGCGCCATGGCCGCATACTGACCCGTGCCGAGCGCTTCCATGAGGTGTTTGCCGCCGCCCGCGAGGCGCGCCGGCCGCTGATCTACGGGCAACTGATCATCATGGTGGTGTACCTGCCGATCTTTGCCCTGACCGGGGTCGAGGGCAAGATGTTCCACCCCATGGCCTTTACCGTGGTCATGGCCTTGCTGGGGGCGATGATGCTCTCGGTCACCTTCGTGCCGGCCGCCATTGCCCTGTTCGTCACCGGCAAGGTCAAGGAAGAAGAAGGCCTGGTGATGCGCACGGCGCGCCAGCGCTATGCCCCGGTACTGGCCTGGGTGCTGGGCCGGCGCAAGCTGGCGTTTGCCGGGGCCGCCGCCCTGGTGCTGTTGTCCGGGGTGATGGCCAGCCGCATGGGCAGCGAATTCATCCCCAGCCTGAGCGAGGGCGACTTTGCCCTGCAGGCCCTGCGGGTGCCGGGCACCAGCCTGTCACAGTCGGTGGACATGCAACAGCGCCTGGAGCAGGCGATCATCGCCCAGGTGCCGGAAGTGGAACGGGTATTCGCCCGCACCGGTACCGCCGAGATTGCTTCCGACCCGATGCCGCCAAACATTTCCGACGCCTACGTCATGTTGCGCCAGCGCGAGCAGTGGGCCGACCCGGGCAAGCCACGGGATGAACTGATTGCCGAAGTACAACGCGCGGCGGCCAGCGTGCCGGGCAGCAACCACGAGCTGTCGCAGCCGATCCAGCTGCGCTTCAACGAGCTGATTTCCGGGGTGCGCAGCGATGTGGCGGTGAAGCTGTTCGGCGATGACATGGACGTGCTCAACCGCACCGCCGCGCAGATCGCCAGCAGCCTGCAGCGCGTGCCTGGCGCGTCCGAGGTGAAGGTCGAGCAGACGACCGGCCTGCCCGTGCTGACCATCGACATCGACCGCGACAAGGCTGCCCGCCATGGCCTGAACGTGGGCGATGTCCAGGACGCCATCGCCATTGCCGTGGGTGGCCGTAAAGCCGGCACGCTGTATGAGGGCGACCGGCGCTTCGACATGGTGGTGCGCCTGCCTGAGACTTTGCGTACCGATGTGGACGGCCTGGCCAGCCTGCTGATCCCGGTGCCGGCCAATGCTGCAGCGGGGGCAGGGCAGATCGGCTTCATCCCATTGTCGCAGGTGGCCACGTTGAAGCTGCAACTGGGCCCGAACCAGGTCAGCCGCGAAGATGGCAAGCGCGTGGTGGTGGTCAGCGCCAACGTGCGCGGGCGCGACCTGGGTTCGTTCGTCGAAGAGGCCGAGCAGACCTTGATTGGCCAGGTGCAGATTCCACCGGGTTACTGGACGCGCTGGGGTGGCCAGTTCGAGCAGTTGCAGTCGGCGGCGCAGCGGCTGCAGGTGGTGGTGCCGGTGGCCTTGCTGCTGGTCATGGCGCTGTTGCTGATGATGTTCAACAATCTCAGGGACGGCCTGCTGGTGTTTACCGGCATCCCGTTCGCCCTGACCGGCGGGGTACTGGCGTTGTGGCTGCGGGATATACCGTTGTCCATTTCTGCCGGCGTGGGGTTCATTGCCCTGTCGGGGGTGGCGGTGCTGAACGGGTTGGTGATGATTGCCTTTATCCGTGGGCTGCGTGAGCAAGGGCACACGCTGCGGGCGGCGGTCGAAGAAGGCGCGTTGACCCGTTTGCGGCCGGTGCTGATGACGGCGCTGGTGGCGTCGCTGGGGTTCATACCCATGGCCCTGGCGACCGGGACCGGGGCTGAGGTGCAGCGGCCGCTGGCGACGGTGGTGATTGGCGGGATTCTGTCTTCCACGGCACTGACCTTGCTGGTGTTGCCGGCGTTGTATCAGTGGGCGTACCGGCGCGAAGAGGCGCAGGAGGGTTAAGGGCCCGGGGGCCGCGTTGCGGCCCATCGCCGGCAGACAAACGCATGCCTTAGCCCACACACCGCCCAACCAGGCACTGCTTGACGCGCAGACGTTGCATTATGACGACCTCGTCCGCTATATGCGCCAGCGCTTTCGCGACCGCCACTTTGCCTGCGACCTGGTGCTGGATTCAGGCAGCCGCCTGCGGATTGAAAGGCGCCTGCGCAGCCGGCAGCTGGAGCTGGTCGAAGGGCAGGCGCGCTAACCGTGGTACATGCCAATTTGCAGCCTTACAGCAAGCTGCCGCTGCGCCTGGCGGATCAACACACGGGTGATTTGCGCTTTTCGGGTGAATTCGACAGCCGTCAGGCGCAGGCGCTGCTGGAGCAATTGCCGACGGTGCTGCCGGTAAGCGTCGTGCGCGTGGCTGATGGAGGCCTGGTCATAGGCCGGGTTGATTGACCGCCTGAACTGGCCCCTTCGCGGGCTTGCCCTAATGCCGGTCAGTTAAGCAATTTGGGGCCGCGTTGCGGCCCATCGCCGGCAAGCCAGGCTCCCACAATATGGCGCATGG
>NZ_JBJDNB010000025.1:0-107074 GCF_044900445.1 Pseudomonas sp. NPDC089407
CTGGCGATAAGGGTGATCGCGTCCGCTTAAAAATACGCGGACACCATCGCCCTTAATGCTGGAGTTCGGAAGGTGAGTTCGCCGGACGCTTACGTTGTTTCGACCGCAGGCGACTTGATCCTCGCCGGTTCCGTAGTGGGTGACCATCTTCTAGCTTGCTCGATAGGAAGGGTTACTTGGAGGATTTGTGCGGACCTCTAAGCGAGGTCCGGATGCTTCGGGGGTTAATTGCCTTTTGGCTTCGGTAGTCTTTGCGCAACTTCTTCTGGAGTAAGGTCATCCAGAGGAACAAGACAGGTCGCGCCACGACAAACCAGAATCATGCGGACACCATCTGCGGACACACCCTTGTAATCGTTGTGCGTACGGCGATAGATCAGGTCCAACTGTGCTTTGGTTGCGGTAGCCATGCTCTACACCCTCAAGCCGCAGCCTTATCAGCCTGGGCCATGATCGCTTTGGCTGCATGGTTGATCATATACAGTTGTGCGTAGAGGCTGTCACATGTCTCCGTGATGCGGTGCTCGTACCACTCTTCACCCAGGCACAACGTTTGACAGTTATCTCTCATGTAGATTTGAGCTTCCTCGGTGAAACCGATGTTCTCCGCGGCATCAAAGAGGTTATCCCAGTGCATCCATCGGTCATCACCATTCGACAGGTCACGACGATGGGTCAGGGTCAGAGCGCGGAATTCAGCCCAATGCGCACCTCTAACCAGGTCAGAGTCCTGCGCCCACGCTGGAAGAGTTTCCCAGATTTCCTCTGAGCAATCGTTGTGCAGCTCCCGGCAGATGCTCGATACCAACACCTGACGGAACAGGTTCGTGCTGAACACCTGCTTCTTGTGGGACTCATTGAGCTTGGTGTGCAAGTAATAGGTGACGTCATCGCCGGCCAAGAAATTCATGCCATAGCTCAAACCTACACTGAACGTCAGATGGCCGATGTCGCCGACTACCGCGATACCGAAGCGGGTCATCATGATGTCGAAGGCATAAGCCGTGGTGCCCTCAGCCTTGCAACGCCAGATCTCGGCGTCGTCATGCTTCACCAGGCAGGTGTATTGATGGTTCTTGAGCTTCTCGGCCGCACGGGCTTTGCGCTCGTCCTGGGTCTGCTGGCGCTGCTCAATGTAGGCAGCTCGCGATTTTGCAACATCCATGATCCGTTCCTATTAGAGTGACTTAGTTGAACCATAAGTTAAACTATAGGACAATGTAAGGCAACATTAATAAACTGGAGTTTAATCTTTTTCATTCTGCCTGAGCATGCCAACACCCCAGCGAAAATTACGGGTCAGCTGAACGAGCTCTAAGGCTACAGCGGTTCGGACGATTTGCTTGGTTTGAAATGATCACGCAAAGCGCCTAAAAAGCTCTGGTTCAACGATGGAACATCTGTGTAGAGCTTTAGCAGGATTAACCCCGCAGTTTCGGGCGTGGCGCCATCCTCAATTTCGTAGCTGCATTGATGCTCGAATTCGGTGCTCGGTTTTCGAATGCGCTTTCCTTCGCAGATTATCGGGTTAGGGCACCTCGTCAGCCAATCGACAAGGCTACTTTTGAGATGGTTGTCAATAACAAACCAATGTTTATGGCCTTCCTGTAGCAATGAATCTCTCATGGATAGTCTACCTACTGATGTGCATTGGCCCCGGCTCATACCAGGGCTGGGGTTGATAAGGTGCTCGATCCTAGGCTTCTGGCCGCCATAAGATGATGCGATAACCACGCTGGAGGCGAAGTCGCTCGCCTCGCTCATAGAGCGGCTCAAACCGCCGAACCCATGGCGGCTCGATTGAACCTTTACCGAAATTGTTCGGCTGAAAGCGGAAGGCTCTCTGGAGCAAATTGTAATGCGAGCTGCTTGTTCGTGGGGAATTACGCGAACTTTGTAACATAGTGATAGCTTTGTCGGTCATATAAGTCTTCCGGATTCGGCCTCACAATTGGAGCCGAATTCTTCCACGTAATAGAGTTCGAATCTAATTTGCCAATGCGGAGCTATCAGTGCTTCTCGGGGGATTGGTGGACTCGGATGCGTCCATCTCCGCTGATGCTGAGACCTGGAACCGTATCGATACCGATCAACATTTCAACAGCTGAACGCACTCTCTTGATGTTCATGGCAGTCACCAGAACTCCCATTTTTTTGAGGACGGCAATCGGTGTTGCTCCCTCACCCCTGGTTTCTGCCGGCATACCGACAAGGGCTTCATAGACTCCATCAACGAATCTGTTTTTCCCGGCCCGGGTAGGTCGCAGAGTGGACACGTGCGGCCGCACCGTACCATCGAAAATCACAGTGGTACCGGCCCTCTCGATTTGGGCTGCTAGGTCCTGGGCAACCCGAACCATTTCTTCGCTGACGTTAGACGCGAGCTGAAAGCGGATCGCCTCCGGCGCCAGGCGCAGCAGCGATTGTAAGGAGCTGTGCAGATGCTCGGGAGTGCTGTCCTGGGTCACCTCTAGCAGCAAAGGGGCTTGAATCGTAGGTGGCCGAGTCAACGCAGCCAGCGCGGTGTTCCAATCGCGGTGCCCATGGATGGCTGCAACAGCCTCAAGGCTTTGGCTATGAGTGACTGGCATGTTGTGACGGGCCAAGTGGGCGCGTAGGCGCTTGGCCTGTATTTTGAACGTCTCAATCGTCGACATGATGGCTTCTCGTTGTTCCGGCCGCGGTGCGCGTCGTCCCTCCGTTGGACCTGCCGGTGAGAAACACCATTTGGGTTAAACCTTGCTTTCACCGTGCCAGTTGGCGGAGGGGGCAGGCAGCAAGTAGCCGTGCTCCAGAGGCTATTGCAGACTGCCGTGACAATCAAGCATAACGCTCTCAATAACTGGGAATGGGTGAAACCAGAACATGTCTCCGGGCACCTAGCTGGGCCTGGTGTGCGATGATTGATTTATGGCTCTGGAAGCACCGCCGTTCGCCACCGGTGCCTACGTGACCAATGCCCCTTTCCTCCTAAAGCTACCCTCCTGGACCTGGCCATGCCTTTGATTGACCGTCTTCGTCACTACCTCCAGCGGAGAAAAGTCGCCCGCCTCGATGCGCAGGCGATTGGACTGCAGCTAAGCACTCTGCGCAGCGAATCAACTCGCGGACACTTCGTTTTCCCAGGATTGAGCATAGTGGCAGCCATCGAGCAACACGGGCAGAAAGTCGGCTGGATTCGCTACTGCGTTAGCCCGCTGAATGACCGGGTATACATCTGCGAATTTGAAGTTGCCTTCGATCAGCAACGCCGTGGTTTGGGTCAGGCAACCCTATGGAAGCTCTGGCAGCAGTACCAGGTCCCCCTGTCCCCTATGCACGAAAAGGGCTCGTCCATTGGGTTCTGGGCTAAAGCACGCAAGCGTTTTGCCGCCGCTGGGGTCGAATTGACCCCTAACATCAGCACCGCGCACCAGCCCGGCGAGCAGCAGCGATGGAAGCATCTGGTTCCAGAGTGTGAGTTCGAACGGACCATGCGTGAAGTGATGGCCTCACCCGAGTGGCCATCCATAAAGGCGCGGTTTGATGCGGAGTATGGCCCACACAGGGAAGGCAGACCCCGCTCACAATTGTGAGTCTAGTTGACACAAGTGTGAGCGTAGACTCGGGGCCGAAGGCGCAGCTATTTTGCGATGATCTTTCGTTGTGCCAGCGTGGCAAAAATTGGGATTATGAGCCTGGCGACTGGAAGCACGAACCCACTAATAATGATAGCGCACAAAAGCACGAACACCGTGTCTCCATACATGCCTTTTAGAGCGGACGAAACAAGCAACGGCAGCAATATTGCGGGAAGGATATAGACTACCGATGCAATCCAGCGAGCTTGAACCCTTTCCAAACATACAGCAGCAACAGCAGCAATTAGATTACCTATTGTACCCATCAGGATATTGTCATCGCCCAGCAAAGACATGACGATATGCATGCCAGTAACGTAAGAACTTGCTGCCAGGACATAGGCTAAGAAGCTCACTTTAGTTTCACTCATGATGCCTTACTCTTCTGAGCCAGTGCAAATTGCCGTGAGAATTAAAACTACAGCCCCGAGACCTAGAACTACGAAGGTGACACATGCAGTCCCTACGGCAATCCTATCTAGCAATGACACACTGCTATCCAGTGGAAATTTTAGATTTTCGGACGCAGCAATAACTGCACATGCAGCCGGTATAGTCAGAAAAACGAGGATTGCAACCATTAAGCCCGCAAACCATGCTGATGCTCGAAATGCATCATTCCCTAACTTATAGCTCACACCGAGAGACCAAGCCGCGGCGACCAAAGAAATGCAGTTGATCCAAAACGCCGGAGTAGTATCTGTGTAGTTATGTGTGATAATTCGCGCCCAGGCGTACCAAGCCGTGGGTACAGCAATCATCAACGCGACAATCCCGGCGATACCCGCCAATACTCCTAGTCCAATCAGAACGTAAACTACAGATGACCCCATAGCTGCAATAACGCTAGGAGCCTGACTTTCATCAACCTTGAGTTGTTCATTCATCATACTATTTCCTATGTGAATTTCCTGACCACCACCTATGCCTTATTTTTTACATTCATGAGGGTGAAAACTGGCTTAGCCAGAATGGAAAAGACACCGACAGAGATTAATACAAATGGAGTCGGCACGCCTACTAGGTGCGATCCAGCAATAACCTCTACAAGACTTTCAAATGGAATATTTGGGTCAGACGAAGGAATGAGCTGCAATTGGATTCCAGATATCAACCCAAACATCGCGGGAAAAAGCCAGCCCCCGTAGTACACAGCGAGGTCACGCATCGCTACGAAAAACAGAACAATTGCAATTGCGGGGCCAAAGATGAAAACCATCAGTAGGCCAACTAGCATCCCCATATCTAACCTTCCTTTTCAATTTTCACTGAGCAGCTGGCCAGGGTCGGCAGACCACAGACCGACGCATACCAATCCATAACGCGTACGTATAATACTGAAAAATACAGTCACACACCAAACAGAATCACGACCCCGAAGTACTCGTCTCGTCATACACGTCGACCTCCCTGCCTGCTCAAGGAAGATCTGTGTCCGTCTCCAGGCTGATTCCTGCGGCAGGCTTGTCATCGCGAAGCCCGATGAACACCGGGTGCCGGACCTTACCGGCAGGGGTGAACTCGGCAAATTGCACTTCACAGACCTGCAGCGGCTCCAGCCAAACTACATTCCTGCCCAGTTGTGGCGGATTACACAATGCAGAACCCTCTCGCGGCAGATGCACAAGGGAGGCGCTAAGGATTTGGGCGCTGATTCTGTCGATGCCAGAACTCACACGGCCGGCATACACCAACCGCCCATCATCATCATGAACACCCAGCAATAAGGAGCTGATACCAGCAGCCGATCTGGTCAGACCGACAATCACAAACTCGGCCCTATTCCAGCACTTGAGTTTAATCCAGGTACCGTCCCGCTCTCCCGTGTAGAGGCTGCCATCGCGCTTTCCAACGATGCCCTCCAGCCCCATGCGAGCACAGTTGGCAAGAAGCTGCAGTGGATCAGCATCGAGCGATGGACTGAAACGGATTTGTTCGAGGGGGCAGTAATCCAGCAATGCCTCAAGAGCCTGGCGACGCAGCTCAAGCGGCTCACCACGCAAGTCCGCTCCATTTAGGTAAGGCATGTCGAAAATGGCGTAATGGAGATCGTCGGTTTGTCCGGCATCGAAAGCAGGTTTCAACATGTGGAATACCGGCATGCCGTCCTCCTGCTGGAAAACCACCTCTCCATCCAACCAGGCCGAGTGGACTGGAAGCCGAGCAAGACTCTTGGTTATCCGGCGAAGCTTCCTTGTCCAGTCGTGGCCATTCTTGGTGAACAACTGGACGATCGGACCATCAATCCGTGCAAGGAAGCGATAGCCATCCAGCTTTGGTCTCCCAATGCCAGATCCCAGCCGGCGGCTTAGTCACCATGCTCACCAGCTGCGGGCTAATCCCCTCAGGCATCGGTACTTTCTTGCCGGCCATAACGATCTCGCCTACAGGACCTTGATTCCCAGTTGAGTGTTCAGCAGACGAAAAGATCCGAAGCTTTCTCCGCAAAGACGCCAGCGGCTTGATCACCATGCCCGGGCAAAAAATGCCTTTGGGTCCGGGTTCGGTTTTCGTGGGGATAGCCGTGGACTCAGGGTTGTTCTTTAGACTTGATCAAGGCTTCCAAGCTCGGCATAACATTGTCGTCGAGGTGATCCAGCATACGCTGGCTCAGATGGTGCTCATTGGGGATAACGATGCCCTCTTGGCTCGCCCATTCCCTGAGGACGCCCAGGAATACCATGCTGACGGTGTGACCATCCTCCATGTACCGGAGTAGGAAAGCCTTCAGCCTTCCGCGCCCTTCATCGGAATGCAGATCAAAACCGCCCGGCACATCATGTAGCCGATGCGCAATTATGTTTCGTTGCTGGAGGAAGCGATGCAACGTGTCATCGAAGGTGGGATGCAGTTCAACCCGCTCCCGAAGCGCTTTGAGCAATTGTCCCAGCGTGGCTTTCGAATATCGCGCCAGCAGGAGCTGTACCTGTTCAACAGTTTGCAGGGGCTCGCCGTGCAACGGGAACGTAAGGCAACTGCTCAAAAGGCGTTCGACGCCCTGCCCTGCGATTATCGCAAGACCCAGTGTTTTCAACACATCGTCCTGTATTGGCTTGTAGCCCGATGGCGCTTGATCTTTCATGATCGGATTCCCATTTGCACGGGTCGTTCGCCATCTTCAAGCGGCAGCCCTGCGGTTTGCCGAATCATCTTGATTGCAAAGCGTAGGCTGGCTGCGCCACTTTTCAGGCTGTCCAGTGGAACGGTGAATTGGTTGCTCGGGGCGTGGTAAATCATCGGTGTTTTCCTTGAGCCTCGGGTCGTACACATGATTGATGATTCACAAGCCAACCAGACCGATGTTTGTCATCTGCATGTTTTGCCCGCTCCATGGTCAACACGCATCGTTGATCCAGGAGCGCGACCTTAACAGTTGCGGTGTCACCCTCGATAACTGGCTCGTCCACGACAGTAAACATGGTCATCAAATACTCAGGAGCCAAAGCTTTTGCTGCCGCCGCAGAACCCGGCTCAACTATCTCCAGGCGCACTGGCTTGGTTTTATTACTGTTCATCACAGCTGTAGAAAGAATCCCCAAAACCACGAAAAAAGTTAAAACTTTAGCTGCTGTGTTCATTCAATTTTTCCCGCTCGGTCCAGGGAACGCTTACCGTGCCCCTCTACGGACTCGGCCCAGCGCGTGACTGGGCTTCGTGTGCGCTTGGTGCGACTTCCCTATTCATTCGATTCGGGTTGAGTGTCATCTTTGGGTAGCGGTGCTACCGGACGGAATATGGATATCGACTCACACATGAATTGCATTCCCGAAAAACAGACCGCTAACGTCAGAATGATTCCTATGAAGCCCAACACCAAATCGTCCTCGCCCGGTAGGCCCGATAGAGGTATACGGAGCAACCAGATTGAACAAATTACTAAAATAGCGAACCAAGCGGATACTGACTTAACGGCCGCCGCCATTTACCTATTCCTTCTGATGAGTGTGACAGCCATACAACCTACGCTACTAAATCAGCAGAGCGATTACCTATCGTGCTGCGCCTTGGCGAAGCGCCTCGTTATCAGCCTTGAGCTGGTCAATCTCCGCAAGCAGAGCCAGGATGGCAGGCGCGTTGGCGGCGGCGTAATACTCAGCCAGCTTTTGCGCATCCTCCGCTGCATCCCACTGCGCCGTGTTTACTGTCAACACTTGTGACTTATCGTCATCCACGCTGACCTGGCCAACACACCAATTGCCCGTTACTTCCTCGCCATCTTCAGCCCCTTCCGGCCAGCACCCAGTCATGTAATCCCAGCCTTTTGTTGCTTCAGCCAGCACCTTAAGTTTCGCTTTATCGACGATCACGGCTTGCTCCATTTTTCGATAATTTTCAGGCAGCGCTTGCACGTTACTTGATCCTTGTATGGCGTCAGTTGCGCATCGCCGACTTCGGTGCCGCACATCAACTGTTCCGGCATGTCCTGGTCAGCCTCTGTGCCGCCGTCCCAGTCGTCGTAATGCAGCTTCAGCTTACTCATGGCGCGATCCTATGATTCGACGACGCTAGTCACCTTGGCTCCCGCAGCCATCAGGGAGGGCAATAGGAAGATTCATGGAGTTTCCCTTGTTCAATTTGCGGAAGCAGCTTGGGCACGCTCTAGATATTCATTTGCTTGGCGCCCCAGCAGCTCGGCAACCTGGAGGCCCTGTTCACGCTCGGTCTTATCATCAGTCCACTCAAGCAAACGCAGGTGGTCAGCAGCTTCTTTCAAAGCGATGAAGCGGGCGTACAGTTCATCAGGGGCGAGGCGCTTGGCCATGGGGGCTTCCTTGTTAGCGTGCGGTGGCTTCGAGGCTAAAAGATTATTCTATACGCCAACTTTTATCAAGTGGATATTATCCTATAGGACAACTATTTTACTAAAAAAAGCCCGAGATAGCCGTCTGGAGGGAGGATTTTCGCCTGCCCACGGAAATCAACAAGCACTTAAGCAGCCGCCAAACGTGAAGATGCGCTCCCACTGGCATTTAGCGTGTTAGGTCCCGTACTCTCTGACCTGGATGAAGGTCCATCGGAGCAAGCTCCAAGTTCCTTTCGTTGCGCGAAAAAAACCCGGCCGAAGCCGGGTGGGTGTTTCGTTGGACGGGAGATGGTGTCAATAGCCTTGACGTTGAATGAAGCCGGTGACTGACTCTATGGTGGGTTTAACCAGCAAATGGTATGCAAGGAAATCAAATTCCTGTAACTGCTCATCCCATAGTGCCAATTGATCTGAGTCGAACGACCAGCGCTTGCCACCATAGGAAAACTCCGTCCAGCCATCGGTCTCCTGGCCTTCGGAACTGGAATCCGCTGTAGACGTCTCCTGGTCGCTGACAATAGTCGCTTCGGTTACCTCACAGCGGCTTCGGCACTCATCCAGTTCTTTCTGTGTCATAACGGCATCACGCACTTGGCCACCAAGCAGGTAGGTCACTTTGTATTGCATATGGTCTTTCCTTGTTAGATGGCGCGATTGATACGAGCGAGCTGCACGGGCACAGTGCCCGAACGATAGCTATCACCAAACAGAGTCGCCCCCATGAAGCCGCGGCGTTTGATGTCCGAATTGCAGACGGTGCGTAGTTCGCCGTTGTGGAGGACTGTATCGCCAGCACGGATTGTGTTGATGTGAGTATCAACCGTATCGTAGTTGGTCATGGTGTTACCTTTTGGTTAGACCGATCGCTGATGAAAAACAAGAGGCTGTTCAGACTGCGGCACGTCGAGCCTCAGACATCCAAAGGCTGCGAATGCATTTACAGTCAACTGCTTTGTCGCGTTCACCCTGCTTCTTCAAGAGGATTAATATGCGATTTACACGGCGGGCGTGCTGTACGAAGTGGTTCACATTTTTATTCATCTTTGCTCCCTATCAAGCGCCTTGCGCTCAATTCCCTTTGTTGTAATAGAAATTCACACCGCCCTCATGGAGCAAATAAACTACTTCGCAGTATCGATCGGTCACGTCCGCATGAGACTTCCCGAAATTAGCGGCCAACTTGCATTTTATACGTGCCGTCCTTACGGGGCCTTGAACTTTAGATTCAGGTAGCTCTTCAATAGCCTGACCCAGTGAGTCAGCTGCTGCCTTACGATACGAAAGAGTTTCTACTTCGTTTGAAAAGACACTCACTGCATCATGACCGAGAGGGAGTGGCTCAAAATACTCGCGAACTGAGCGAGGTACTTGCTCCATTATCCTGGGATAACGATCACCGATGAGGCCTTGCTCTTTGAGAACGGATTGAGCATGCATTTTCTCAGGAATGGTGCAGCTGGTTTTAACCGCGATGAAACAGGTCATGGCATACCTCGACGTTGTCCTTGTGCCAATGAGATGAACCACACCCAGCATGAAGATCTGCCTCCGGCCCTGGTGCCGGAAGAATGAACAGCGGCGTCACCCTGTTGCGACCCCGGATTCGACCCATAAAAAACCCGGCCAGGCCGGGTTGAAGGTCGGTGATGCCTTATGCCGTAGAAGCTTCCCGGCGCACCGGGACCATGCCGCGTGAATAGGGCATACCAATAAACACAGGGCTTTCTGCAAGCTGGCGCCAGGTAGTTGCGTCATCAGCCAAAAACTGGTCATCCGCACGCATCTTCTCGCCTGGCGCCAATAGGCGATAACCGGTTGCCTGTGTCCGGTCGGCACAGGCGATAAGTGCTGCAAGCACATCGGCAAGGCGGACATAATTGCCGTCCTCGGCCTGGAATTTTTCAAGCACAGCGATGTACGCCGGCAACTCAGCCAGCTGGGCTCTCAACAAGTTGCATTCGCTCCTGAGCTCAGCGACGGTCGAAGTATCAGGTTCATGACGCTGTAACGCCCCGATCGTGATCAGCGCCTCGCGGAACTGATCAACGTAATGCTCAGTGCTGGCTGCCGGGAATTTATTCAACAGGCATTCGTCGTCGATGGGTGCGCCTCCATCTTCGGCTTCATCAGACGGCTCACCTGGAACCATGAAGAATGCGCGCTCCACTGCACCCAGGTATTCAGAAAAGCGCTTGATGTTACCAAGGTTCGTCAGCAGAACGCCCACAGGTTGCCCATGGTGCAGGCCAATCACATCGTACACGCGAGCCATGTCGCGCTGCTCTGCAGTCGGCACGGCCGGAGCCTTCAGATAGACCTCGCCACCACCCTCCTCGTCCGTGATCGAGCCATGAGCAATCAGTAGTACCTGGTCCGCATGCTCCAGCGCTGCAATGCCGCCCTCAAGCAGCCACTCAAGCCGCAACCCATCCACATCAGCCCGTGTCACGGCGACGGCTTCAACCCGCACCGCATCCTCGCTCTTTGCGCCAGACCGGAACTCCAGGAGCCGCTCCCCTTGTTCTGTGATCTGCCATAGGGCTGGGCTTCGCTGAACGCGCTTGAGCAACCCCAACTGGGTGAGAACATCAAACCACTGGGCCCCGATGTCAGCGCCCTGGCCATCGCCGGCGCATTCGTCGAAGCGCTGCAGTTTTCGGATCACCAAGTTAGCGAAGGGCGGCAAGCCTGCCAGCTGTCCAGAACCGTTCATGCTGCCGCCGCCTCGACCGGTTGTGTGAGCGCTTGTTGGACTGCTTGAACGATCCGTAGCAGGTACGTGTAGTCCGGGTTTGGTTCGGTAGCTCGATCGACGGGGTAATGCCATTCATCACCGAACAGAAGGGATAGGAGCTCGGAATGACTCCAGCAGTCCCGTAACGACTCAACATCGCGAAGCTCATCGAGCCGCCTGTACAGCGAGCGAGCATCCTCTGCGTCGAGATACCCCAGTTCCCAATCGGTACCGCTCCGCTCGCGCCGGCGATCGATGATGCACCGTGCTGAGAGCTGTTTAAGAGCCTTTGCGCTGAATCGAGTGCTGCTCAGGCCGCGGCTTAGGCAATTCAGGATGTACTCATCACTGCACTTGGCAACAAATTCAGTCACCGTCCTTGTACCCATGCCGCCCCAGTAGGAAGTCCAGCTCTCGCCAGCACAACGGATGGTCAGATTACCCTGACCGGAAATGTGATCTGGGGCCTCGCTACGTGGAGACGCCCGGCTTCCAAGATCCTCCAGAAATACGGTGATGGGGTCGAGGTTCACCCCCCCAGTGATTACTAACTTGGTCACCGCAGAACGCTCGACATTTAAGCGCGTGGCTGATGATCCATCGGCATTGCAATCCAAACCCATACACTCCTCGCTAGATTGATTCATAACGCGTATGCATACGCTACATGGATGCGTATAGACTGGAAAGCCCCTTCTGCGACGACGGGGCGGCCTGCTGGGGCAGCGGGGATGCTTGCCCCTTGTGTGATGGGCTGTTATCAATCAGGGCGCAACCCGCGTCACTCGCGTCCTTGGTACCACGGACCTGTCAAAGTAACGCTCAAGGTTGCGGCCGGTGACGGATGCAATGCGAACCAGGTGTTCGCGTCATCATAAAAAAAGGCCACCCCGTAAGAGGTAGCCTTTGATGAGTTAAGCAAATAGATCCGAGATCGCCGAATTTTGACTTGAGGCATCAACCTTCATCGAGTCCAGGATCTGTTCGTGCTCGGCGTTACTGATCGAATGATAGCGTATGTAGGAACGCAGATCGGTACCGGCCAGATCACGCTCCATGCGTCGCCAGAATTGCGCTCGGCGGGCCATTGCATCGTACTCAGCAGCCTTTCCCTTGGCCAATTTGACCATCCCTCTGTTCAAGTAGAACTTGGCGCTGTCAGTTGGAGCCAGGCCTTTTGCCATCGCGTAGAACGCATCATCGAAGGCGTCTACGAAGCACATTGCATCTGCCGGGTCGATTTCCATCTCGTCGGCTTCTTCGAAGTAGACGATATTGCGATCCTTGCCCTCAAAGCGGTCTCGGATCGTTCGCATCGCCGGACGTTCAGGGTATCGGTGTTTGTTGGTGGCTTCGAGGTAAGCGTCCTGTAAGCCCATCTCCTGCGCCGGGCTCTGCCAGTCGTCAAACTTGAACCAGCGCTGCTCTGGGATGATGCCCTTCTCCGTGGAAGTGACATCATCGATCAGGTAGCGCTTCCCTAAGACACGGATCTCGTACCACTCCGACAAAGCAGGGAAGGCATGGTCGAAGCCGTAGCTCAGTGACCAGGCGAAATCGATGGCCAGCAGATTCTTCGCGGTGATGAATTGGAAGGTGCTCCCACGAAGGATTTCGTTGGACTCCGTCCTTTCCAGTTCGCCGCGGAACATCCGCGCATCGTGCTCCTCTGCCCGCTCTTCCTCCAGCACATCCAGAGTCAGCAGGTACCGCAACAGCTCACGGCGCATCTCTGCGTTGTAGGCTGTTCCTGTGACGTTGATGTAGCCGGCGTCCGAGGTTGTGCGCCCAATCCAGTCTCGACGCCCCATGTCCCAGCGGGTGTTGATCAGATGGTTCCTGAAGCGATTTATGCCCGCCATGTGGCCGTGTTTCTCGGGCGCAGACGCAATCATTGCTTCCATCGATTTGTCGCGCTCACCGGTGACCGTGCACCAGGCACAGCCAAAGCGAGAGCCGCACGCCGCCTTGTTACCACCGTCGCCGGTGATGATCGCGCACGTGCCTTCATTGGCTTCCTTGTAGAGCTCCAGGCACCAGTCGAAGCTGTCGACGAAGGTTCGATAAGGACCACCTCGCTTCGCCTCGCAAGCCATGAGGAACTCCCACACCTCCTCCATCTCCCAGTCGGCGATGATCGAGCAGTTGTACGAGCCATGCTCATTGAGCACCAGCCGCCCGGCCTCCTCCTCACCTCGTTCGCGCATGTTAGCGGCACGGGTTGCCGACTCCGACAAACGAGTGCCCACGAAGGTCACCAGCTCACCAGGAGACTGCAGGGTCGAAAGAAGGTGCTTGAGCGCTTTCTGCTGCGGGCGCAGCTTCCAGTCGACCGAGCAGCTTCGAGAGGCACCAGCGAAAACCGGGAGTTTGCCGCGACCCAGGGTGGCATAGGCAAATGTCGAGGTCATCGAGGGCTGCACTTTGACAACTGTGATTGGCAGTCCGAGCCTGGTGCAGTACGCCTCCAGCTCAGTGATCATCGCCTCGGCGTAAGTTTCCATTGCTGGATTCTCTACAGTGGTCTGAGCATGACTGACAAAAGCCGCCGGCACGTACAACCCAGCCTCGACACGGCGCCGGATGGCCTCCAGCATCAGTACCAGCACGACAGTGCTGTCTTTACCGAACGAGGTTGCCGAGCTACATGTGAATCCTTGATCGATGATCTGGTCGATGCGCGCAATGCAGGCTTCCGCCCGCGCAACGATCCGGGCATAGCGACCAGCACTGCCCAAGGCAGGAACTGCGTGGGTGTAGTCGTTTACTGCGATCAGTTCGGGTACAAGCATCTGATTCATGTTGGCATCTCCAGGAGGAAGTAGGCTTCGTATCCTGGGGATGCTCAACACCGAGCATGATTCTTGAACTTGATGACATCGCCCCCCACCCAACAGCCTTAGGAGCCACTATCATCATCGTTGACGTTGTACATGCCCGGTGCCAGTCTTTCGGGGGGGATTTGCTATGAAAACAGGCCGCACAAAACCGATGGGTCTGTTTCACTGACCTCAGGTCACTAGCTGTTGACTGGAGGCAAAAATAAAGCCGTTGAGGTATTCGATCAGTCTGCCTCGGGGGGGCGAGGGCGAACTGCAGCCGCCCACTGCTCAAGAATGTCCCCATGCGTCGCCAAGAAAGCCTTGTGCTCGGCTTCCTGCTCAGCAAGCACCTCGAACACACGCGTAGGCCAATCCATGAAGGTGACATCCCTCATCTCGTTGTTAAATGCGTAGATGCTGGCGCAGGTGACCCGATTTCCGCTGCCTGGATACAGCGAGTATCGAAACCGGTCACGAATTTCAATAACCTCCATAACCCGGACCTGGGCAATGATCGACAGGACAATTAGCATGGCTTGGGTCATTGCACCTACGTTCTTGCCGACCTTGCGCAAGTAGGCTGGCCGCTGACTCACAGGTTTGGCCAACAGCTCCCGGATGAAGACTTCCGATTCTGATTCGAACGCATGAAGTTGCTCAACTGAAAGGGCATCGAAGGCCTCTTTTACCTGCACCAGGTCGAAGGCACTCTTCAACCAAGTTGCCAACGCCAGTGCATCCTGCCAGGCAAACTGCTCGTAGCTAGCCATGTGCGCATTGCGCGGATCTGCTTTTTGCCGCCTCATACCCCAGAATCCCTAGCATAAAACTGATTATTTTCTTGGTGATCACATGCTCGCAGCGCGCAGACTGCGGGCGGGTACTGAGCCTAAAGGGTTGGCAGTTTGGCCGCAAGGAGAGGAATGGATGTGCTTAGATCGGAAAGACACGCGACTGCAAGAAACCGTGACGGAGCGGGCTGACGGTGCAGACAGACTTGTCAGCCCCAGTCCGATAGTAAGGAATTCTATGAACTCAACCTGGAGTCCGACTCCAGTGCATCAGCGAGCTGGCTGAACGCATCAGCAAGGCGCCGCATCTGGCCAATTTCGTCTGCCAAATCCCCATCCAGATAGCGATACTCAAGCGTGCCGCCGAAAAGGCCCGGTGTCAGGAAAAATTCCGCCGTAGCTCAACTGCTCATTGACGTGCTTTTCAGCCCGGCTGATCCGCTCGCTAGCATTCGTTTCTGTAGCCATGCTTTCGCTCCGTGAAACGCGCCTCAGAGACCATAAGGCCGGCAGTGTTCGAGTTTATCAGCGAAGGCATATCGCAAAGGTATCTGCCCAAACGCCGCAAAATCCACCATCATCAGGCAAAGCCCCACTATTGCGAAAGGTTTTGCCCAAGCTTTCGGCCTAACGAACTGGAGAACAAAAATAAAAATCGCAATTCCACAGAACCAAACTATTGAATTGCTGCAAGAGAAAGGTGAATCAAGCATAACGTTCCTTAGTCAAATTACGGGGTATCCGTTACTGGATGCCGGTGCAATGGAGCGACTTTCTGGTCAAATTTCGCTACTGCCGATCCACTCGCCACCGAGGTAGCCATCGGCGCCGTCGCGGGTGATTGGCTCATGCTCGTACGCAACAGTCATCAGCTGCTGGTGCGTCCAGCCCGCTGCAGGTGCAGCAAAAGCTTTGAGCACATCTCCGGCGAGAGAACGGATTTCAAAAGCCTCGTACTTCACTGCAGAAAGTACGTCCGGCTCACCTGGGCGCTGTTCGGTTACGACATTCAACATGGCATTTCCCGTAGCTATTCAGCTTTCGGACGAAGCGTGTAGGCAGCATGGCACTCGTTGCAATACACCCCAAAGGCTGTGATGGGTGAAATAGCAAATAAGCCGTCGCTATTCACCAACGGCCACAACTCTGCTTTGTATTCGTTGCGGTGACCACACCATGGACATGGCACGGTAATGCTCGAAAGACCAGGTGAAATCACAGGGGCTACTTCTGCTCGCGCTGATGATTGTTCTTGAACCTCGAAGCGATGCCTACAAAGGCAGCACTCATACAGGTACACATCGTCAGGCAGCTGATGGCAGCCTTGTGGCTGCTCAGCTACTTGCCGACCAAGCGCACCGGATTCACAAGCCGGATTGGTGCAGAACCCTTGCAGGTGATGCCCGAAGTTCTCAGTATTTCCTGTGATGCGATCCAACTTCATACGTCACCTTAATGTCTCGACGGCCACGCCCAACCCTGTGATGCGGTTGGTGGCTTTTTCCGTGTGCGGTACCGCTCATTCATCGTCCTCGGGATAGGTCCATTCGTTGCCAAATGGGTTCACCCAAATAACCCTGGGGAACCGAAATCGCGGAAGCATTTCAGCGAACGTCAATTTGACGTCCGGCGCATCCTCAAAACTTGTGCGCCGCGAGCTCGCAGGGTCGGGAATGTGTTCTTTCACCAGCCGGGGATCGGCCCACCCGCCTGGGAACTCGCCCCCTTCGGCCTCGACCACGGCCAACGCCTGCTCAACCGAACGAGCGACGACCACGTACTCATCGCCGATGTACCAGGCACGCAGCGGCATGTGGCGCTCCGACTCCTCCAACCTCAGCAGTTCTTCAACACTCTGCAGCGCTGCGGTGGCGTCCACATTATCAGGCGCAGCGTCAGCTGCCTCGCGCCTTCTGGCGAGCTCATCGAACCAGTACAGATGGTTGTGGTAGACCGCTGCGTCGGCGGACTCCTGCGCCCGGGCAGCCTTTCGCGCCGCCCAAGCGTCTGCCACTGATCCGGTACCAGAAGCAGCAAGCCATTGGCTACGTTCGCCGTCGGGCATGCAGTTCCACCATGCCATACCCGCCGCCTCGTCGGCTGTTGGCGAGCGCTCCGAAGAATCTGCTTTCGGCGGTAATGTCATAGCATGCCTCCTGTAGCGGTCCAATGTTGAGGCGAGAAAAATGCGCCTTTGTACACTGCTTGCCCTGCCAACGACCGCCCAAGGTCGGGAGCAGCGGGTTTCTATGGTCAGCAGGTCGTCCCGGCGATTTCTCGAAGGTCACTGAGGATCTTCGAAACGACCACAGATAATTGACCGGAATTAAGCGCAGCGTCTCTGATTGTGGTGCCAACAGCCTCGTCGCGCCAATAGTCGTCAACAATCGAAGCAGACGCTTCGACCTGCCGATAAACGTAATTATTGAGCAGGACCCCTGGCACATGTTTCAAAACAAAGGCCATGGCACCGCGCCCGTGCAGCTCAACGCAGGCCTGCAGCAGGACCGTCATTTCATCAAAGCGACCATCTTTCGCCAGCTCTCGCAAACCTCCAAGAGCTGGTTCGCTGATGTGTTTTTGGTCCCAGTTTTGAAAGAACTCTGTAACGATCTCCTCTAACGCTCGCATCCTGCTACCTCACTGATAGGTTTAACAAGGGTGAAATCTGCCTATCTTACACCCCCGAGTGGAAATTACGCCCGATTCTGCTTGAGTCGATCAGCTTCCAGCTGCTGTTCATTCTTGGGTACAAGCTCGACGTGTACGCGACAATTAGAGATGATTGCTTCTGCCGTCGCTGGAGACAAGCTTTGCAAGTCTTTGATGTCGGCAGCGACCGCAACGCTTTTTTGATTTTTATCGACCCAGTCCGTATAAGGTCGGATCACATCAATGATGCCTTCACGTTTCAACGACTGGTCGGCCATCAGCTGCTCGTAGTCGCCGCACAGACCTTCCCTCGCGAAATACAGATCAATGTCGATCGCTGAAAGCGTCTTCTCGACGGGAGTACAGCCGTAAAATTGCACCAAGGCTTTTGCAATACCACTGTTCCGTACCGAAGCCGATTCGTCCAGCTGGTCCTCAGCCAGAAACTGACAGTAGATCGCTGCCCGTGTTGGGTCAATCGATGAAGCCAAGTACTCCGACTGGTCGCCCCGGTCGTAGTTATGAAAAATGCGGTAAGTCTTCTCGGTCATGGACTCGTTCTCCTGCTCGATAGCGGACAAAGTTGCCGCTCTCCTACGGCTACGGCCCCACGGATAAGGCGGGGCTTAGATGCAACTAGTGCGTTTGCTCGAACAGTCAGGACTACGCTCCACGGGAGTGTTCGAGGCCCCAAAAGGCCAAGCCTGTTATAAATGACATGAAGCTAACCGTTGCCACGACATATAGAGGGGATTTCCCTCTGCCCAAATGCGGTCATCGTGAAAGCAAATAGATAATTCGGTGAAACACGCGAACAAAAGTAAAATGTAACTTCGCTTCATTCGCCTCCATTTCCTGGGCATAACATATTCATAGGCCGACGCTCCTACTTAACCCAGCTTGCTACGCTGGTTGTTCGCATCTAGCTTGGCCCGAATTTCTGCGTCAGTGTCACACACAGCGCTTGTGGGGCTGATTCCCGAAATGCTGCGGGCCATGTATGACGCCAAGACATAGAATAGGAGAGCGCTGATGTACTCAGATCTGCTGTCAAGCGCTATTAGGATGAACCAGATCACGGCCGCACCGAAAAACGAAAGAACGCGATTTCTCGTCACTGGACGGCTTGAATCCATTGCTCTACTCATACAGGTCCTTTACGGTTACGCGGGCGCGGAAATCACACCTGCCTTTACGGCCTCACCCCCGGTTTATCAGCCCGGGGCTTGGGGTGCAGCTGAGCGATTTTCTAAACCTTTTTTCGCAGGAACCGCCCCCGGCGAGCGGATGCGGGTTGAATACCATCAGCAATATCGAGGGCATCGTATTCGCGGCTTAGCCACTCATCCAGCGACCACGGGGATAATCCTTCCACCTCGGTAGCAGCCTGCAACCGCCTGTAAGCTTCTTTGTCTAGAGGGTCGTACTCAGCCAAATAGGTATCCATCCTGGCTCCCCACGTTGTTGCTGCACGCCCGTAGCAAAGCACTGCTGCAAATGTTGCACACGTCACCAACGCTGACGGCCAACCGGAACCTATGGCCCATATGGTGAGGCCTCCAGATACCATTCCAGCCGCCAACGCAAGTGCCATGCGTGGGCCGATCGAAGGGCGTTCAAAGAAGAAACGCGAGCAGGCTCGAATACGGCCCAACTGCTTGCGGCGCTTGGCTGTATCCGGAGCTTGCCCCGGCTGCTTGCCGCCCTTTATCACTCGTAGGTTCATGGCGTTTTCCTGCTTACTTCGACGGTTTGTGCAACGGATCGGCACCGATGAAAACTTCCTCGGGAGCCTCGGGCCACTCGCGGCGAATCACATCGAAATCGCCCTGGTTCCAAAGCCGCAGGAACTGCATGCCATCGTCATCGTGCAGGGCGAACTGGATAGCGGCCACAGCCGCGTCATTCGCCATGATCGAGAATCCCGGTTCTTGGAGAAAACTCAAATCAGGAACAGCGCCTTTCTCGGCAATGACGGTGATCGATGCACGCTGGCCCGGCAGTTGCCCGACAGGCACAACGTGCAAACGCATTTCCACGCCCTTTGGCACCTTCCAGCCCAGCGCCTCGACTTGCTCCCGTAATGCATCGTTCAAAATTGCCATATCGTTTCCCTGATTGGTTCCATAGGCCGAAATGCCCTATTTCTACGTCCGCGGCCCCAGCTTTTGAGGGCCGGGGCATATTGTGTACCTGGTGCGAATTCCTATGTTTCCAAGCTGCTGGACAAAAGCGAAAGCAGATTGTCCTTTTCGGCAATATCACTCGGCTGCGATTTGACGATTTTCTCCAGCACTGCGCGATGCGCTGGAGACTTGCCAAGCACTTCTTGAGCACGTAGCTTCGCGCCTTTTAAAACTGCTTCACGCTGAAGCGCTTTCTGATCCCGTGCCCAGCAAGCGAAGCGATGTGTCCAATTTCGATGATGGGTCATCACCAAGGCCATTTTGTAGGCTGCTACAGCGCTGCTGACTTCGCCTTCAACTGGATCGGTGGTGACGTCCTTCGCTTGTAACCAAGGCATACGGTTTTCCTAGCTGTTCCAGACTTTCCAAACAGGCTGCGAGTTCTCGCAGGTCGCCGATTTACGTGATCAGTTCCTGGTGTTCGTTTCCAAAACGGTTTGGATGGCATCAGCACTGAGTTGCTGCGCCCTCAGCCCCTCATCAAACATGAGCTTTGGCTGCTCTGCCCGGGAGATCTGTACACGAAGCTGGTCAAGGGCAGTGTCGATCTTCAGTTCAGCAGCTTTGAATTCTTTGTCGGACGCTTCCCCAGGCACGAAGGAAACGCTCTCATGCCCCCAGCTCAAAATTAGCAAGTCGCGCAGGGTCAGCTTCACCGAGATTTCGGTGTCCAGGTCCGCTTCGGAATAGTCGTACAGGGTACTCATCGGCACAGTTCCTTTCCGGTGATGGTCGGGGTCGCGAAACCCCCGCCCCCTACCGTGAAAGCCCGCTTGGCGGGCTGGCGATTCAACATTTTTCTTATGCATTTGCGTGATGCCAAGTTGATCAGTCACTCGGTATCAGCAAGCGCGCAGAATGTTGTGCGAGATTCTCGCAAATGAATCGTAACACGTACGCATAATACTGGTAAATGATGATGGCTCAGATGAAATCGCATCGCGTACGGAGTGGGTTGCGTTTTCACACAATAGCCGCTCCTCGCGCAATTAGCGGACTGCCAGCCCAAGCTCCAATCCGAGGAACCAGAGGATATCGCCATACAATAGAAAACCCCAGCCTTGGCCGGGGTGGGTGAAGCGTTTACTGAAAGCTGACCACGCAACAGGGGTACTCGTCAGAGCTGCGTGTGGTGATGGCTAAGCGGAAAAGACCCTGGACATCAGTCAGCCGGGGTTTTCCTTTGATCAAGACCAGGACCTGCAGCCGAGGCTTCATTGGCGTGATTCCAGTTCAGCTCGGCGGGCGGCGGGCGAGGGAGTTTCTTTGATCAGGCGGGCAAGGAAGGCGGTGTAACTGGCCTGCTCGTTGATGTGCATGATGTGCGCGATAAAGTCTTTTCGCTTCCGTTCCAACCACTGCTCAGCGGCGACAGCTTGGCAAGAAAGGCGCTGCGTGTAGATGACGTAGTCGTCGAGAGCTACCTGTTGGGGCCAGGTCAGTTCAGATACGTTCAGGTTGTGCATGTGGCATCTCCAGGAGGATGTAGGCTTCGTATCCAGGAGATGCTCAACATTGAGCATGAAAGCAGTGGGGCATGATGATCCGCCGCCCTGCCAACTTACTGCGATCATCGCGACCATAGGGCGGGGCCTGGGATAGCGGCCGACACTAACCGATCAGGGAGTCATCACTCATCATCGTCGAAGTTGTACATCCCCGGCGCCAAGTTCTCGAAGCGAGTGTACTTGCCGATGAACGCCAGCCGCACAAAGCCGATCGGGCCGTTACGTTGCTTGCCGATGATGATCTCCGCCACACCCTTGTGCTCGGTCTCGGGGTGATAAACCTCATCCCGGTACACGAACATGATGACGTCAGCGTCCTGCTCGATCGCACCGGATTCACGCAAGTCGGAGTTCACCGGGCGTTTGTTCGGGCGCTGCTCCAGGGAGCGGTTCAGCTGCGACAGGGCGATGACAGGGCAGTTGAATTCCTTGGCCAGGGCCTTGAGGGAACGAGAGATCTCGGAGATTTCATTGGTCCGGTTGTCGCCGGCAGAGCCCGGGATTTGCATCAACTGCAGGTAGTCGACCATGATCATGCCAATCTCGCCGTGCTCACGGGCCAGGCGGCGTGTGCGTGCCCGCATTTCCGAGGGGCTGATGCCGGCGGTGTCGTCGATGAACAGTTTGCGGTTGTTTAGCAGATTCACCGCTGATGTTAGCCGCGGCCAGTCATCATCATCCAGCTGGCCGGATCGCACCTTGGTCTGGTCGATGCGGCCGAGCGACGACAGCATACGCATGATCAGCGACTCACCTGGCATTTCGAGCGAGAACACCAGCACCGCCTTCTCGGACCGAAGCACCGCGTTCTCCACCAGGTTCATGGCAAAGGTGGTCTTGCCCATCGATGGCCGGCCGGCCACGATGATCAGATCGGCCGGCTGGAGGCCGCTGGTCTTCTCATCAAGGTCAGTGAAGCCCGTCGACACACCGGTAATGTCGCTGTCGGAATTGAATAACGTGTCGATGCGGTCAATGGCCATGGTCAGCAGGTCTTTGACACCCACCGGGCCGCCGGTTTTCGGCCGGGCTTCAGCGATCTGGAAAATCTGCCGTTCGGCCTCGTCGAGGATCTCCGCAGCGTTCCTGCCTTCTGGGTTGAAGGCACTGTCCGCGATGTCGGTGCTAATACTGATCAGCTGGCGCAGGGTCGCCCGCTCCCGGATGATCGCAGCGTAGGCCTTGATGTTGGCAACGGATGGGGTGTTCTTTGCCAGCTCCGCCAGATAGGCCAGCCCGCCGACCTGGCTGCTTAGGCCTTCCTTGTCCAGACGCTCGTGCAGCGTCACGATGTCGAAAGGTTCGTTCAGGTCCGCCAGCTTAGCGATGGCGCGGAAAATCAGCCGGTGATCATGCCGGTAGAAATCGCCGTCGGAGACCTGATCGAGCACGCGCTCCCAGGCGTTGTTATCGAGCATGAGACCACCGAGCACGGACTGCTCTGCCTCGATCGAGTGCGGTGGCACCTTCAGCGAGGATGTCTGTAGGTCGAGCTGCTCTGGAGCGTAATCGTCGTTCATGTGGGCATCTGACTCCGTAAGTTGGGGGCGCTATCGAGTGGCGAGGTAACAGGAGGCTTCACGGGGGCTTTCTTACGCCCTTTCGGCGCCGCCCCCTGCCCTTGCCCTCAACCTTCTTCGCAGCCCCTTCTACGAGCTTCTGGACAGGCATACGGCCAAGTCGCGGGTTGGGGTCAATTCTCTCAACCCCCATTTCTTGATCGGTGAAGTCGTGGGTACCCGGCTCCAAATTAACAAAGCGTGTGTATCGCCCCTCGAAGCCAAGCCGGACGAAACCGGTGGGTCCTTCTCGCTGCTTGCCGATTATGATCTCGGCGGTGCCAGCAAACCGGGAGTCGGGGTTGTACACCTCATCCCGGTACACGAACATGATCACATCAGCGTCTTGCTCGATGGCGCCGGACTCGCGCAGATCGGAGTTCACCGGGCGCTTGTCCTTGCGCTGTTCCACCGAGCGATTGAGCTGCGAGAGTGCAATCACGGGGCAATCAAATTCCTTGGCCAAAGCCTTGAGTGACCTGGAGATGGCCGAAATCTCGTTGGTCCGGTTGAGACCGCCGTATCCGGGGATCTGCATCAGCTGCAGGTAGTCCACCATGATCAGTCCTATCTCGCCGTGCACACGTCGAAGTCTCCGCGTGCGGCTACGCATCTCCGATGGGCTCAGCGCCGGCGTGTCGTCAATGAAGAAGCGATCGTTTTTGTTGAGCGCGTTGGCAGCCTTGGTCAGCTTGGTCCAGTCCTCGTTCAACAGCTTCCCGGATCGGACTCGCGACTGGTCAATGCTACCCATCGAGGAGAGCATGCGCGTTAGCAGTGCATCGCCTGGCATCTCCATGGAGTAGACCACGACCACTTTATCCGACCGCAGAACGGCCTCTTCCACAATGTTCATGGCAAAAGTGGTTTTGCCCATGGATGGCCGGCCAGCCACGATGACCAGGTCAGCAGGACGCAACAGGCTCAGTTTGCTATCGAGGTCGACGAAACCTGTCGATAGGCCCAGGGACGCAAGCCCTGACTCATGGGCGGTTTCGATCTTATCGACGGCCTTTCTGAGCAGGGTTTCGATGCCAACCGGACCGCCCTCCTTCGGCCGTTGACCGGCCACAGACAGCATTTTCGCTTCGGCATCATGCACCAGATCTTCCACGGAGCGGCCGGCTGGGGAGTTGGCGCTCTGCTCGATCTCCTCGCACACACCAATGATCTTCCGGAACTGCGAGCGCTCGCTGACTACGCGAGCAAAGGACGCGATGTTGGCGACGGACGGGGTGTTATCGGAAAGCTCTTTCAGATAGGCCAAGCCACCTGCATTCGAGAGCTCACCTGCACGTTCCAAAGCCTCCTGTGCCGTGACGACATCAAGCGCCCGCCCCTCTTCAAGCAGCCTGGCAATAGCCTTGAAAATGAGCCTGTGGTCTGCGCGGAAGAAATCAGATTCGACCACCAGGTCCGAGACACGCACCCAGGCACGTGGCTCGTTCAGCAATCCGCCTAGAATGGCCTGCTCGGCTTCAACAGAATGCGGCAGATCCCGACTGGGGGTCTGATCGTATTCAGCCGCTAGATGGATATGGTCGTTCAAGCCTCAGGCCTTACTCGTCGAAATGCTGGTGTGGATCGGGCTGCCAGCTGCAATCAGTACCCATAGGTGGTCCTGACCTGCGCTGACAGCTGGGGTTTGGTCACGATGTTCGTTGTTTGGGGGCCTTGAACGCAACTACCACGCGCTGGGTGGCCGGCCGGATCAGAACGTCACTTGGATCAACGTTGCCCGCCCGGTGCGGGTTTGAAAGTCGCAAAGGCCAAACTGCACGAGCCGCGGCTGCCGGTGAGCGATGCAAGTAGCGACCTGGGCGCGGAATGCCGCCAACTCAAGCGGGAGCACTGATCGACCAGTAGCGGCCTGGATCTTATCGCGGAATTCCTGCAGCGCCGCCTCCAAGCCAGCATCATCGCCGGCCTGGCCGGAACTTTCGGCACTCGGTTTTGGGATCGACATTCAAACTCTCCAGATGGGGCCAAGACTGCGCCTGAGCAGACATGCGCTGTCGCGGATAACGGCCGCGAGGCCGTAACACGTAACTATAATCCTGAAAGCTTTGATGAATGTCAAACGGCATATAAAGTCAGGATGACGAAGTGTAAAGCTCTGAATATTCTATAATTTCAGCGAAACCATGAGACCTTCATGACTACCGAAAATACAAAACAAGGGAGGGTCAATAGCTGTTACGCCAATTCGACATCGAGCTCTTTCGCCTGACTGCCTGGCAGCCCTTGGATGTCCGCAGTTATGCCGACGATGGTCTCGAAGGTAGGAGCGGGCACAACCCAACTGTACTGGTGCCCTGCCAGCAGGCGTGCTGTCACTTTGTTCGACAAGGTTGAGCGCCAGCGCAGGATCAAGTACTCCTCGACTTCCTTTCGTCCAAACGGGACCGCGCAGTAGGACAGCTCATAGTTGTTCGAATATGCGCTGAGCAGGCCCTTTTTGTCGCTGGCGCTAAGGCCAAAAAGCTCGCACGTTTTTCTCGCAAATGAATGATTCTCAAAGTTCGTAAGGTCACTCATCCTGGCTCGAAGTGCCGAACTTTCACCCACGTAGACTGGAGATTTTCCCTCCCAGATGACGTAGACCCCTGCGTCACGTGTGATGTCCTTTTTCCAGCTGGCGTCGCCAGCCAGTACACGCCGAGGTGCAGCGATGATCGCAGCCTCGTAGTGACGGAGTAGCTTCTGGGTATTCAAATGTCTCAGCTCCTGGTGCCGCTCTCTTGGGGGCCCAGCATCCTCAGCCGGCAACCCCGCCGAATACTGACTGAAAAGGGCGCGAGTTTCACTACCGATTCGGCCCCCCTCCCCGCCCATCGAGCGCTCAGGCCCCGAGGTCAGCTCATTTTTATTTCGTTCCGACTACGACTTCTCTTTTGACGCCACTTTCGGAGCGCAGAAAATACATCACAAACCATCCCATGCCAGATCAAACACATGACTGTCAGCGCGAAATAATCCGGCGGCCCGTCTAAGACCGCCAAACTCTGTGGGTCGAACGACTCTGCTGAATTGAAAATCTTGCCAATACCTGAAACCAGTAGCAACAGCACTATTAACACTGCTGCAGAGCGTAAAAAGCTCAAAACTGTCAGCAAAACAAACAACGACAGCGCTTTGAGCGTGACGATAGTGAAGAAGCGGGGGCGCTCACAGACACCGAGCCAGTTTGTCTTCCACCCAGATGCATCATTTTTGAGTTTTCTTTTCATATTGACTCATCCTTCGCTTGAGAGGGTGCTGCCTCTGCGCGACCAGCGTCACAGCATTCCTGGCCATCGACGCCTGAGGCTGCTGCCGGCTTTTTTTTGAATCCAAACCCATGCCCTGTAGCTAGGTGCACGAACGGCAGTGCCGCCCAGTACCCAACCACAAGCGATGCCGCCTTTGCGGTAAGCCCGGGCAACGTGTATGCGAATGAGCTCGCCGAAAAAGCTGCGATGCAGACGGCGCCAACCAGATAGTTGCGCCGAATTTGATTTTTGGCGGGCTGCTGGCCAGGCGAAATCATGGTGCAGTCCCCTTGAAAGCTTCGGCCTGACGCTCTACGAGCGCGCAGCGCTCCTTGACCCACTCCAGATCTTTAACCCGGATGTCCTGCGCGCTTCGGTTGGCGTTCACCAGCAGCCGAGTTGCGCATTTCGAATCGCGGGTCGCCGCTTGAATTTCCTCAGGTGTCGCAGAGGAAAAACCAGTTCTCAGCTTGCTCAACCCTAGGCCGTTGTAGGCCAGCGGACCTCCGATCAGAGCGAGCAACGCTACGCCCCAGTAAACCGCTCGCTTGCGGGTGTTTATTTCTGAACTCACCAAGGATCTCCCGGACATGGCTCTCTTTCCGGAATTAAAAATAACACACAACGCGTACAGATAATTGGTCAGTATTGAAAGACTCCGTCTAGCAGATCACCTCTGTCTTATGCGTGGCGCCCCTGGTTGAGTGCCTATCGCCGTTTCCGCCCCAGGCACTTCACTCTCCAGACGCTTCCTCTTAAAGTGGCGTTCAGTTGCGCTATGAACCAGGTGCCCTGGTGCGCATCAGTTGCTCGCAGATCTCCATCATTTGGGAACGCAATGGATCAGAACCCATACAGTGCGCAGTACGAAGCTGCTGTCGCTGCCCTTGCCGCGGCTGAAGCTGGCTTGCAGGAGCAGTACGAACTCTACGGCCATCTGCATCGCTTTGATGAGGACCAGGCCAAGTTGGCGCTTAGAAATGCCGAGGGGAAACTAGAGGAGCTCGAACGGGAACGTATCGGGTTGGGTCTGGCGCCCCTGATTGATCCTGCCACACTCTACAAGGCCGCCTATCGCGCTAACCGCTCGTTCCTCGGGCAAGTATTCGATGCAGTGACGGGACGGGTTCCAGAACCACCCAAAATGTCCGCGGCAGAGGAAGCCAAGCGAGCCGAGAAAGCGGCTCGGTTGGGGGCATTGCTTGGCGAAGATGGGGAGATAGCCACCCAGCAGCATTTGGTACAGAGGCTTCGATACGATATTCAGTTCCACTCTACCCTGGACTGGCTCGAAACCGACTCCGACTACGCGACCTACAGTTCGCAAATCGCGAAACTGCAGCCAGCCATTGAAGGTCTTTCAGCCAAAATTGCTAAGTTTGAAGAGCATATTCGTGAGCCGCAGGCACAGTGCCTCATTTATCGTCGGCGTCTGGATGTGGCCAAGGAGAAGCTGGCTCAAGCGATCGACTTCAGAGATCGCCACCGAAACGCACCACCACGCTCAGTCGAGGCCGCGAGAGTAAAGGGGGCTTGCAATAACTACTTCGGAACAGATGACATTGCCCAGGTAGTCAGGCACAAAACCAGCGATGTTGTGGACCTTGAACGAGAGCTTGCCAAATGTGAGCTGAGAATGGAGTCGCTGCGGCAGCGCGAAAGTCGAGTCATCGAGCGGCTGATCATTGACGGGAACAACCTATGCAACCGTGGCCGGGGCAAGAATCAACAGTTCATCGGATTGAACGCTTTGAGTGCACTCGTTCCGGCCCTGCGGTCAAACTGGCCAGGCAGTGAAGTCATTTTGGTCTTCGATCCAGGCATCACGAGAAAGCTCCAGGCCTCGTGGGAAGACATTCAAAGCACCTTCCCATCTGTAGAGACATACCGCGTCGACAAGGGCCGCAGCGCCGATGAAATGATTATCGAACTGGCCTCTTCACCGAACGCATTCATCATCAGCAACGATCGATTCACGGAATTCAGCAACCGACCCGCCCTCAAGGAAAACAGAGTCTTTGGCCATGACATAACCAAGAAAAATATCTTGGTGAATGAGCTGTGGATCACTGTGGATTATCAGTTTCCAGGCTAAGCAGGATAGGAGGATAGGCCTCCCTGCGCTCCCATGCGTTACGAATCAGTTGCACTCTCAATCATCGTCTTTGGCAAGGCCATATTCGCTATGCGCGGGCCCAGGGCCGCCGGTAAGGTCGTACAGCTCCTCGGCTGTGTAGATGTTGCTGTTATCGCCGAATAGCGCATCATTTTCACGGTTGAGCGAAACTGCAGCGCCCGACCTCGGCCGGCGGCACCAAAGCGCGATATCTCGGAAGAAGAAGCCCGCCGAGATGACTGCAAAAACCAAGAATGTGAACAGCACGCCCTTCGTCACGAGCGCAAGCGCTCCAATGCCAAGAAACGCCAAAAGCCCTTTCGGCACGGTGTGGTCAGGGTCTCGCAGATGGCTCAGGCTGCAGCCGAAAGACAATATCACCAGGGCCGCAGCGATCGCTACGCCCACATCTGTTTCAGCGCTTTTTTCGATGGTTCCCCAGATACCCGCCGCCACCGATCCTGTAATTGCTGCAAGGTGGCGAACCAGCGCCAGCGGGGTGCGACGAATCATGTCCTCGATAGCCCAGAGGGCGCGTGTGGGCGCCATCATCTGGGGTGCCCTGACCATGCCGGCCAGCGCATCCACGGCGTCCTCCATTTTGCGGACAGTCGACGGAGTCACCACTGCCATGGCCGCGAGATCCTGGATCAGCTGCACGCATCGCTTGAACTCTGGAGTTGCCCCCTTGATAGAGCCTGGGTTGAAGTCTGCAAGGTCAATGCTGCCAGCATACAAACCAAGGTAACCAGCAATCAGGGCCTCGGCTCGCGCCACCTGCTGTTCAACAATTTTGTTCAGATTCATCGTTCGTCCATTCGTATGCCCATGCTGCCTCCAGGCTACAGCAACATCTGAGAGTGCAATCGCAACAACCAGACTAGTTCTGTTCGATGCCTGGTATTGTCAACACCTGGTGCTTGCTCCTATTTCAGTACTTTGTTCAGACCGTCACGCAGGCACCGAGCCTGATCTGCGTAACGCTCGGAACGTTCCAGGACCTGACCGCTCGCATTCGTGGTTTGCCAAACGCTGTCCCCAGTGTCCATCTCGTCAACTAGTAGCTCAAGTAGTTGGCTGCTGTCGATCTGCACACTGTAGGTCAGCTCGAACCCCTCCAGTTCTTTCTGTTCAGTGCTCATTTGCTTAGCTCCCTCACGGCGGTCAACTGGGCGCTTCAATCAGCTCGCTATTTTCACTTGCCCAAGGATCTCGGCAGCAGCTAGCTCTTTCGCGACCTTCTTACCTCCAGCCACTGTCTTGGCCGAAAGCACATTTCCATCTACGACGATTCGCGCCTCGCATTGGAACTGCGGAGGGGCAATGCTCAGCTGGGTGAAGACGTAACTGGGCTCCGCCAGCCTGTTTTTTTGTGCCATCTCATTTAGCTGCACGACCGGGTTTGAGCTGCTCACGGAAGTCGCCTCACGTGACTTGGCCAGTCGCTTCAATAGGATGGCCGAAGCAGCTGCTTCAGCGGCCTTCTTGGTTGCACACTCTGGTGAGGTAGCACTTTCGACGTCGCTACCCTTCGGGTGTACAGTCGCGGTGGCTGTGAAGCTTGCAGCATTTGACGGTCCACTCATCGCGACATGCAAATGAGGAGCAGCCCATCCCTGCTTCCGGCAAAGCTCAATTAGCGCACCTTTGTAGTCAGTAGCGCGGGTCGCTGGAGAGCTTGATGTCTGCGTCGGAGCCTCAGGGCTAAGGCTGTTTATGGGCAAACTCAAGTGACGACACAAAATCTCGACCATGGCTTTCTGCTTTGCTACACGCTTCTCGCGGTGCACACCAACTCCCTGAAGACGCCGCCCACTTGCCGAGACAGCAACCACACACTTGAAGCCTCCATTTACACCGTGCACCGTTTCATCGAGCCCCTCAAAAACTTGAGTCTGGATTCCGTTCATGATGATCCTGACCACGTTGTGAGGGTGCTGGCACATCCAGTTCGAGAAAGCCACCCCAAGATCTTCGGTGATTGCTTCCCTTGGGATTTGAATCGCAAGTCGATCGACGATGGCGTCCGCTATCGTGTTGTTGTTGAGTCTTCGTATCAATTCAGCCACTACAGCTTCAGGCAAATGACCGGCGTCTTTCGCGAGCTTCACGGCAGCGCTGAGTACGTTGTCCTCCATATTGACCAGGTTCCCACTCGCCACCAAGCGCTGAGCTTTCCGCGCCAGCACCTCCTTGTGGTAGTCGACAGTGGATTCGGATCGCTCTCGCAGCGTTTTGTTGATCGACGCAGAGATTGTAAGCAGATCTGCTTGCGAATATGGCAGCGGGCAATTGTCGAGATGCGCCCGAATCTGGCGAATGTTCACCAAGTCGGCATACCGACGAAGCGGAGAGGTGCCGTGGAGGTACAGCGTTAGGCCAAGACCGTAATGCCCACGCGCCACGCCATCGTAAACAGCACGCTCTATGAGTGCCCCTAACTGCGCACCCACAGAGGCTTCGGTCACCAGCCCCTCTTTCAACCACTGCTCGACTGTGTTGGCCAGGTCCAGTGCATGCGGAGCGGAGACTCGGCTTGCGTGGTTACGGTATACCGCCGGCAGCCCATTCTCGGCCATGAAGAGGGCTATTTGGGAATTCGTCAGAATCATGAATTCTTGCACGATGATGTGCCCGACCATCTGATCCAACGACTCGTATTGGCGAAGATTGCCCTCCTCATCCGAGAGCATGAGCTTGCGAATATCGTAAAGGGCAAGCGCTCCTTTCGATCGGCGGCGCTGCAGCAGCAGCGTCGAAACCCTACTGAGGAGCTCCACCATTTCACGCAAAGGGCTTTGAGTGCTTCGGGCTATCTCCGGAATGGCCTCATATGTGAGACGGGTGTTGACGGTGATAACCTGGCAGCTAGGTTCAAAACCGACGACCTCAAGCGAGCTATTGAGCGTGATTGTAAAAACCATCGCTTGCCGTGGTTGCCCCGCGACAAGGCTACTTTGATCTGCGCCGATGTGCCGTGGCAGCATTGTTTGCACTGCACGATCTCGGGCATAGATCGAGGCGGCCCGCTCAAACGCCAACTTATCGTCATGAGAGCCGACCCCAACCTTCGCAGAAGGATCGGCGATGGCAACTGATATGATGTACAGATCGCCGCTCTGGGTGATCGATATCGCGTCGTCGATATCAAGCGTTTTCTGGGAATCGATGGTCACGAAGAATGGTGAAGTCACGGTGGATCCTTGGCCTATCAAGCTGTGTGTGGATTCTACACTGGAAGCAGTCAGAGGGCGGTCATGCCGCCAACTCAACAAGTGGGATTCGATTCATGTGCATCGTGTAGCCCGTGCGCCGCTCAAGAGCGACGTACTGCTCGAAAAGCTCAGGGTGATGGACACGCCCGTTACGCAAGTCAGGCTTGGACGCCATCACGCAGAAAATGCAGCTCAATCGATCATTACCGAGGGCATAGGCGTGATGAGGACGCTGCCCCGCTGCAGCGATGGCACCGAAGACCTCATCCGTGCGCATGTCATGTACTGGCAACCACTCGAACCAGGTCAACACAGAGTTGCTGATCCCCATCCGGCTGAAAACTACCCGCTTCGCTCGCCCTGGCGACTCTTGAGCGCGCAGGCCAAGGCAGTTGACGATCGTTTTGAAGCCATTGGCCTTTGCATAGCGCCTGACCTCACGTTGGATGGGTCCTCGTTTCAAGTCGCTCGTGCATTGGCGAGTAGACGCAGATGGCCAGCTCGGTACCTCGGGGCGAATCTCGAACCGACGCTCTACCATTTCCAGCAGCGTCTTCGAGGCTGTGGCAACAATGAAAGGAAGGCCTGCAGCGGCGGCTTGATCACGGGCCAGCTCCATCGCCCCCGGCCACTCCATCGGGCCCAGCGATGCATGGACAACCACCAGCTGGCTAGCCGGAACGCGCTCCAGGAGACGGATCAGTTGCACCTGCGAATCCTTACCGCCCGAATGGTTGGCCACAAACAGCGCACCACTGGCGATCAACTGGTCAAGCTCGGCTTTTGTGGAGTCACGGGTTTCATCCCCGAAAAGCAAGCCCTGCTGCTGAAAACGATCCATTTCCTGCTGGCCTCATTGATAGACGTCAATGAGAAAAGATTAAACTATAGAACAACTATTTTCAATTGAAATATTGTCCTATAGGACAACATTTTTCTGCGGTCGCGGGTGTGGTTCTGCCGTCTCAGCCGCAGTCTTGACCAGAAGCTCGTCAACCGCCCTGGCCAGGTCGGCCTCAGCTTGCTGGAGCGCCAGAAACATTTCTGCGCTGGCAGCTGTATCGTCGTGCGCATACTTCAAATGTGCTGCACGTGCGGCCCTGAAGCGGATGATCGCATCCAGGGTGCTCTGATCCAAGTGTAAGCTGAGAGGTAGCTTCAGTTCGCTGGTGTTTGGCCTAGCCATTTTCCTTGCTCCATTTCCTCGGTGAAAAACCTGACCTTCCCCCTCTGATCCAACGGTGTCGATCAGACGGTTCCGTTATGGATGTAGGAAAAGTCAGCAGACCACCTGACGGCGCTTGAACTGCTTGTGTGCACTTCACACTGTGCAGTGCACAGCGCATACTCTGGCTGGGGCTTTTTCTAACCCACTATAAATGGCACATTTCCGTTTAACCCCAGTAAACATTGGATTGTAAACCACTTTTTTGACTTGTAAACCACTGTGGTTTACAGTGAAAAAAAGTAGTTAACACGAGGCCGGCTCATGCCGAATTTACAAGACGAAGCTAAGGCCTACATTGAGTCCGTTTTAGGTGTGGCAGCGCAGATGACTCCGGTGCCACTCCGAGTCCCCTATACCATCCGGGACAGCTACAAGACCTACGAGTTGAGCGTACCTATGGGGAACAGTTCGGCGTTCAACATGATGCTGCTGGTCTCCCGTGATGATATTGAGTACCCAGGCATCGTGAAGCTGCAGAAGCACATCGAGATGGTGCGCAACGTCACCAACCAGGTAGTAGTGTACGTCTGCTGGTCCTTGTCGACTCAAGACCGCCGCAGCCTGATCATGCACCAGGTCAATTTCATCCAGCCCAGCTTCCAGATGTTCATACCTGAGATGGCGCTGGACCTGCGTGAAAGCTTCCGTCAGCGGCGAGAGCAGAGCGAGGTAGCCGCCCTCCTCCCCGCGGCCCAAGCCATGCTTCTCTCGTGCCTATATTCCGGGATACCCGACGAAACCTACTTCACTACGAACGCTTTGCTGGGGGACCTGGGCTACAGTCGCGTGACCCTCTCGAAGGCAGTGGATCAGCTGGTATCGCTGGGGGTGATTAGCCCTGCGAAAAGCGAGCTGCATTGGAAGACCTACGCCTTCAACGGGTCGCCTGCAGAGGTGTTCCAGAAGGCCAAGAAGCACCTGCGGTCCCCCGTCAAAAAGAGAATTGGTATTACCCGAAATGCTATCCCCATGGCCCCGGGAGTATTCATCGCGGGGGAAACTGCCCTGGCCAAGTACACGATGCTGGCGGAGCCTAAGCAGGCCGTATGGGGGATGAGCAAGAAAGTGTTCAATGACATGCTGGCGCTTGATGCGTTTGAGGTAGTCGAGTCGGTGGACTCGATCGAGGAGTGGGTGGAGATCTGGGGGTATCCGTCGCTCACCGAAACGCAGTATATGGCAGACACAGCGTCGCTGTTTCTGAGCCTGGAAGACAACCCCGACGAACGCATTCAGATTGCGTTGGATGAACTCAAGGAGCAGGTACATTGGTTAGCGTGAAAGGTTTAGATATTTTTGGCCGGCACTTTCGCGATTTCCGCGATAGCTACGTCCTAATCGGTGGCGTTGCCTCTGCTCTGGCGATGGAAGACGCGGGAGAGAGCTTCAGGGCCACGAAAGACCTAGACATCGTGCTCGTGATTGAGGCTCTGGACTCCCATTTTGTTAACAGGTTCTGGGAGTTCATAAAGGCCGGCGGCTATGAGATCAAACAAAGAGGGGGTGACAGGCCGGTCTTCTACAGATTCCAGAATCCCGCCGACGAAACCTACCCGGTAATGATCGAACTATTCTCTCGTGCACCGGATGGCCTTGAGCATGAGGAAAACGCAACGCTGACCCCAATCCCCACAGATGAGTCGGTTTCGAGTTTGAGCGCTATCCTGCTCGATGAAGACTATTACACCCTGTTGCGTTCCGGCCGCCATCAGAGCGAGGAGCTGACATACATCAGCGCTGATCGTCTTATCCCCTTCAAAGCTAAGGCCTGGCTCGACTTGTCTCAGCGCAAGGCAAACGGTGAAGCAGTTGACTCGAAGAACGTCAGGAAGCATCGGAACGATGTCCTGGCCCTGGCGGGCCTGCTGACTGGCGAGGTGATTGAGTTGCCCGCAAGCATTACTGCAGACATGGCGCTATTCCTTGAGCGCCTGGCGGTCGAAGAGATCGACTTCAAAGCGCTCAAGATTCGGGGTGACCTCAAGACCATCATCGGCCGAATTGCAGAATCCTTCGGCCTTCAGCCGACCTCATAACGCCGGCAATTCCTCAAAGCCTTTCCCAGCGCCCGGCCCCAGTTCGGGCGCAGCGAAAGCGACGACCGCGTTGATGAACTCCTTCCACTGGTCAAGTGTGAAGCGCATCGGTTCTAACAGCTGGCCGGTTTCTGTCCAGAGCCCGCAGCTATCCAGCTCCAAAAATTCTCCATGCTCAACGCTCCACCAGGATCCGGTCATCGAGGTGCCCCAATCGAGGCGCCCAGCGAAGAATGGCATGTTGAACATCAACAAGAACCAGAGGTGCCCGTCTTTGGTAGTAACGTACTCCCGCATCGTTCGATTGCCCAGCGCAGCGCAGACCTCTACAGCTTTGGCAGCGAACAGCTCGTCAGCACTGGGTGAATCCGTAGTGAACCCGAAAACGTGCTCCGCGAGATATCCCAGGCGGCTTACAGACGTGTGAGCCATCTGAAGAAAGCTCCGCTCAAGCAGTTGCGAGTAATCCATGTTGCTTACCTCGTATGAGCCCGCATTCGCTGGGCATGCGCCAGCAGCTCTGGGCAGATGACCCGCCACACAGGTGCGTCTTCAAAACCAGCAGGTTCAACCCTGCCAGTGTCTTCAAACTTTCCGGATGCCAGGTGCAGATCCAAGACCTGATCGGGCAGTTGCCAGGCGTGGATACACACCTCATCGACCGCCAACTCGGCCTCCACGAGGTTTGTTGTGAGCACGCCCCAGTGCTCACCATCCTCGTAGAGCAGCTCCAGGGCTAGCCGCCCGTTTGGGTACAGCCGTGGCCGCAATTTCGACAGCTGCATGATGCTCTCCCCCGGGGCTATTTGACCGTTGCTGTCTCGGTGACCACAAACGGGACCACGCTGCCCAACGTAACACCGGCCAGGCCTTGTTTGCCGTCTTCACCGATCACATAGCCCTTCAGCTCTCGCTGATCAGCTCCGTCGCAGGACAGTGTGGCGGTAGAAGTCTCATGCTTGAGCTGGCGGCTGTTCCATTTCAGAGGAATGCCCAGGGCGCATTCATTTCCGGCCAGGACCTGAGACATTTCATATTCCACTTTGCCAAACCCTCCAGCCCGGTACTCGGTTGGCAGAACCGAGCCGAGCGCAGGATCACCGAAGTGATACAGCTTGACGTAGAGGGTCGAGCCAGTCGGAATGGTGACATTGATCTTTTTGTCATTGCACCCTGCCAGCGACAGAGCGACACAACCGAGCACAGCAATCTTTCGAAGTGGTGACATGCTTTTTCCAGTGAGTGTATGAACGTTCGAACCTGTGTAGCTGATCAAGCTCACGACAGAGCAGGTGCACAGCCCGGCGAATCTTCGGGGTTGTTGGGGAGTAGCTGGTAAGGACCGTTGCCAGTCGACTGGGCCGAGGGCGACGCTGAGTCTTCTTCCGTACCGTAGTACGTGGCATGCGCAGCTGAATTACATTTTGGGCAGGGAATGTCGCCTCCATGGAGAAGAGCACCTCCAGGCTCATCGCAGCTATCCTCATCCCAGAGAAAACCGTCGACGCACTGCGCATCGGGATAGGCCGCACCGAAATGCCTGCCTTGGTAATCACACCCTAGAGCTTCGTCACTTGCCATACACACCCCCAGACACAAGCAAATTGATACATAACACGTACGTATAACTGATGTTACCACAGCCTGAGGACAGATCAGTATAAGAGCTACAGCTGAAGAATGATCGGATAGCATGCGTTGAGGAAGGGATTTGATGATATGCCGGAAATGCTGAGAGGGTCGGCGGGCAAGCCGGTTGCTTGAGATTCTGATCAGTCATGAGAGTCATGACCAATGAGCAGAAAAGGAGACCCCAAAAATGTAGGAAAACGCGACCAATCCCAAGAGGACTGACCGCGCTCAACGAAACAGACTTGCGTCCTCAGAAATCGCAATGTCTGATTTTTCGAAGCGGCTGTCAATCCTCTCGCATCTTTTCGACCTTAGCGAGGCTACTCGACAGCACTGTGTTGACTGTCACTCCCAGGATTTTCCGGCGCTTCGTGGTTCTGCAGGCTCCTGGTTACATGCCCTGCGTGTGACCAAATGCAAGGAAGCGCTCGCAGGACTCTGGCGACGAATCTCCGAGGTGCCACAAAGAACCTTGCGTAGCGAGGTAGGCCGATGTCTCCTCCTCCGCCAGGACAGCAAAGGCGGTCGTCGAGATGAAGAAACCATCGCACTTGCCGCTCATGACAGCATCTTGCAGCACGTCTCGATGACGCTCAATGAAGTCCAAGTTGAACTTGGTCAGAACAGCCTTTGCAAGCTCCTTGGTGGGAACGCTCACAGCTTTCCCGACGGGGACCAAATCGTCCAGATTGAGAGCGATGACCCCGCCATTGTTGAACGGCGCCAGTTGTTTGGCAGCATGGCTAACACGCTTCTCAACTCCGCTCTCAGACCAGATCTTCTTACAAGCGATCGGGTAGTCGCCCATGCCGAAGTCAACCAGGATATCGGGTTCTGCAGCTTTGGCTGCTAACCCTCGGCTCTTCAAGTCGGACAGCAGCACCAGCTCCCAGAGAGCGTCCTTCCCTTGGGAGGTGTTCCGATCATCCGGCTGCATGACGCTGCCGGCCATACGCTTGAGCGCCTCTTGAATTCCTGGCTCTTCAGGCAAGTTGGTGACCGCATCAGCCAGACGGTTCACGAACGCCGCTTCCCAGACCACCCGGTCATCTGGCTTCACTTGCTCTGCCCACGCTAGGCTCAGCTTGTCGGCCTGGCTAAGCAGTTGCGAAAGTGCGCTGCCGGACCGCAGCCTCACGTTGCGCTGCTCCAGCACATCCCGCACAAGCTGGGCCTTAGCAGCAATCTCTTCGTATGTATCTGTCCAAGCCTTGCTCACAACATCGACGGACTTCACTTCACAGCTCCTATGGAAATGACAGGTGGTTTCACTGGCATAATGGCTGCGATAGCTGATGCGCTGCTATCGCCACTGACAGAATGGGTGTTCGCCCTGCAACACTCTGCCAGAGCGGTTAACAACCCGCACCTTCAATAGGAGGAAGAACGAATCTGCCCGGCAGGCTGGCCAGATGGGTTGAGGGGATCTGAAGCGCCCCCAAAAACTGCTTGGCCGAGCTGGACCTCTTTAAAACCAGGATGCTCCAGGTTGACCGTCAAGCTGCTCTCAGTGAAATCCTTCCCAACGTACTTCTGCGCCCAGGATCGGCGCTGTGACGGCGATCTGGTCGCACAAGCACGCACGTGGCGGCTAAGCCATGCGTTGCAAAGCCTCTGCATGTCACGCTTGAAGTCGGATGAAAGTCGATAAGCTGCACCACAGTGCGAACAAAGAGCGCTGCCGGTGTTCTGTGTCATGGGTTGAGTCCGTGTCTCAGACGTTTTTTCGCTTGGGCGGTGAAAGTGCCTGTTATTAGGCTGGCAACGTGACGCGCATCATGGCTGCCGCGAGTTGCGAGCACTGAAGTAGTAGGCCAACACCACCCCTATCAAAGGGCCAGAAAAAGCGAGTAATTCAGTAAAGTATTTGCTCTCAGTAGCAGCGCCCAAGAAAACACCAAACAGTAGGATGAACACGACCGCCAGGCCCATAAACAGTGGCAAGCGTTTGTTGAACCGTTCAGTCAGTGGCTCTGCATGACCAATGCCCCCGCAGGTCCCACAAGGTAATCCTACATGGCCCCCTTTCAGCTCATTGGCCTTCACGCAGGCAGCGCAGGATGCGCCTTCAACGGCACGATTGCAGGTGCCCGTGCGGTCACAGTGAGAGCAAGGGTAGAGATTCGATTTTACTTCCATTCTGCCTCTCCTGGCGAAGGGGGTAATTTTTTTGGTGATAGGCATCCTAACGCAACATTGCCCGTACGGCACGAGTTCGCGAGGACTCAAACGGGTTGTCCGGCGGCGCTTGCCGCAATTCCTTAGCCGACAGGCTGATTTGCTTGATGCGGGAGCGCAGCCAGTTTGCATCTGCCGTGTAGATGGCACCGGGATTGTTGGCCAGCAGGGCACGCAGTTTATCGCCCAACTCGGCGTTGATCACCACACGTCCCAGCAGGTGGAAGTCGTGATGGTGCAGGGTTGCACAATCCTCAGCACTCATTGCCGCTAGGTTGGATGGGATGCCCGCGCAGAACTGGTCGGTCTGAAATATCCGCTTTGCATGCGCCAGCATCTCACCGGCAGACAGCTCCCCACACTGCAGGGGAATGATCACACGAGCGCCGGCCGTGATCCACGTGCGAACTCGCTCTGCGTGCACAGCCCACAAGTCGAGGGTTGCCGACTGGTCACCGATGACATCCGGTGCCACGATACTCAGCGCCCCGGGGTAGTCCGTCCGCCCCAGCACGCATTCGTAGGCGAAAAACACTTTCTCCCAGCTCACGAGCTCGCCTTTCTGAAATGCAGAAAAGGCCCCCGAGTCAATGAACACGGCGCCGCCTGCATCCAAATGACGTGGAAGCGTCCGAAGGAGTTTAAGGGTGTCGAGCAGTGTGGCAACAACACCTACTGGGACGCCCTCATCAACGGCAGCCCTCAGGTCCTGAGTGCTGGACATCCCCGAGTAATAAGCAACGTTCCAGGTCAACGGCATGATCTTCCTACCCCTGCTGCGCACGCGAAATCCGCGCCGCTTCCACGGCATCGACCCAGCTCTATGGCTGGGGATGCGTGCTTCAGGAGCTGACCTAGATCTGTACCGCAGACTGGAAGTACACGTTGAGGAGCTTGGCGGACGCCTTGCTGATGGCGTCGCTGTAGGTGGATGCGATCACCTCGACGGTGATGGTATTACCCTGGTTGCCATGGTAGGTAACTCGCCAATTCGGCTGCTGGTCCATGTTGGATCCTGTGTGTGCTGGCGCTGATTATCAGGCCTCGACCCACGCCCTGGTCATGCTTCACGCCCGGGCGCAGAGAGGAGCTCACTCACTGAACAGAGAGAGCGGCCATGGCTTCGAGCAGGGCGCTTTTAACCTCGTCGGTGTCACCCTCCTCCGACACGAAGGCAACGCTGTCCAGCTTCGAGTAGGCCTGCTGCATCGCAGCCAGCGCTTTGGGAGCGGAGGTCACGGCACGAGTGCAGGTATCGGCAAGGAGACGCTCTTGGTCTGGGTCGGCAGCCCGCACGGTGAGGTGCAGAATGTAATCCACGTCGGCCAGGTCCATACTCGGCACTTCGGCATGGCTGTAGAGCTTGGAATCGCTGACGCTCGCACGCTCGGCCGCCGGGAAATTGATCTGCAGCGCCATCGGGCCCTTACCGGCCTCCAGCGAGCTGGCCTGAAGCTGTTCAGCCAGCTGCAGGCCTTCCCACGCCCCACGCACCCACTCGACGGCGTAGCGACCATTACGGTTGCGCTCGATCAGCATGTAGAAGGTGTTGTCATTGGCCGAGTGGCCAAAGCGCTCGACGGCGATCTTCTTGATGCCCTGCTCAAAACCTGCACGCTTGTGCTCAAGCGTCTCCCGCGGATAAACCTGTTCCATCACTATCACCTGTTCTATCTGGGTGGGGCCTGAAGCGCCTTACGCGCCCTTCACTTCCGTGAAATTCCACTCCACGTGCTCGAAGGCAGCCTGCTTGGCTTCGTATTCGACTTCATCCTGGGTGGCGTTGTCTTCGACCTCGAACTCCACATCGGAGCCCTGAACGTCAGTCTTGATGGACCCTTTGAAGGTACGCATTGATTTGTCCTGGTAGATGACTACGGAGAAAAGATTAAACCATAGGACAATTTATGGCAACCATAAGTTGTCCTATACGATAACTTTTTCTGCTGAATCATCGAAACCAGCGGAACCACGGCGGCGGGCAGCGCCCGGCATGGCTTAAAGCTGGGCGATCGAGGGGCAAGTGAGTAAAGGGCATGGGGGACGACTGCCTGGCTCAGCCATCAGGACGCGACTGGGCGCCCACAGGAAGGCTATCCCAGCATGGGAAACCCTCTCCTCTCAAGCTTCTTCAGGAACAACGAGCCACTTCTTGAAGCGTGCCGGCGAACCCGCATAAAGCGCATTCGGCACAACATCCTCGGTGACCACGCTGTTGGCGGCAACCACGCTATTGTGCCCAATGCTGACACCCGGCAGCACCACACACCCTGCGCCAATCCAGGCGTTGTCGCTTACCGTGATCGGTGCTGTGAAGTCGTTGCTCTTGCGCCGCTCTGGATGAACGTCGTGGCTGGTGGTGCACAGTCGCACCTACGACAGAACGAGGCGGTCCTCAATCCAAACCGCGCAGTCTGGCGAGCCCATAATCATCGCGCAGGATCCGCAGCTGCTCTTTGTCCATTTCGTCTAGGGCCGAGCAGTTTGCATCAGTTAGCCCCTGCCGCTTCAGCAGCGCAGCGGCATCGGCCCTGTCGTAGATGTAGCGAGAGAGATCCGCAGCGGCGAGGAGAATGCCAGTCTGCAGCTGAGTCGGTTTGTTGCGAGGTTTGCGCGGGGTGGCAGCCATTTCGAGGCTCTCCATCTTGATGAGTGGCCTGTGATCAGGAATCCGTAAATAGGCACATGTGCCTAGCATGCGAGTAGGCACATGTGCCTATTTTTGCATACCCACCTGACCCCAGTTCGGTCCGAAGACCATCACCAGTGGCCAGTGGGCAATACTGGGCTCTCGGTACCGCGAGAGATCAGTGATCAGCGGGCATGCTCATGCCTTGGCCAGTGCCTCGACCAGCAGCGCCTCAAACTCATCCACGGCCAGCGCATTCCAGCGGTCATCGACCAACTGCTCGTGGTACCACTTGAGTCCGGAGTAGGTAACCCGCACGCACACACCGCCCAGCATCACAAGCGGATGCTGGCGCACCGACGCTGGCAGGAACACGGGTGGGTGGTCGGCCACAGAAGCGCTGATCGCGAGGTTCTCCATCGCCTCACGCAAGGCAACGGCGCTGACCTTCTTGGCCTGCACCTTGGCGGACAGTGCAGCTCGCAGAGTCTCGACAGCGGAACAGGAGCCGCGGTCATCTCCATTGCAGCGCGCAACAAAGTCGTCAAGCCACAGCAGCGACTCTTCAACCTCGCCAGCACTGGCGGACGTTGGGATGGCATCACTGCCCTGGTGCTGAACAGCCTGTTCCTGTCCTTGTTCTGTGAGCCATGCCGCTACCTGGTCGGCGCTCATGATGGCCAGGGTTTCCGAGCATGCATCACAGCCCAGAACCAGCTCGCAGCGAATGTCGCCGGCGCGCAGGCGCCCGTGCTGAGCATCGCTGATGTTCTTGTTGTGCGTTTGCCAAGTCAGCGACTTGCCACCGCACTCCGGGCATTCGGTGATCTTTGTGATGGTCATGCTTTGCCTCCTGTAGGCGTGCGACCTCTGGCGGCAACTGCGCCAGCAGGTCATTGATGATTGTCTTTCTATCGGCGCGACCCAGCTCGGAGACTGGGCATAGCGTGCAGTGGTGCGGACGCCGGCGGTCTAAGCGCCCGGGAGGGGAGCATGATCGCGGGTAACCAGCAGACTGCTTACCTGAACAACCCAGACTGGCCAGCAGCCGCCATCGGCGACCTGCTGCCGGGCACGAGCTCGTGCGCGCATCTCGATGTCCTCGGTTGACTCGTCTCGCTCAACGTTCAAGCCGAAGGTGTGAGTGCCCTTGTAGCTGGCGCCCATACCCTGAGGGGATTACAGTAGGGCGGAGTACAAGTGTGCCCTACGGTCAGGCGGCCTTCATCAAGGCCTCGATGACGCGCTGGCCGGCCAGCGGCGGTACCGCGTTGCCGGCCATGTGCATGGTCAGCCGGTGATTGTCTGGGCGCAGGGTGTCAGCCGGGAACGACATCGCAGCCAGGGCCTCGCTTGCGCTGAGCATCCGCATCCGGTCACCGTCGACTAGGGCCCAGCGGTCCAGGGTGGTTATGGTGCCGATCGGCCGGTTGATGTCCCGGCCGGTGGTGCCTGAGCCCTTGCTGTAGTAGGGCATGATGAAGCGGTCGCCGAACCGCTGGCGGCCATTTCTCACCCGGTCAAGGGTGGCTTGAGCCCGGCCTGGTTTCTCGATCTGTGACCAGCGCCCGGCGTCGAAGTCGAGGAAGCTGGCGGCCGGCACATGCCGCTCGCTCGGCAGTTGCAGCATGAGCGGCGCCTTGCTGCGCGTCAGCACCATGAACAGGCGCACGCGGTGCTGCGGCACTCCGAGGTCGGCGCAGTCGACGATATGCGGCGCTGCCTGATACCCCAGCGCCTGTACCGCTTGCAGCCAGGCCGGGTAGAGCACCCAGTCGGTGAACTCCGGCACGTTCTCGATCACTGCCGCCTGAGGCCGGTGGAACTCCAAAGCCGATACCGGCGCCCAGGCCGTCGAGCGCGATGCATCGTGTTCCGGGTTGCCCGACTTCTTACCTCGTGCCTTGGCGTGGCCCTGGCAACAGGGCGAGGCGAGCAGGATGTCGTGCGCTGGCACCTGCTCCCAGCGCGCTTGGTGCAGATCCTGGCAGACGTGCTGCGTATCGGGGTGGTTGGCGCTGTGCCATTCAACGGCCACCGGCCAGTGATTTGCCGCCCAGAGAACCTGGACGCCTGCGGCGCGCGCGCCGGTGCTCCATCCGCCGAGGCCGGCGAACAGGTCGATTGCTGTGGTCATGGTGATTTCCGTGTCAGGCAGCTTTGGGGATTCGGTCTTGTAGAAGTAGCTCATGGATTTCTCCATTCATGCGGCGCCCTCCGTGGCCGGATGCGGCTGAAGTGGTTGGTTATCTCTTCGTGTAGGTCTGCGTCAGCGCGCCATTGACCACATGCCCTCGGCGTAGCGGCCAGTAGCGAAGCGCAGAGTGGTCGCCGCCGCCAGGCAGTCGCTGCATAGATCTGGATCTGCGTGAATGAAGTAACCGGGCTTGTCCGGGTTGGCCACACAGCGCCCAAGCATGTGAGGTGGCTCATGCGTGCACTGATCAGTGAGAAGCCCTGAACGCTGTCCAGGGCCTCAAGCGGCTGCCTTACCGGCCAAACACCTGGTCAAGCACTGGCCGCGACTCGCTGATCGCAGTGCCCAGCTCGTCGACGGTCGTAGCGCTGGTCAGACGCTCCTCGACAGCAGAAAGCTCGTTCAGCAGCTCATCGTTGCCGCCTTCCTTGTAGAGCGTGTGCTGCAAGCCTTCGAAGGTGCGCTTCACCTCGCGGTGCGTGTCCTGGAAGTTGCTTTGACTGTTGGAGATGGTTGCCTGAGACCAGCTGGTAAGCGGGTTGTGGCGAGCCTCCAACTTGCCGGCACCGAACATGCGGTCATAGGAACCCTGCACGAAGCCTTCGATCAGAAGGCCGTTGTTTCTGTCATCCATTTTTCTACATCTCATCGTGATGACGTGATCTTCACGTCGTAGTGATGACGCCAGGCGCACCCGGCATCGGTTTTGCCGATCATTGGCAGCACTGTATCGGCGGTCTCTAAAGGGTCTTCAGCACGCTGTGCACCGGCTGAGCTGGCGCCTAGGCCGCGGTTACACCGGAGCCGTGGGCCGACCATGATCATTGTGCCGCCAGCTGAGATACGCTCAGGCCTACTGCGACTGGCCGCACCCAGATGGGCATGCTGCTCAGCATGAAAGTCTCCCCTTGAGCGGCCAGCAGCAACGTAGTGCCCATCACATGACCGATGGCTTTCGCTGCCTTCGGGGGAACTGCGTTGCCGATTCGTTCGCGCCAGGCCTGGTCGCTCAACCCGTCCAATTCCAGTTGCTCCTCTGGCTCGACAAGGCTCTGGATCGCCGCCAGCTCCAAGGTCGTGAAGGGCCGGTGCCAGGTACCGTCGAGGGATTCGATGATGCAGGTGAGCTTCTCGTCAGCGCCTGGAAGCTGGGTATCGGCAACGTGCCACCGGCCGTCGTCATGCTGACCGCCCGCGGCGCCCTGCAACGGCACCACGCCGTAGTGCCCGCCAGGCAGGTAGGGTTCGCCATTTGTGCGCATCTTGGCCGCTCGGGGATCAGCGACACTGAATGTGCCTTGCCCTGGGCTCTTGACGCCAATGATGGCGCCGCTGGTGTCTTGCCACCGGCGAACACCGTACTGCTGATACTGCAGGGCGCCGGCCCGGGCTCGCGGGTCAGCCACCGAGAACGCCCCGTTTGTTGGGTTCGATCGTCCAGCCACCGTGCCCATACTTTCGTTCCAGCCATGCACCCCCATGTATCCCGCTCGATATCCAGGGACGATGACCAGGTCACGCAGATACCCATCTTGGATCGCCAGGTTGTTGAGGCTGCGCCAGTCTTTCCCCGCCTCGACCAAAGCCAGGCGGACCCAGGTTTTCCATTGCAGAGCTGGCACTCGGTGCATTGGTCCGGCTCGCTCGATGTCGCCGGCAAGAGGCATGCGGCTGAGGATTTCGCCTACAGAGCGCAGGCTCTTCTTCTCAGGCTCGTACAGGAACGGCGGGACCTTCTCGACATGGCGAGCTACCAACAGAAATCGCTTGCGGCTTTGAGCCAAGCCGCCGATCACCCCGCAGTCATGGGTGGTTTCGGCGACAGCGTACCCATAGTGGCTTAGCAGGGCGCCGATCTGGTCCAGCAGGTGCCGGCCGCGGTTGGCCAGACGCGGGACGTTCTCGAATACCAGCATCGGCACAGGATCGTCGCGCCATGTCTCCGCCATCAGCCAGATGCAACGCAGGGTGAGCTCGTTCAAGGCCTGGTACTTGGGGGTCGCACTCATCTTCTCCGACAGCAGTCCGCTGGCGCCCTTGCACGGGGAGCTGATGAAGACGGTATCGGGCCGGCGGTTCTGTGCTGCACGGCGGATGTCTTCTGTGGTTGCTTCCCTCCATCCGGCTGGCGGTTCCTTGCCGTGGAACCTGATGTACTGCTCGCGGGTGAAGAGATCCAACTGCGTGCCCTCCACACCGGTCAAACGCTTGAAGTCGGCAAGGCCGGCCGGATCAACGTCGACGCCGCCCAGGCACTCCCATTCAGCCTGCATGTTGCCGACGATGGGCTTCGCCTCGTTGAAGCCTTTGGCACCACCGCCCAAGCCGCAACAGAAGTGGAAGTGAGTGAGGATTTTTTTGATCAGCATGCAGCCGTCCTAGAAGAGTTGTGTGGCGCTCGCCAGGTGGATTGGAGCGCCCCTGGCCTGCTTACTTACTGGATACAGAAATTAAACTATAGGACAACATTTATCAACGATTAATTAAACTATACGACAATTTAATTTTTGCCCCATGGGCGACAACCTAGGTCGCCGTACCTTCAGAAGGGCCAAAAAAACTCCGGCCAAACATGGCCGGAGTGGGTGTAGCGTTAATCGGCCGGGCAGCGTGCCGGACCAAAGTGCGGTGCATGCCAACCGATCGCTAAAAGGGTGGGTTCCGCAGGTAGTCGCAGTACTGCGCGTCCAGCAGCGCAGATGGTGAAGGCTCGATCGCAATCAAGGTCCATTCCCCATCGACAAACCGTCCCTCTTCGCCATAGTGGAGCCCGGACAACGAGTAGCTTCGCTCGATCGTCGCCCAGTCCTCGGGGTACTGTGCTTTGAAGGCCTCCTGGAAGGACTTGTTGCCGTAGCTGCCCATGCTGGTAACGACTTCAGAAAACTTCTCGTCTCGGTCGGTGATCAGCTCGATCGACCTGGCCATCAGTTTGGGTGAATCCTGTTCGTTGGGTGTGCGCATCCATGATCTCCGTTGCTGACTTCTGTCAGTAGCAGGATTGAGTAGGTGCGAGGCCGACAGCGCCATCGCGTTCACTGGTCAACTCGATATGGGAAACACCCGCAGATAACGAAGCCCAGACCAGCAAGGCACACTGAACAAGAGGGGGGCCCCAGTGCCGAGCAAAGGCCGGCTACAGCGCTGGCCCCTATTCTTCTCGATCAAGATCAGGCGTTCTGTATGTCTTCCACTGCAGCACCGTGTATCGACCGAGTTTCACCTTCGTCTCGGTGACCACCTGGCCAAAGGCGTAACTACCTGTCTCTGTCACCCAGACCTTAATCAAGTTCTGCCCAATTCCAGCGCCGAACAGCCGCTGCAGCAGCGTCCGCCGGGGTGGTGCTTCTGGGAGTTGGGTTTTGTTCATGGCCACCTCTGTTTTGCTAGTTGTCCCGATGGCGCCGAAATGTGCCATCGCTAGTGTTTGTTGCGGAACCGCCATTTCCAACCTGTAAACACTGGGCTGGCGCCATTCGAAATGTGCCATCGTTAGTTTCTGGTGATCCGCGTGGCACATTTGGTCGAGTCGCCAAAGTGCCACCTGCACGACAGGAGTACATTTGTACTCCTAGCGCCAGCAACTGATCTCAGTCACCAGATCACTCAAAGGAACACCGTAGGGGCATGTTCCTTGGCCTTCCCCCTTCTCGGCCGCGGGGAGCCCCTTCTCTGTTCGGTCTTGCGCCCGTTCCCAGGACTGTTCAGGTTCACCCCGTAGAGCTCACACAAGCTCGCGAGCTGCTCAGCCGGTATCAAGCGGTGCGTGTTGCTGAGTCGCAGCAAAATGGCCTTGGGAGTGCGCCTGTGAGCCGTAGCCAGAACGTCGACCGCTGAGCCGTCACGGTAGCTCGCAACGAGCCGCTGATCTTCCTCGTCTGTCCACTTGCTGCCTTGGGCGGTCGACTCAGCATTTCCGCCAGTATTGCTAGGCACAGGTGCCTGTTGCTGCATCTGCTCAGCGGCCCGGGCTGGCGCCGACGGCGTCTGCGCTGGTACCGCAGGGAGCTCCGAATCAAGGACCGTCGAAAGCATGGCCAACCACCTGGTGCGATCAGTGTCGCGAGAGTGGTGGAAACCAACGCTGCCGATCACCACCATCGGGTTCACATTCAACGCTGCTGCGATCTGCCAGGCGTGGTAGTTGTCCAGGAGGTCCTTGCCGGTACGCCAGCGGGAGAACTGGGTCTGGCTGACACCGAGAAACTCGGCAGCCGAGACGTCTCCGTGGAACCCTTTGACCACCTTCAGCTGGTCAAGCCAGTTAGCAGCGGTCTTGACCAACTTCACATGCGGACTATTCGTCTGGTTCGAGAACGGCGTCGACCGCTTGGCTCGCTGGGATAACGAGGCGGCGCCGGCGGCGGCGGCCAGGCGCAGGTGTGCGGTGAGCGGTACGCGCTCATCGCCGCACTCGATGCCGGCTTCATCCAAGCCCGCAGACAGATTGATCAGGATCGCGATAGATCGATTCGTCATCTCATCTTGTTTGGCCATGCCCCCTCCCCTGGATCCGCTGAGAATCGCTTCATGAGGCCGCCCCTGGGATAACGAGGCCGCCCTTCGAACTCACATCATAATGGCATTTTTGATTCTTTACACGTAGGTATACGCTGCTTGTTCTTGATAAGCCTAGACCTGCGTCGAAAATGATGTAGATGGTGAAGCGTTGAGAAAGGATGGGGTGTAATGAGAGGCTGGAAGATCTGAGAAGCTCAGCGGGAGGCTCTGAGTCGATGAGAGATTAAGGTATCGCGATGGGGCCGAAATGGAGAGAGCAAGCTGCTTGCTTGAGATTCTGATCAGTCATGAGAGTCATGACCAATGAGCAGAAAAGGAGACCCCAAAATGTAGGAAAACGCGACCAATCCCAAGAGGACTGACCGCGCTCAACGAAACAGACTTGCGACCTGAGAACCCGCAACGCAATGTCTGCTATTTGGAAGCGGCTGTCAACCCGATACCAATTTTTGACCTTAGGCGATGTTTGTGGGCCTACTGCTGGGAGCCGTATACGATAAAGCCCGCCGGCGGCAGGCTTTATCGGTTGCGGGGGTGTCAGTGAGCTGGGTTGAAGATGAGCACGCCTATCCCAAGCATGAGGAAAGGAAAGCCGATCGCCCCCATCGTCGCAGCCGCATCCAGAGCGTAGTACAGCTCACACGCTGCCCCAGCGACCAAGACCCCCAGCATGAGCACGATGAAACCGGCGATTCCCCTTTGGAACAGGACCACACCGGCCGCCGACAGAATCATCACAGCGGTCTTCTCTGGCGACATGTTCAGAGCGATGTTCACCAGCTGCTGATCGATCACCATGGGGCCGACGCAGAAAATCCCGAGGGCCACGCAGATTGCGCCCAGCACCTGTAAACCACGCTTCGGTCAACACCACTCATTGCATCCAACCCAGGCCTATGCATCGCCTACCTCCCTTCTGTTCTGTGTTTTTGGCTGCCTCAAACACCCGGCCGCCCGTCGATCCGTTAGTCGGTCAGGTAAACCCGCTTCCTCGCCTGCTCTTCACGCATCCCGATGTAAGCCATCAAGGTGTAGAACAACACCAGACCTCCTGGCGCAAGGTACATGACAGCCTTGGCCCCGAGGATGCCCAAGGCATCCAGCTGAGCTCGGATCTGCTCAACCTGGTCGCCTGCAGGTACCGGTTCGATTCCCTGAGTCAGTCCAGTTCCCATGATCAGGAACAGGGCCAAACCGAACAGCCCCATGAGTTTCCACATACGTCGCGCAGGTTTGGACATTACCAGCATGGTGATGCACAACATCAGGCTAAGGATGTAGTACCTGGCTGTATTTTCAGTGAACCCTAAGTGTTCAACCCCGGCATCGAACAGGCGGACGATACCAATCATTGCCCCTGCGAGCGCAACCCCTGCAAACCAACCAAAAACGATCCCGAACAGCGATTTCATATCTCGATTCCTCATGGCTGGTGCTCTGCGCATCCAGTAATTGCTATCAGAGCTCCACCCCTTGTTCGGTGGAGCCTGTGAATCGGGGATGGTCGGCATCGGCCACCCCGAGACTTCACCGACTACTCGGCGTAAGCGTCCAGCTGCTTCTTCAGCTCGCTGCGCTGCGCATCGAGCATTTGGTTGAGCTGATCCGCTTTGAACACATCGAACGGAGCCCGGACAAACGCCAGCACCTCGATCGCTGCCAATGTCTTGCCTTCGACTTTGCTCGACTGCTCAGAGGCCGCGGCGTCGGGAAGGCCCAGCATCTTGGTGCAGGCGCTGCTCGTGTAGTCGTAGCAGCCCACCTTCGCCTCACCTGCCAGAACAGCGCTGCGGAAAGAGACGCTCGGGAAGATAGTGGTACCACTCACAATCCCAGCCATGATCAGTACCAGGCCGAAGGCACTGCCCGTAAATGCGCGAAAGGCGCCAATGACGAACGCGAAGACGCTGACACCGGACAGAATGAACGAGATGGTTGGGGGAGTTACCAACCACGAGGCATGTTTCAGGTCCTCGGGGCTCACAGGAGCCTTGAAGTTCAGAACGGCTGCGCTGATCACGGCAAACACGACGAACAGCACCGGCACGGCCAGGAGCAGGCTTGCGATGATCAGTGGCCCCTTGCCGGCCGCCCCTGGTACAGGGTCGACGTATTCACTGGAGGATTCGTGGTTACTCATGATGCTCACCTGCTGGGCTCGTGGCTCGGAGTGTGGGGTGGGTGTCGGGCTGAGTTTTCAGGCCCTTGCGGATCTCACCTTTCACTTCCAAGCGCTGTGTTTCGAGTATCTGGTTGAGTTCATCCGCTTTGAACACATCGAATGGAGCTCGAAGGAAGGCCATCGCTTGGACAGGGATGGATTGGTGAACACCAGGCCGGGTCGACTGATCTGGGTTGGTTGCGCGACTGGGCAACCCCAGCATCTCGGTACAGGCGCGAGTTGTGTACTCATAACAGCCGATTTTCGCTTCCCCAGCTAGAACGGCGCTGCGCAGTGAGACACTCGGTTCAGTGGAAACGCCTCCAATAAAGCTGATCATGAGCACGCCGAGGCTCAGCGTCATCGGGGTAATCAACTGCAGCGCGAGTGCGAAGCCCATGACCAACAATGCCCCGTAGATAAAGGGGAGGTAGTAAGGGGCGCTCACCAACCAGGATGCGTGCTGTAGATCCTCCACACTGACCGGCACCTTGAAGGTCAAGACGCCGATGCTGATTGCCGCAGCAACGATGTACAGCCCTAGCAATGCAAGGAACAGCCCCCTGAACGTCAGCTTCCCCTCGCCAGCTGAATCTGCTGCGCGAGCGAAGTATTCGCTAGATGAATCGAAGTCACTCATGGTGATCACCTTCTAAGTTCTAATCTTGGATTGGAGAGGCCCTGAGCTTTACAGCTTCAGGTCCTTGCGAATGTCTTTGGCCGACGGCATTCCGCGGTACCGATGCACGGTGACCCCCACGGCCTTCATCAGCTCGTCGCGACGCCGGTCCTTGGCCTTGGCCTTGGCATTGTTGTGCGTGGAGTCGTCGACCTCGACAAGCGCTACCGGCTTGAGCTGCTTGTCGCAGAGCAGGAAGTCGCAGCGGTTGTGGGCGACCATATGCCGTGCGTGGTTCTTGTCGGTCATGGCGGTGGCCTTCACCTTGATGAAGGCGCCGAAGACCACCTGGGGCGCGATGACCAGATCGTCGCGCACCGCCTCCCTGAGCCGCCAGAAGAAGTCCTGCTCGCGCTGGGTGAGCAGGGGGATGCACTGGTAATGCTTGGTTGAGTAGCCTTTGCGGCGCTTCAGCATCGCAACGGCGAAATACGCAAAGGCGCAGATCACCAGGAAGGGAACAAGCACTCCGTCCATGCCGTTGAGAATTGACATCGAGTCTCCTATTTAGATTCTTTACGCGTACCAATACGCATGCTAGTTAAAAAATGGCGGGTAGTCCGTCTGTGAAGTTGGTCAAGTAAATGTGATTTCGCTTCCAGCTCGGGAGGAGCACCGCCGCCTCCGCCGATCAACAAACCTGCCCTGGGTATTGCTCGTTGGGCGTGGAACCGTTAGGGTGAGTCATCCCCCCTTAGCGACACGCTCGTGTCGTGCAACACCTCTCTCCAAACCTCCCGTAGCCAAAGCAAGTCACCGTCCTGCAATCATGCGCGCCGACTTGACCAATCACACAAACGAACCATTCGAAGCCTACCCGCCTGGCACGATCAGGAACGCCAGCAACGTCGCTAGACGTGGTCGTCCGCGAGGTGCCCGGTGACCGCCGGCAGCTGATGCGAGGGTTCGACACTCCCGGCCCGCTTGCCCCGTCGAGAACCCCGGCCTTTCCCCTCGCCCGCGGCTGTCGCCGCTTTCACCGCCCGAGCAGCCATGCCCTCATTGACCATGTCCAGAATTTCCTGGGACATCCGCTGCTGCACAATGCGGGAGTTCCCCATGCGGTAGTTCGCATCGGTACGCTCCGTATCTGCAGCCTTCGCCCATTCCCGCAGGGTGTCCCGGGCCTCGGCGATGCTCCCTTTGATCTTGACGAAAATTTCGAACATCAGCGGGTCGATGGAAACGGATGATTTTTTGGATTTCCCGCCCGCGTCCCGGCGGTAGAAGATCCGGATGAAATCGTCAGCCATGCTCGCGCCCTGCTCCGATCAGTAGGTAATGCATCAGGCAACTTCCAGGTGCAAGTCACAGACCAGGCGGCCGGTGATATCAGGGCAACCGATGAACAGGCCACCATGCAGGCGACCCTGACGCACCATCGAGGCCACGGTATCGGCCGCCCGGGATACGGAGACACCCACGACACCCGCAATCGCGGTCGCAGTCAGTGCCGCATGACGCAGGATCGCCAGCTCGATGCGGGACTCAACCTCATCGCCTTCGAACAGCAGGGCAGCGTCGGCGCCGACAAGCTCAGCCACTTTGGAAAGCGCCCCCACGCCGGTGATCGCAGAGAAGGTCTCGGCCTCTTGTTCAGGGCTCACAACCAGCACCAGCCCCCCCGCTTGTTCGGTGTACTTGGCATCAGGTCGTACCGCTTCACCCACCACCCCAGCGGCCTCGCAGTAACGCAAAACTGCCTGGATCTGCTCATTCACCTCAATGGATTCCATCGCACGGGTCAGTGCCACGTACAGCAGGTGGAGCTCTTGGCGCAGCTCAGGGGTATCCAGCACCAGCGGCAGGCCGGCATCGGTGATCAGGTTGAGGAAGTCGCTCAACAGAACGACCTGCGGGAACTCCAAACCTTTCGAGCGGTGGGCAGTGCACAGAATGACGGTCGCGTCATTGATGTCGCTGACGCAAGCATCCTTGATCCGCTGTACCAGGCTCGGGATTTGATCACCGTACTGCTTGGCAACACTGATGAGGGCGTGGATTTCTTTGTCATCGGTGTCGTTGGCATAAGCCTCCAGATCCTGGAGAGAGCGGAACGCACTGAGCAAAGGGTCGCGCAGGCGTACACCCGTGTTGGCTCGCAGGTGGTGGACTTCTACCAGCTTGTCGAACGGGTACTCGTTGACGCCACCCACGAAGTGCAGACGCTGGCCTTCCAGCAATTGGACAGCACTGGCGAACAGCTTCGCATTGGTGCGCCCGATGATCGCGTACGGCTTGGTGCGGTCGACGGCGAAGCGGGTAGTCAGCTCATGGCGTGAACTGCGCACTGGCTCTTGCTCGCCGGCGAACTCACGCAAGAGCATGGTGGCCAGCTCGGCGATGCCGGCACCATACCGGTGGCTCTCGCTCAGCGTTACGACCTGGTCGAACTGCGACGGTTCGAAGGTGTTGTAGGCACCACGGAAACCGAAGATTGCCTGGAAGTCGTCACCGGCCAAGCGCAGCGGGCAGTTCTGGCGCAGGATCACCGCTGCAAAGACAGGATTGGTATCCTGGTACTCGTCCAGAAGGATCTGGTCGTAGCGGTGGCTCAGGTCAGGGTCACCCAGACTCCACAGTTTCAGGTAGCCGTCGTGCGGCATGCGCAGATGAGTGGTTTCCAGGAACTCGGCACGCTCGGCTTGGCTATCGCCGCACCCGCGAGACCATTGGCGCAGGCGCTGCAGGTCTTCCCAAACAACCTTCGCCCACTCCGCTGCTTTCTCACGGTCATCGCCAACGATCTGTGCCGGCACATGCGCTGCCAGGATCTCCCGGTCTGCAGAGACCATGTAGTTGTGCAGGGTGACGTAGAGGTGGCGAGCGAACGCCATTGGGATGCCGTACTGCATGGCCAGATGGGATGGATGGAGATCATCCTGCTTGCCAACCTTCTTGAACTGGCCACCGACTTCCCAAGCAAGCCCATGACTGGTCTTGGTGGTCACGTTGTCAGGGAAGCGAGCAGCTGCGTCCTCCTTGTTGGCCTTTCCAAAGGTCACATACAGCAGGCGCTGGTTTGGGAACTGCAGGGCGTGCTTGATGAGCAGCGAGGTCTTACCAGCACCCGCCTTGGCGCGGATCAGCAAGCGCTTGGCGGTACTGCCCAGGGCAACAGCCTGGTCTTTGTTTGGGGTGAAAGCTTTCGCGGCCATTGCCGGCCTCCTTGAGGTGCGAGTGGTGAATCAGTCGTCGTCTTTGCGGAACATGTTGAGGCTGTCATTGAAGATGCAGTGAGGGTCTTCCTGATCCATAAGCCGTTCCTTCTTGCTGGACTTCACGTTTGGGTCAGCAAACAGGTTGAAGAACAGGACCATCGGAATGCTGGCTGCGATGACCAGAAGCAACGAGCCGGCGAAGGCCCAACCACCGAAGGCCTGTCGAACGTATGCAGCAAACAGACAAGCTGCAGCAGCCAGAGCGATCGACCCGGCTCCCTTCCCAACCTGTTTCATCACAAAGGACTTGTTCATCTCGGTGGCTCCTTGGCACAACCATTTATGGCTCCACGATACCTATAGATTTGTATGGATGCAAGACAAATTATAGTTACGTGTTACGAATACGGGCACAACCATTTATGACTCTGTAGCGAGAAAAGCGTTGGGCGCCAGCACAACCATTTATGCCCGAGGAGAGACAAAAAGCGGAAAGCCGCAGCACAACCATTTATGCTCATGCGAAGCCATAAAAGCCGGCCCCGTCGGCGCCGATACGCCGTCCAGCAACGAAAAGGGAGGCGCTCGCTGGCAGAGATACCCCGGGCCGCAATCGCCTATGGGCATGCACGCATGCAATGAGCTGAGAACCATGGAGGCAATGAAGAGCTTCCCACCCACGAGACACCGAACAGAGAAAAGCGGCTCCAAGCAGCCTGAGCTGAGACGAATCCGACCAGGCCGACGCACCACCACTCGGCACCAGGTGCTGACTACCGCCAGCCAATCGTCACTACCGGCCTGCCCGTCACAAGCGGCACCAGGACAGCAGCCAGGTCGGCCCTCGCCAGGCAGGTCACATACCGCCACCGCCAGCCAAGCATCACACGCTGCGAGCCGGATCGAGCACCGCCCGCAGAGATCCAGCTTCACCCACCACCGGCCGCCGGGCATCGCACTCTGCCGGACAAGCCCAGGATCGCAAACCGCAGCAGCAGGTCTCACACCGCCCACCACCGACGGCGACCGATCATCGGAGGCCAGCTGCAGAACCAGCATCGAGCCGTGCACAGCCAGGCGCTCTCCTCCCCCGTCGCATCCTTCTCAGCCCGTCGCTCTCCTACCCCGTCAGATCCTTCTTGGGGTCGCCACCGACTGCCGGTGGGCTGTTTCGCTTGACGCATCCTGCCGAGGCTGACGGATGAACGCCGGCCACGGGGCACAGCAAAAGGCACAAATGGTTATGCTGTCGGCAGGAGCAAAAGCGCCAAACCTGCGCCAGCAGAACAAGCGCCAGCACAATGAAAAGCCAATGCGGCAGCGCAACAACGAAACCCCAAACTAGCGATGGCACAATTCAACATCTAGAACTGGTGCGAGAACAATGGGATTCCACAACGCATGCTCTCGCGCACAGCAGACGACGTAGAAGTCGTAGTGAAATAATGGAGATGAAGAAGAGAAGAGAGAAAAGAGAATCCACAGCAGAAGAATGAACCCAATACGTCAGTTGCAGCAGGGAGCCGGCGGGTGCAGAGGCACAAGCGGCACAGAAAGAACTGGCAGATCCACAACAGCCAGCCACACGACAGGCACCCAAACCAAACTTGCAGAACGAGGAGTGGTACAACGAGCAGCGGAAAAAGAGAATCCGACACAACTGCCGGCGCCAGAATGAGATCGATGGTGCGATCGGAATAAGAGAAAATGAATGAAGAGAATTAAATTAGATTAAGGGAGCGGGCGCGAAGCAGTTCGGGTCAACCACCGCCAGGCCCGGATAGAAGTCAGCTCACCACCGAATGCAAAAGCAATTCTCAGCGGCCGGATCACACTACGCTAAGCAAGAGCCCGGATAAGACTTCGCCAAATCACCGGTAGGCTTCTGGTCCGCTTTACCAAAGCCGCGGGATCCCACTGCGCATAACACCGGTCAGCTTCTAGTTAGCTTCGCCAAAGCCGCAGCGTCACACATCGCGTAACACCGATTTGCTTCTAGTCCGCTTTACCCGTAGCCCGGTTCCTACTTGGCCTGTCACCGAGCTGTTTCTGGTCGACCTCAGCCACAAAAAAGGCCCTGTCGACGTTGATCGACAAGGCCTTCGAGAAACTGATTCGGGATTATTCATCCACGTCGAGCTCTCCTTCGAACTTCGTTTCCACCTGGTCCAGCATGCTGCCCACCAGAGTCTCAAGCGATGCCAGATCATCTTCCCTGGCCTTTAGCGTTAGCTTTACGCCATGGCTCATATTTCGTACCCGCTCGTGCATTTCGGCTCTGAGGTCAAAGAGTTTGGAAACCCTTTCGCACAGGCTCAGAACTAGCTTGTGGTTGGGCTCGAATTCTCGGGCTCGCTTCACTCTTTTCGTGAGGCCTTTGTGGCTCACGTTCGTAGACATCCATTTCCCCTTGCCGGCCTTGAGCTTTCGGTACACCCGCACGAATGGCCTCGACTGGCCTCGGTGCTGGTTGAAATCGATCCCTATGCGCCCAGTCTGGAACGGCTGCATGACGTAGAGCAATTCGCCCATGCGGACCAGGAGCTGATCGATTCGAATCAGGTAGTCGACGGCGGTGTCGACCGACTCCTTGCCTTTTCGCCGAAGCTCTTCGAAATCGTCGATGGAGGGGGGGTTGTGTATAGCCATTGTTTAAGCGTTCGCCGGGGGGTTGTGTATAGCCGCGCCGGGGAGGCGCGTTCTGGCGAATTTTCTTTGTCGCCATACAGTATTGTCAATACGTGTTATGTATCTTAGACTCCCAACAATGCATACAGCACAGTAGCTACATCGCACTGCACTGTAGGTACTGCACACTGCACAGTGCGCATCGTTAACCCTTCTATGTCGCTGGTTTATAAAGGTTTTATTTCATGAAAGGTCGCGTAGCAATCGGTTTGGATGCGGGTCGTAGCGCCATTAAAGTCGTCGCCTACCACGACGGCAAACGAACTGACATCATGTACCCCACTCTGGCGGTTCCAGCTGTCGAACTCACCGACCCGACGACTGCGGCTCGCGCCCTGGCCGAGACCGAGGTTGTCGATGGCAAGGCATACTTCACTGGCGATACCGCTCGCCTCCAGGGCAACCTCACCTCCTCTATCGGGCTGAATGACAACTGGACGGATACCCCGGAATACCTCGCGCTCATTCAGTCGGCTTTCACCAGGCTCCGTGCCAAGGGTGTTCAAGGAATTGATGAGGCATTTGTCATCATCGGCACGCCGTCTAAGTTGTTCGGATCTCGCAAGGACAGCTTGGTCGAGCGCACTAAGAAAGCACTTCCAAAAACTGTCGAGTTGAAAGCGCTTCCTCAGCCAATGGGCGCTTACTGCGACTACATCCTGGATCAATCAGGCATGCCCATTGAGAATTTGATCAATGGTGCTAACGGACGGCCTAAATCATATGGCGTCATCGAGGGCGGGCATTACTCGACTGACTTTCTTTTGATGAGGGAGGGACAATATATTGAACGTGGCGCTGACTCCTGCGCAGGAATGAGTGCAGCTGCAGAGCAGTTGCGACGTATCCTGGGCAAGCGCGAGATCCAAGCAAGCCTGGTGGAGTGTGAGGAATCGTTCAGCACCAAATCTCTTTTCCAGTACGGTCAAGAGGTAAACATTCAAGAGCAAGTAACCGAAGCTCAACAGCACGTGGTTCAGGAGGTTATTTCTAAAGGTAACTCGTTGTTTTCAGACGATGCACGGTCGCTCAATGGGATTTTGGTTGCGGGTGGAAGCGCCGAGGCGATCTATACTCGTGCCAAAGATGTGTGGCAACACAGCATCCTTGTAAAAAATCCTCGCTGGGCCGTTGCCGACGGTTTTGCTCGCTATGCCCTTGGACAAATCATCCGGAGCATAGTAAACGCGAATGCCAAAAGGGTGTCTGCTGTAAATGGCTAAGCTCATTCGTGTATATGACCCTAATGAAACTGAGCGCAAAATCAATCTGAATATTCCAGAGGACGTTTGCCCAGGTTTGCTGGAGTTCATGTCCGAACTGCCATACGGAAAAGACACGCCTCTTATCAGGGGTGTCTTTTATCAGTGGTTTTTGAGCCACAGTAAGGCCGGCACCCTAGACGAAGCTCTGAATGCCGCTCTTGCTGGCCCGGGGGGAATGATTGCGACGGGCCGCCAATCCAAGCGTGAAAGTGCATCTCCGCCCACACGAAAAAAACGGGTACCACGGCAGCGAGAGATCACCGCAAAACCTGGGGCTGTCAAAGCTCAGGGAGTCGCGCCCCCACCAGAGCCTATAGCTCCCGCTGAACCGATGGAACCAGCCTTGGTTGTCGAGGAGGTTCGCCCTCCCCTGCAACCTGAGCCGATGGGTTCCCAAACTGCTGGTGCTCCATTGGACAAGGGTGCTGTTGAGGTTCATCAAGAGTCAGCGCCTGTCACCACACCACCTGTACACGGTATGGGTGCTCAGGACTCACTCATCAACCAACAGCCTCAGCTGCTCTCTAGCGCAGATGCCCTAGATGAATCCAGCCCATCGCATGGTTCTCAAGATACGACACCGGTCGAACCTACAAACGCGCAAAAGGCAGCACTCGATGCGTTAGGCACCATGTTCTAGCCCTCCACAAACAATCAGGTGAACGATGAAAATTGGCTCCAAACTGCTGAACGTCGCTCAGCGCATAGCGGCAACCACGACAGATTTTGTTTTGGTATCGCTGGTAGTGGGTGGATCGCTAGCACTACTGGCTTCGGTCATGGCTCATAATGCCGATGTCGATACGTCAGGCCCATTCGACGTTGCTACCCCGGGACTGAGCTGGACTGAGGGGGCAGCACTCAGCCTGGCACCTTACTTCCTTGTTCTGTTGCCTTTGGTGTGGTTGATCTACGAAGCAACATTGACCAGGACCTGGCGTGGCACGACGGCCGGCAAGCTGTTGTTCCGTGTCAGGACGGTATCGCTCAACGGCAACCTGTCCATCTGGCAGTGCATTTTGCGCACCACCTTGAAGATCATGTCCGTCTTGCTTCTGCTCAGCATCGGGCATCCGCTCGTGCTAGCCGTTGTGCTTGTAGCCTTCGTCGCGGTTCCGGTTTTCACTGTGAAATCCCAGTTCATCTTCGACCTCATGGCGTCCACCACCGTGACTAAACGGGGCACGTGACCACCCGCACCAAATCGCATGACCGGCCTCAGGGCCGGTTTTTTTTGGTCTAGAAATGGTGTTTATCAGCCCATGTTGAACATCACCTGAGGCAAAGTTAACGGATACTCCCACTGGAGAAACCAGTCAGGTCCGAGGTCGCGAAGCCTCCTTTGTAGTCAGCAACACGGTAACGGGTTAGCGCATTACCCACATACCGCCTGATATCTCCGCTCCCTAATGCATCCTCTGTGTTTGCCTCTGTGTTCTCGACTCGGTGATGCACCGCCAGTCTCTGAGATCAGACAATACGTTGAGTCCGGGCGTCTCCCAGGAACTAACAGCACAGCTGGACGATTAGGTCGAAGCGGTTATCCCTCAGGTCGCTCACCACTACGTGAGCAGCGCAAATGACTTCCCCGGACGAATGTCCTTTACATAGCAGCCAGGTGCAACTGGTGGGGATTCGCAAGCTAGCCAAGCAGGACGTCGTACTGCTGTCGACTATCCTAATGGCGATAAAGAGGTGAGCTCAGTCTTGGTAACGGTGGATTCTCCACCTACAGCGCCGCGGCAGCTGTGGTTACCAGGACTGGGCTCTTTGTATATCAAAGGCCCAGTTTTTTTTCGCCGCGGGCGCCTTTGTTAGCCCTTACGTCCCGAGACGTATTAGCCGCCACTGTCTCAGTGACGTCGGGCCTTCCACAGACCCACCGTACCACTGCCGCCGGCAGACTGATCGATGATTGGAGAGTCGCCCGTCTCGATCGTTTTTGTCCTCACTTCCGATTTGTACGCCCCCGTCTCCAGTTTGCCGATGTACTCCTGCCAGTCCTCCGCCGCATGATTCTCGTTGGGAAGGGAATGACCTTTGGTCTTCATCCCACACCTCACACGATCCCGACTAGCTGCGTCCATCGCATAGGTGGTTATTGAATAGCCATCCCTCAGCTTCTCTTGCACTTGGAGCTCCAAAAGCCTGCTCATTTCCGATTTGTCCATTGCAACCTCGGTAACAGCATGTAAGGGGGCGTGCGGCAGGGAGCCGGGGCCACGACATCAGGTTTGCACACGCCACTACCATCCAGGCTCTACCCTAGCGGCAATGGCACCATTTCTTCGCTATTAGCTCTGAGATACCAATCTGAAAGGTAAGGGTTAGTACCAGCTGCATAACGCTTCGCAATTCTCGGATGCGATCTCACCCAGGCTTTCAATCCCTCCCAAGCTTTGCTGCGATAAAAAAGCGTTCGACTGTCCCAGCCCCCGTGGTCCAGCAACTTGATCCCGAACTCCTCCGATAAGGCACGGGCATCGTCAATAGTGAACCCCCTGAGAAATACCCGAGCTTCACTGCGATATTTGACGATGTACCACCCAAACTCCTCGCATCTGTCTCTAGTAGGATCGAGCTCAACAATGTTGCACACCCCGAGGTGCACACCATCATGGACGGCTGACCGTGGGGTGATTGATGAAATCCAGGGACCTTCGTAAATCATTGAGGCCTCGAAAAGCTGACCCCTGATGGTGGCGCTGTGGAAGACGTTATTGTTCATGGCCGACCTCTCCGCACTATCTGAAATTTTAGCCGATCTCCCTTCTGCAGCTCATTGAGACGACTAGCGGTGCAGCGATTCGCAACTAACGCAGATGGCTTTGTGCGCCCCCGGCAGCACCGGCCCAATCTGCATGAGCATTTTGCCACTAGCCTCCATGGCCACCCATCAGTATTATAGTTACATGTTATTCAAACCTCCTGAGGCTCACGTGATCAATAAAGCAATCGCCGCATTAGCTGCCACCTGCGTCATCATCGCCTTACCTGGTTGTGCCGCGAAGCCAATCACCGTTGAGAAAGGCCCGGTGCGCGTTCAAGCAGCACAGATCAACGGGCGCTTGGTGGAGGGTGTCTCTGTCAAGGCCGTGACCGAGGACGCCGCCCTTGGCGACATGACTGCGTACGTGAATGACGCTCTCAAGAAAGCTGGCTACAACCAGACTGCGGGTGATGCCAAGGTCACGTACACAATCAGCGAGGTCTATGCGGGCCCAGCCTCACAGTACAAGGAAGCTCACACAGCAGTGGGCAACGCTGTGGCCACGGGCGCCTCTCTGGCTGTATCCCTCGCGACCTGCTCACTGCTGAACAATTGCACCGACTCTGGGATGGTTGGGAACAACGTCGCCTCAGGCCTAACCGCAGCATCCGATGCAGCACAGACCACCAACGGCCAGAACGTCGACAAACTCGCGGGGACGAACTTGGTGATTCACACGGTTTGCTTAACCGGCCGGGGTTGCGCCAGTTCAGCTGCAGCGACTTCAGATCCATCGATCTCGCTGAATGATCTCCGTATGCAGAACGCCATGCTTGGCCTTCCCCGCACGATGAGGATCGGCGAGTAACACCAGTGCTGCGTGCGACCGGCTGCCTAACAGCCGGTCGATTTATTGGTTAGTGCCCATCGTCATCCCCTTCTCTTCTGCTTTACCTTCCCCTCCCTCCCAGATACGCAAGTCCATGGCATCCAGTTTCAGCTAGAGCGTTATGCATCTCCATTTATCAGGCCTTCCACCGTTCCGGTGCAGGTCACTTTTAGAGGAGATCGCGATATGGCAATGCGCATCATCACGGGACCAGCTGCTCAGCAAAACTCCGCCGCCTGGTTCGCATGGCGTAATGAAGGAATCGGAGCTAGCGAGGCGCCCCAGATCATGGGTACGTCAAAATTCCGCAGTTCTTATGAGCTTTTCAGACTCAGGCTGGGCATCGGGCCTCCCCCGCCGCCGAACCCCTATGTCGATCGGATTCGGGCCAGGGGTCATCAGCTGGAACCCATAGCAAGGGCTGCATATGAGAGGCACACCGGTACCATGGTCACGCCCATTATTGCCGAGAGTGACTCGATCCCATTTATCCGGGCATCGCTAGACGGCTACGATCCTTTCATGGGCGTTCCAGTCGAGATCAAATGTCCAGGAGACACAGCTCATGGTCTTGCGCTCAAGGGCATCGTCCCACCGGAGTATGTGGACCAGGTTCAGCACCAGATCTTTGTTGCTGAAGCCAGCTTCGCCCACTACTACTCATTCGATGGGTCTAAAGGCGTGCTGCTCAAAGTCCCGCGGAACCAGAAGCGGATCGATCAAATACTTAAAGGCGAGCTCGACTTCTGGCACCGGCTCCAAACAGGCAAATGGAGCACAGATGAATGGGAAGCCGCAGCGGCCGCCTGGCGGCAGTCAAACCGGCAACTTCAGGAAGCCACAGCGCGAGAGGAAGCAGCCCGAGCTGTGCTGCTCTCTCAGATGCCGCCAGGCCGCAAGCGACATGAAAGCGAAGGCGTCTCTGTTCACCTTTCCACACGTAAAGGACCTGTCGACTGGCGTGCCTTGCTCAAAGCACACGGCGTTGATCTGACAGAAAGCCAAATCGATGCATACAGGAAACCCTCTGTAGAAAATGTGACTGTTCGTGATCAGCTCAATGCAGCCCTGACTATGCCTACCTTACCGGCGGCGCCGTTGCCTCAATCGGGATCCCACACCGTGCAAACTGGACAACCAGCGCCTAAACCAGCGAAACAAGCCTTGAGGAAGGAATTCATCTTCTAACGCAACCCCCCCGGAAACGGGGGTTTTTTTTTGCCTGTTTTGCACAGGCGTGTGCGGCATCCCCTCTCATAAAGCGAACCTGGGAGACCGAATGAAACGTATCAATAAGCATGTATCCGCGTGGCTTGGAGTAGTTTGTATCTACACCGCGTTGGTGGCGGCTACGGGCGCATCGCATAAGCTAGTGCTATTCACATTGACGATTCTTATATGTGCACCAGTGATTGCTTGGTGGAAAACAGGAAGCTTCACATATTTACCAGTTATTCATACCAAAAGTGACAATACTTCGTTTAAACCACAACGGACATACGAGCGGGAACGCACAGGACAGACTCAACGCAAGCGGGATACGCCAAAGGCATATGACCTTAGCGACATTCCGCCCCCACCAAAGAGAAGAAACGATGCGCATCTCAAGAACCTTCCTCAAGGAAACGGCATCACTCCACCCACCAGTAAACAGCGGCCAAAAACCGTGCAATGCGCACTCGTAGCCAAAAGGGCCAAGCAACCGATCGAGGAAAATGCAGCCCCTACTATTGGATCCGTGGGTGACCTGTTCGAGGATCAAACCCGCATAGTAGACACGCCAGAAGACATCCTCGTTGTTCCTGATGGAGACGTCTTTCTTTAACTGCATCACATAAACCAGCGCCTTATTCAAGGTGCTGGTTTTTTTATTCATCAAATGGATTACACTTTCACAATTCAAACCCTTAGCGGCTTTTTTGCATACGAAAAATCGTGCATACCAAATTTTGCACGCATTAAACTGCACTCTTCAGGGAACTTTTCTGGCGCCGATTCGTTGACCCTCATAACAACACGTCCCTATAATTTGTCCCGCACCGCCAATCAACGGATTAGATAGGAATTAGGGACACAGCATGTCTTTCAGCTTTGACACATACCAGGGAGCTACGGAAATCGGTCTTTCTTCGCTGGGTTGCCTCTCACCCGATGGCAAACCGCATTGCCCACGATTCAATAAAAGCTGCTCCAACAAGTGCGCATCCAAGTGCATGCTCAAAGCAATGACAGACTTCCCAGAAGCCAAGACTGAAATTCTCCTGGCTGGCGTCGTTATTGCGTCTACTTTTGCATCAGATATGACTGAGGTTCACGCTGCGTTGTCCGGCTTTGAGCGGGCAATCCAGGCGACCTGTATCTGATCCCTCGCTCCTGCATCACCAATCACATGCCTGCGTAATGCACAGTACAACGATTTGAGACGCTTCAGTCTTCCACTTACGCGTTATGGATTTGATTGACGTTCTCTGTCACGTACGTATAATCAATATAAGCGGCCTTCTACGGTCGCTACCAGAGGTAATGCTTCATGATCCACGAGTACTCCCCAATCGAAATCGGCCTGGACGCCCTTGGCGTGGAACCTAGTCAGAACCCCAGCACTGTGTTCGGGGTGGATGATCTAAGCCAAGCTGACCAGATCCGAAAAGTAGGTGAGCGGATCGAGCACGCTATGAGTGCCTACCCTGAGATCAAGACTGAGATCTTGGCCGCCGGCATCAAAGTCCTCCTCGGAGTGTCCAGTTCGCTGGCGCAGTTCAGGAGTGTCGCTCTCCCTCAACTGGACCGATCTGTGGATACCGTGGCTGCGTAGGTTAGATAAATCACGAGCCCTTTATGGCAGTAGAAAAGATTGATGCCCTGGAGCAAGAGACTGCTTCAGGGCTTGTGCAAGACACCGACATCGAGCTACTCCCCTCCTCCAAGCCTTCCGGCCCCCCCTCGACCTTTGAAAAGCTGTGCTGGACTTACATCTCGAATAAGGATCGCTCACGCTCGCTTGTGAACCGTCTGGCCTTCGAGATGGATCGCGATGAACGCGTTCGCAAAATCTGCAGGGTCAAGCTCCGTCAAAACAAGTGCGAACTCAGCGATTTTGAAGAGGTCCTGCAAAGGACTCTGGAAGTCTTCTTTAGCTCTATGCTGGCTAAGATTGAAGATCAGGATGCCGTCTATGCGGTTGTGTACGCTGTGGCGCACAACGTCAGCCGAGAAGTCCTGAGAGATCGCCAGAAACTGATGATCAATCATCGCTCCATCGAGGATATGCAAGAGAAGGGTGAGGAACTGGAGCAGGTCGGTCTAGCCGACCAGGTAGAAGTAGACCACGATCGAGATATCGATACAGAAGCTGCCACCATTAAAATGGCCGCAGCACTTAAACGGGTGATCAACGGAGAACAAACAGTGGCCAGTTCCGGCATCTATGCCATGGATCAAGATCCAATGGTGCGCCTTGTACAACCTCAGCCAACGGACGACCAAGAAAACGATACGGACACTTCATCGCGAACCAAACCAGCTGATGCTGGTGTGAAGCGTCCCCGCGGCGGAAGCCGGGCCGAGCTTTCGGTTGATCAGCAAGAACTGGTGAAGATCGGCTCTGACCTGGGCCTACGCAATCAAGACTATGCCTTTGCCCTGGGCATTGGTCTCCCTCGACTCTCTTCCTACATCTATGGCCGGACTGCGTCGGTGCCCACGGAGGTAATGGAAAAAGCTCGGGGTCTTCTGGCAGAGGAGCCGCACCGGAGAGAACGCCTTTTGCGTTTCGACCGAGACATGAACGTCATCTTGGCTGAATGGATGACTCGCCTCTCCATCGATGCCGAGAAGGACGAAGACATGGCCACCATACTTGGGGTGACCAAAATGACGATCTACCGGTGGCGTAACAACGAAACCAAACCCGATGCAACGGCCCTGGCTCGTTATGAACAGCGGATCGACTACGAGATTCGTATGAGAAAAGCTGTAGAGCAGCGGCTTCAAGCAGAGCGCTCTTAAATACGAACCCGCATTTATGCGGGTTTTTTTGGGGCGAAAAAAACCGGCTGCAGAAGCCGGTTTTGTGAAGAGCTAATAGGACTCAGCTTTTCCAGGATTCGACGACGTCACCACCATACTGAGTTTTCCACTCTTTCAGCTGGCGGTGATTGCCGCCTTTGGTCTCGATAGTCTCACCGGTGTGGGGATTTCTGTAGACCTTGACCTCACGTGGCTTACGCTGCTGACGATCGCCTTCTGGACGTGCATTGGTTTTGCGCAGACTTGAAGCCGGGTCGAGAATGGCGATGACCTTGCCCAAATTCGCGCCGTACTCTGCCATCAGGCTTTTGAGCTTTTCTTCGAACTCAATCTCACGTTGAAGCCCTGAATCATTTTTCAGCGCTTCCAAAGCAGAAAGTTGCTCTTGCAGTGCTTTTTCTGCAGCACGAAATTCAGCCAACTTGCTCATGCATAATCCTCATTGGTGTACAATTCTGCAAACAAGAATCTATAACTAATTTGCGTTAAAATTACTATACGCTACGTGCTGTTCGTTTTCTACTGACTCGACGGAAATTCTATGATTTGCAACGCTGATGAGTACGCAGAAAGCGGCCGCCACCACCACATTGCAACACTGCTAGCCGGCCGTAACTTCGAAGGTGTCTACTTGATTTCAGAACCACCCAAGACAGCATGCGTTGAGGGGGAGATTTGGTTGAGCTTCATTGCGTCCGACCTCACCGGCAGCATCTGCTGCATAGTTGATCCCGCTAGGGCAGGCTGGGTAGAGGGTGACTCCTTTACGAGCATTCGGGTGCTTCTGAAAGGCCAGGTAGTTCAATTCCAGGACCAGTTGCATGCGCGCATCACCGTGCTACACCAACTGAAAATGCAGTGGTAAAAAAAAGACCTTCTGGAGGGTATCCAGAAGGTCTTTTTTACACCAAGGCCCGAATGCAGGCCTTGCTCAATGCAACGCGGGTGATGCTCGCCATCGTCAGTACCTGATAAGCGGCAACAGCCCTCCCCTCCTCCAGCGCCACTGTGGCTAGCGTCAGCAGAGCATCTGCCGGCACGAGCGTAAACTCAGCGGAACTGGAATCTTCGAAATCAAGGGTGATTTCCTCATCATCTGCCACCCGGTCGCCGGAGCATAGCCCGTCAAATGCATGAGGGGCCTCGGATAGGATGAGGTCGAAGAACTCAACGTAAGCGCGCAACTCGCTGGTGGATCCAGCTGAAAACGTGCGGCCATTATTGAGGGAATTTTGAACGGTGTGAATCACATACTCGACAGCCTCTACTTCGCTGAGGAGGTCCTGGCCGGCCGACAGTAGCGAGTCCTGTACAGATGACCCAGAGGCAGCATCTGTCAGCCCGGTAACATCCAGGTCACCACCCAGATCGCTATAGCGGCACTGGGCGAGCACCTTGATCTGGGCTACGTAGGAAGAATCAGCTTGGACCTCTTCCGCGAACGGCTCCCCATTGGGGAACAGTCCGGAAATCAGCAGGGAACGAGTTTGCGCTTGATTATGTTGTGGGTACGAAATCATGTGGGTCTCCTGAAAGAGTGTGCTGTTGAGGCTTTTCGCCTAACTGCCTTGCCTCAGGGGATGTGTCACATGCGTGTGTAAGATGAAATCACGAACCGATAAAGAAAAATACCAAAAGCCATCAATATAATACAGGTGGCGTATATCTCAGCGTTACAGAGAATTAAAATTACTTTTCTTTGGCCATTTGAGGCTATCGGCGCAGAATTTCAATTCTTGAATCATTAATGACCGTGCGTGTGCAAGACGTTACAATTTGACTTTCTACCTACGGATAGATGGCTCAAAATTTCACTGAGATTTTTTATGAAAGCCCTGGCAAAAATTTTCAAGAATCCCGCAGCCTTACCCACGATCTCATCGGTGGTTATGGAGCTACTAGCGATGTCTAGGGATCCTTCAGTGCCGTTGTCCAGCATTGTGAAAGCAGTGAGCCTTGACCAGGCTCTCGCCGCAAAAGTACTGCGCACGGCCAACTCTGCTTATTTCGGACGCAGCGGTACTGTTTCCCGCCTCGAAGATGCCATATCTACAATTGGCATTCATAACTTCCGTACCACCATTATCACGACAGGCCTACTGAAGGCGCTGCCGGACGCACCAGGCATTGATATGCCGACCTACTGGAAAATGGGTTTGCATACTGCGTTCATGGCATCTGCCCTGGCTGAGAGCATAGGTGCAGAGCGGGATATCGCTTTCACTACGGGGTTGATGCAAGGCATAGGCGCTCTACTCATTCATCTGGTAATGCCCGATGAAGCCTGCACAGTAGTTCAGTCCGTTGATGCATTCGACCTTGTCGGCCGGCGTCCTGTCGAGCAAGCGCAGCTTGGATTTGACAATGCTGAGGTTGGAGCAGAGCTGCTGAAGCGCTGGAAATTCCCGTCCCCAATCCAAAAAGCGTTGCTCACGTATTCCAATAGATCCCCCCTACCCGATATCCTTGGCCAATTGCTATCAGTATCCTCGACCTACGCTTATGGCGTGGTTATGGGGTTGGATAGATCATCACTCGCAGACTGGGTGGACCCAGAGATAGCAAAATCTCTTGGCCTCTCTCATGATTTGTTGGATATCTGCCGACAACGTGTGTCTGAATCAGTGCTGATGATCGGTTAAGAGAGAAGGATTTGTAGTGACCCCAGGGCTCCGCCTATATCAGGCCATAATCGATAGATCTGAACTGCTATCGCTCCCTTTCCAAGAGGCTAGCAAGGCCTGTGGTTTCACCGCAGACACGCTTGCCAGTTGTTTTGGGGATGAGTCAAAAGCCAAACCGCGCCCCCTCCATGACGTACTGGATCGAAAACGAATCGACTTGATCGCAGCCTTTCTTCATTGCTCGGGTTTCCGAGTTCTGCAGATGGCGGACGTTTTTCGCTGGTCGGACTACTGCCTGATCCAGCAGTCAGCGGTCTTCAATTCGAAAGCCGTCAGCCAGAGCCATGAGACCGCGGCCTATTTCGAGGAGGTCACGAAGGCAGACGTCGCCTCATCCCCGATTTTCATCCTGGATGAACTGATCGCAGCCACTTGGTCAGAAGATCTCAAGGAGGCCGCCGAGAAAATAGATGTTCCGTTTGAGACGCTCAATTCGTGGCGCACTGGTCGCCCTAAGCCCTCCCTCCGCGATCTTGCTGCTATCAGGATCGTAGCGAAGCGTATTGATCTCGGAACCCCACTTATCATGATGGCGTTGGGCGTACTGGCGAAATCTGATTTCCAGCTGGATGGATGCTCCGTCGACATTGAAGACGAGCTGAACAAAGCCCTCGATATAGACATTCTGTAGTATCTTTTGCCGCGTTATTCCCAAAAGGGATATAACACGTATTGATAAGAAAGTACCCTATTGCTAGTATCCGTAAGGCTACGAACGGTATTTTACTGAGCCAAGGGTTCTTCTTTATGCGTTTCGATGCCCAGTTTGCATCTGCCATGCTCTCTAGTTTGCGAATTCCTGCACCCGACATCGAAGTGCTCGATGAGGTTTACAAATCAGAGGGTGATGACCTCACCGACGCGATCGATCGGGCAAAAGCCGGCGACAACTCAGCCCTGCACTATCTTCGTGGAATTTTCTTTACGATTCTACCAGGGTGTGCCGAGCGAATCCTCCATGCCAAGCTCCCACAGCCATCCCTCCCCGTGCTGATCAGCATTGGCAAATCCCAGGGCCCGCAGTTCTCTCAAGATCTCAAACAATGGGCCAATGGTGGTTACGTAGACTCAAATGTTGGTCAGCATCTGTGCGAAATCTACCGGAACGCTCATTCGCAGCACAGTGCATCCCAGGAACCAGAGGTGCTGATCGAAGCTGCGGATATTGACTCTGCCGAGGAGCCTGTCACCTCCGACAATGTCTGCGAGCCTGCTGGCGACAAGACCTTTGTTACTCGGCATGTGTACGGCGGAAAGGTCGCCGTTTGCTTCCAGTCCGATATGACCAGGGGTGGTGAGCATACTATTAGGATCGAAGCCGCAGAGTCGACCGCATCCAAGAGATTCAACTGGTCTGACAAGATCAGCATTCAGCTATCTGGACGCGAGCTGCCCGGCGTGCTGGCGACCTTCATGCAAATGCAGGCAAAGTTCGATGGGAAAGGGCATGGTGCGCAAAACGAAAAGTGGTTCACGATCGAGAACCAGCCAGGGAAAGTATTTCTCTCAGTGAATACGAAAGGCCGGACAGCGCGATCGGTGCCCATTGGCCCGGGGGACTGCTTCGGCGTGGTGACGCTGCTCATTGAGCAGATGCTGAAGAACTCCCCTTTCCTCTCCGCTGATACGCTGTTGAACATTGTCCAGCGCACCGCACAGATAGCCCCGCAGCCGTCCTCGAACGGCCACAGATAGCTTTAGATCTTCGCTCCACCCAGCAAGAATTGCAGGAGTGTTTCCGAGCTTGGGGCCTCAGGGAAACGCTCCTGGAACTGGATCGCTACCAAGCAATTGATCACCATCGTGTTCAAACCCTTCGACCGGTATTGCGAGTAGGCCAGATCGTCTTTGCGCAGCTCGGTCTCATATTTCTCCGCAAGCTCTTTCTTCTGCTCGTCCGACAGTTCCATGAACTGGGCCCTGATAGCTTCACGCTGAGCTGCTCCCCACTGCTCCAACAGGTCTGCCATTTGGTTCGATGGTGCTGCTTTCGGCGCTTGCGATGGTGCCGGCTTTGACTTCTCACCGGTTTTAGAGGCGGCTGGCTTTTTGCCTTTGCCTGGTTCCGCGGCCTTCTGTTGAGTTGGAGCCTTGGCGTAGTTGTTGGCTACTGCAGCCTTGAAATATGCCGCAGGACTTGCAACGTTAGCCCCTTCCTTGCGCATCTGTGCCTCGGTGTAGTCAGCTTGCGCAAGCAGGTACTCTTCGTCGTGAGTCATGCCAAGCTCATCGATATCCTTTTGACTCAAGGACAGTGCTTTGAGGCGCTTTGACACGTCCTGGCTAACCAGCTCTGGTGATGGTCCAAGGTCTAGGCCAGGCTGAATCAGTGTCTCCAGCTTGAACCAAAGCTTGTCCATCTTCCGGTTTAGCTTTGTCACGTGCGGCGTGATGCGGAATCTGCGTTCAATGCTGTTGACCTGGTCGATTGCGCGACCCAGCATTTTGTTGAAGTCGCGAAATTCGGCATGTGGCGTAGCAGATCCTGACAGCACAACGCTCCATTCAGACCAATGTGCACGGTACGTCTCCCCCATGGGTGAGCCGAGGTAGCGCGACGTGATTTCGTGGAGCGTGAGAGCAGAAAAGCTGGAGAAGTGGTACTGCATACGCAAGTCGATCAAGTTGAAGATCGCAGGGTCGAGTAGCCGGCGTTTCAGATCAGGCGGGAACGAGAAGCGAAGTGTCTGGCCATCTTCCAAGATGTAGGCTTCAGCGATCAGGTTTGCGATGCCCCACTCGCTCTTGCGGCCAGGGCTTTCACCCTTGTAGTCAAACTCCACCTGTGTCTGAGACATACTCACGAGTACCTTCTTGAGGTAATCACGGCTGTTCGAGGTGGTGTGTCCAATGTTGTCCTCGACCTGCTTGATCGGGATCTCATGAACCATCTCATCTCTCGGCCGCTGCTGGGCGAATTGCAGGAGGGTGTTATAGAGCTTTCGCTGAAGGAATGTGAAGTCACTGGCGGCAGAGACGTTTCGCATCGAAAGGGCTTCGGTTGCCTTTCTCAGCTCGACGGCTTTGGAGGGTTCTACATCACGAACGACCTGGAGCTTGGGTGCTCTCTTGCGTTTCGCTGGACTGGTATCCGTTGTCGCTCCGGCTGTACGCTTTGCTCTCCGAGCTCGCGGTGTGGGGGTTTCTGAGTCCATGTGAATTGTGCCATCGGTGACTGTGGTGGCACATTACTCGAACGTATGAGTTCTGGTCAACGAAAATACGGTTCCAACGTCAGTGCCCAATTGTGCCATCCCTAGGGACCGCTTTTGACCTTCGCTTTTGACTCAAAAAAGCGATAGCAAAAAACCTACAACAGCTTGTTTCTGTTTTCACTGCTTTTTTAAAGCTTTGTTAGTGAATCCCTCGACCCCTTGATACACAAGGGCTCTAGCCATTTTTGTGTGCCATCTCCAGGGGGAACAGTGCCATCCTCCGAGACTAATGTGCCGGCGGTAGATGGCTCCGGTGCCATCCTTAGAAACATGTGCCACCTTTAGACCCTTACTGTGCCATCGCTAGCCGATCTTGTGAATTGTGCCACTGTTAGGCATGTGGCTTTCTAGCGATGGCACAATTGGATCGAGCCTAGTAAATACGGGCCCTCCAGCCATTACTGATGATCGATTTCGCATCAGCACCCTCCCTAACGATGGCACTCTTCATCACGATTCGTGGCACGCGAATCCCAGCGATCTGCCGAAATTGCTTTAGCAGTGCTCTAACAATGGCACATTTCGTTTCTTTAAGCTTATCAGACACCTACAGCCCCCCCCCCCATGGCCCTGACGATGGCACAATTGATGATTCAAGGGGGGGAGATCCCCCTACACCCCCCCTAGTACTGGCTTGCCACGACGCATAATGACTCAACCGCTTTGAACTAGTTGAACGGAGCCCGCGATCGGCATCGTTGATATAGTTTTCACTGTGAAAAGTGGCATAAGACTGATGGGGAGGTACTCGAAGCGTGGCACATTTGGCTGGGTGTCCACTGCCCCTACCTCATCTAGAGATGGCACATTTCGGTCGGCTTCCGTATTTCGCCCACTAACCATGGCACATTTTGGCAATTTCGAGCTGTCGCGCCTCTAGAGATGGCACATTTCGCTGTTTCGCCCTGTGATCCGCCAGCCAGGTCCAGGGAGGTCCACGCCTACGAAGGGCGCTACCTCTAGCCATGGCACAATTGGCTTCATGAGGTTTTCACGTGAAAACACTGCAGGCGGTCCCAGCAGGTCAACTCGATCAAGAGCTCTGGGTCGCTTGAGCCATGACAGAGAGAAAAAGGGGGGGCGATCGAGTCGACCAGGCCACGAAACAAGATGCCAGGCTGTTACGCGTGCTTGGCCGTACCTATCCATCTTCGAAACGTCGCAGTCATCATCGATCCCTGCCGGCGAGCCGGTTGCGTTTGATGGAACGAGCATGGGCGATAACGGCGGAATATGAAACCGTTGCCAGAGTGCCCGTGACCTTATCGGGAACAGCCGTGTTGCCGGCCTAATTGGCGGGAGTAATGTAGCTGCTCGGCCTGGCAAGGCCTCCTAAATGGCAGCCGGACCGAGCGAGCCCGCACGCAGCTATAACCCGGGCGGTAACCGGTGCGCAGAACACGCTCTCTCTATGGGTATGGGCAGCATGGCCCTGGTCTTGATCGGTTGCAGTCTTGGCTGGCCTCGCGCCGGCAGTGCTCGGCCTGGTCACATATGGCAGTGAGCGCGAATGACCCTGTGAAGGCCCAATTGCAGTCAGAGTTTGAGCTTTCGACCGCTTCGCGGAAGTCACCCTCCTACAGCGGTTAAGCCTGGGTAGTAAGCTGAGGTCCAGTGCCGTTGAGATGAAGGGCCAGTACCTCGTGATTCGACTTCGAAGCTGCCTGCGGCAATGAGGCAAAAAAAAACCCCGCTAAGCGGGGTCTGGGGTTATCAGAATTGGAACCGAGGATCACCTGTATCCACTAGGCCATCCTGAGCTGGGTTTGCATGCGCAGCAGCGTCAGCTGCTGGCGACGGCTGGCTCACCGGTCTTACCTTTGGAGTAACCGAAAGGCTGATGAATGGTGCACCACCATCCACGCCGTCTTTGCGCCAGCCTGCAATGCGCATTTCGTGGTTGAAGCCGAAGCTACCCGCGTAGTCGGGACCTTTTTCCTTCTTGTCAGCTTCCTTGAACAGGCTGGCATTGATCCCGCCTACTGACAGTGAGTAGAACTTTTCGTTTGAGCCTTGCTTCTGCTTGAGCCAGACCGCTACCTCAAGCTTCAGCTTCTGGTTACGCTCCTTGTTCAGCGTGAACTCTACATAGCCGATCATCACGGGTGCTGCATCAGATGTGCGGTTCTTGTTCTCGAAGATGGTTCCGGAGCCTTCGCTCAATACCAGTGCAATAGACATGCGTTTCTCCTGATCTGTTGGGGCGGCGTATGCGCCATAGCTTGCACTCTGTTATGCAGCACATGGTTTTGTATTCGTTGCATAACACGTAAACGTACTTTGATTGAATCAAATGATAACAGATTGATCTGCTTGCCCCACGCCCGCAAAGCTGTGCGTTTCACTGTGAAAAGACAAGAGCCCAGTTAACGGGCCAGCTTGTTAAGAACCTGCTGCTTTAGATCCAGAAGGCCCACGAGTCGATGGTCATGCCATTGAGCTGTGCCCCGCTGCTCGCGGTGTGACCACCACCACGCCCGTAGCGTACTGCCCCAGGCAACGGCGGAAAGAGGCGGATCACCGGCTACCTCCGATACCGGGGCGGGTTCGGTTTGAATCAAGACCTGCGACATGATGACGACTCTCCGGGCAGCATCAGGCGAAGCGGCTGTTCGGCTCGGTCAGGGCAGTGTTCTCGCGCAGCGTTCTGCCTTCGTATTCCCCGCGGAAGCGGATCCGGCCGGCGTCGCAATTCGGGGCAGCACGTACTCGACGAAATCATCGATGCCATGGGTAAGAGAGTGGGCGCGGTGTTGACGCTATCGGCGGGTTCCTCATCGACCCAGGCCCCCATCTTGTCGCCCACGTCCTGGCCGGTGCCGAGGATGGCCAGGTGCTAGTGGGCCATCCAAGCGATGCGCTTGCACAGCTGAAGAATGCTCAGGCCTTTTCGTTGGGCGGTCTCGTAGTACATCTGCGCGGCGCTGCGCAGCCAGACGATCTCTAGGTTCGGTTCCAGCACCGGGCCGTACATCAACTCACCTGGTCATTTCACTGTGAAACGTAGGGATGAAACGAGCTCATAATTTAGCCATTTCACAGTGAAAAATTAGGCCTCGGTCATCGAGGACTTTAGGTGAAGTGCATATATGAACCGCCCAATCGCTCTCGCCTTAGCCCCCAACGTAATCAGTACATAGACGGTGCGTATGCTTGGCCTGGCATGGGGTCTTCCTTGGATTTGTAGAGTCTGATCCAACAGCCGGCACGGAGTTAATGCAGTGCCGTTAACCCTGTTGGTCCTCGCATCCCCTATGGCCGCTGGGCGTGTTGGAGAGCAATTCGCGGTAACCGCTCGAAATGGTGTGCTACCCCGTGGTTTTCACTGTGAAAACGTCGGAATGCTGCCAGTGGCGCCAATTGCACCACGCAGCTGATTAAGCCAGGACAGTTCGATTCCTGTTTACGTACTGAGCTGCGCTTTGAACCCATGAGTTCCCTCATCGCGGTGAAGCTTTTCACAGTGAAATAGAGACCCGGAACCTGTCCATTTATGAAGGGGGCCGCGGCTTTTCACCGTGAAAAGCTCGATGCCAGATTAAAAGCCAGGCGAGCTGAGTCGGATCACTCATGTCCATTTGTGGACGGAGATCCTGGTCGGTTCTTAGTGGGACCTGTTGCCTTCTGCCCGTATCAGCAGGGAGCGACTCCTCACTGTGAAAAGCGGATGACTCTCCGTTCTGCGTAGCAGTGGATCTTGTGGTCATCGAAGTTGTAACGCGCATCTTTCGGATCTGCAGGCACAACCCCAGACCTGCAACCCGTAGTCTTTTCACCGTGAAAAGGGAGGCGGAAATCGATGGGCATTCACAACATGCACATTCCTGGACGCTGGCTATTCAGATCGGCAGTCGACTGCTCCGCATAACCTGGGTCTCCTAGACGGTCCGGTAGCACCCGTCTTTGTAAAGAGTCCCGTCCAGTGCCCGAGCGGCACTTTTCACCGTGAAATGTGGGGATGAGTCGGTGCTCGGTAACAAACCAGTTGCGCCGGTGATGTCTGGATCCATGAGCAGAACGAGACTTCTGGGCACGACTCGGAGAAGGAAGAGAGCAGGTGGAAGCCGATTACCTTTTCACTGTGAAACGACCCGCATTACAGCAGTCGGCGGAAGCGCGTCGAACTGTGAAATGGTTTGGCTAGGAGAAGAGCTGCTAGAGCGTTTCACAGTGAAAAGCATGACGGCGTGACTTCACTCATGCATCAAATGGGCTATGCGGTGCGCAGTGAGCAGTGTGAGGTGTGCACTGCATAGTAAACACTGCACAGTGTGCAGTTGGTAGTGAGCGCGGATAGAGGGAGCCTGCTACATAGTTGCCATGGGAAAGAGGCTAGTTTTTCACAGTGAAACGCCAAGGAGGGGGGTGTTATTTTTCACTGTGAAAAATAGCCAGGAGGACAAGAAGTGATGTGAACCAAGACCGAGCTTTTCACAGTGAAACTACGAAAAACTCAACAATATCAGTGGATTATGAAGGGAAAGGCGAGGGCGCCTTGCCGCCGGAGGGACCGGCGGCGGAAGGGATATTAACTACGCGTTTTGAGCATCTCCTCGATGTATGCGAGGACCTCTGCGGGATCAATGCCTTTGGGAGGGGTGAGAATCAACTTGCGCCCATCGATACGGGCATCCAGCTGGGTGCGTTCCTTGTAATCGATTTGCCGCGGAGGAACAGGGGCCTGAGGTGATGTCTTGCGCCGAATCTCACCTTTGGCCCAGTTGATTGCGCTGTCCTGGGATGCACCTTCTTTAATACGGTTTGCGGCGGCCAGAACGGTTTCAATATGTCCCTTGTCAGCCAAAGCAACCATATCGGAGACAACCCTGTTACCAATCAGGTCAGGATCTTCTTCCAGCAGTGAAATGACACCCTCAGGCAGCTTGAAATAAGCAAGGCAGCGGCTGATCGTGGCCATGCTTCGACCGACACGGCGGGACAACTCCGCCTGGGAATGTACTACATTGTCATCGAGTAGCTTCTTGTAACTCGCGCCACGCTCAAATTCAGTAAGGTCTTCCCGGGCGTCGTTGTCCGTGACCGACAAGATAGCCGCTTCAGCATCCGACAAATTCCGGATGAGGGCGTAGATGTGGTCTTTGCGGAGCAGCTCATGAGCTAGGAAACGGCGCTCGCCGGCAATAAGCTCGTAAGTACCGTCCTCAAGAGGGCGAACGATAATCGCGTTGTTGAGGCCTTTATCCTCAATCGTGTTCGCGAGAAGGCCAAGCTTCTCGGGGTCAAATTTGCGGCGTGGCTGATACTTCCCGCGGCGTATGAGCGTCAAAGGCAGGAACTTCGCCTCGCCTGGCAATCTCTCACCGCTCAGGAAAATGTCATCTAGGCCCGGTTGGTGTACGTGATCGGCGTCAGAAACTGGCGCTCGTTCCAGCGGCTGCGCCGAGCTGACCCCATCGTCATCAAGGTGCAGAGAGCTGAGCACCTCGCTCATTGGCCGGAGATTGGCCTCCGGAATCACCTTCGGAACATGTACACCCTGGATGCTAGTCGGACTCTCAGCCGGCGCTATTACAGTGGGCTTTCCAATCGGGCTAGAACTCCTCATTTACCCTTCTCCAGGACCGTTTTGATACGGCCGACCATTTCTTCGAACACATGGCGGAACGCGCCCAGAGAGTTCTCATTTCCTTGTTTCCAGAGGGCAAGGGGTACCCCGTCTTCCAGGCTCTTCGAGTAGTCCTCGGAGTGGAACAGCGGCTGTTCCGTCACTTTCCCTGGGAACAAGCTGGACAAGCGAGCGAGGTTAGCTTGCAGGCGTGGGCGGTTGCGCATGTACATGGTGGGAATGGCGACGATCTCAGGTGCACGACCGAAATCGGAGCTCATCTCATTGATCTTGTGCGCAAGGCGGGATAGCGCACGGAAGGAGAACTTGTCCATACGGATTGGGCACAGCAGGAAATCTGCAGCGGCAAGACTGTTTCGAGAAAGCATTGTCCCAGAAGGTGCGTTATCCATGATGATCACATCATAGCTCGACAAGTCGCAGTGCGGGAGCAGTCCTTTGCGAGCACGTTCGATGAAGAGCGAATACCGGAAGTCGGCGCCTTGTGCGTTCCGAAGCACTACGTCCATATCGTCCAAGGAATCGTAAGCTGGGATGAGGTGAGGGCCGTGCTCGCCGAAAGGCTTTTTGATCACCTGGTCAAGCGTCATTTCTGGGAAGTTGCCGAGCCGGATCAGATTCCCAAGATGCCCTTCAACAGCCCTGTCAGCAGGAAGGCCAAGCTCTACAAGCTCTTCGGTCGTTTGGTCAGGATCATAGCCCAGCATGCTCGACACGTCGGCTTGAGGGTCGTTGTCAATGATAAGGGTCTTGAAACCCGCCAAAGCGAACTCGATACCGATATTGCAGGTAGTGGTGGTTTTCGCTGTCCCGCCTTTCTGAACGTAGGTCGAGCAGGTGATAGGACTCGAAAATCCTCTGGTGTTCCCATTCGCACGGCGAATCGATGCAATCAGAAACATGTCAGCGAGCGTGTAGCTGCGGACCTCTACGGATCCACGGGCCACACGTGCGATGTTGAGATCGTGTTCCTTCTCAATAGCTTTCAGGGTCTGAGTGCTTATCATCAAGCGTTCAGCCACGAATTGAGGGGTAAAAGTTAGCTGAGTGAAATCAGTGAAGGTGTACTGATCGAGTGGCGCAGTAGCTGCAGTCATGAGGTTTACCAATGCCAGGTAAGTAGGATGACCGCATTCTGATACGAATCAATACGGTCAGACAAGCAGAAATACGTTTCTACCAGATGAAGATAGACCGAGACATGTTGTCTGTCATCGGGTGCGAGCGCGAAATAAGCGATGTCAACCAGATGAATGAGGGGGTAATTTGCTGATTTAGTGGGGAAAAATGATGAGGGGAGGGTGCTCAAGTATCGATTACGGTAGAGCACAGAACAAAAGACGTGTCTGTAGCAGGTGTTTGAGCGAGGCTCCGCAGCGGAATCACGGCCTGCTCATTTTGATGAGTGCTATGGGTTGCACAAATGGCCTCTCGTACAACTAGGTTCTCTGCTATTTGATAGCGTGGGCCGCCGGCGCCGATGACTCAACAAGAAGGTCTGTAGTAGTGACCTTGGGCATAGCCAAGACTCTTTAACTCAATGCCGGCGGACTTGGCCAGGGAGGGCCTACCGCTGCAGCCGCGGTGTGCTTAGTGTTTGGACGACACCCGCATGCAAGGCGTCGTCCTCCGTGTGCAGGTATCGACTGGTGGTTTCGATTTTGCTGTGGCCAGCAAGCGCCTTGATCATCACCAGGTCACCAGTTGCTTTGGCAAGGTGGCTGAAGCAAGAGTGACGGAGCCAGTGCGTTGAGGCCTCCTCAAGTCGATCGGCTAAATCGAACTGGCTGCGCTGTACCGCGAGGGCAGCTGCTCGATGCATGATCTCTTTGACCGCTTTCAAAATGGTGTCGTTATGGGCGCGCTTGAGCTTTGAATTCGAGGCCAGGAGGAGGGGGGTTGTGTCCTTTACTGGTACCTCACGTGATAGGCCGAACGCCTGACGATACTGCAGTAGGTCCTCATAGAGATCATCGGATATCGGCACATCTCTGATCTTGTTTCGCTTGCCCAGGACCTCCAGCCACAGAGCACCGCTAGCTGAGCGCCGGATTTTGCCCATGGTCGCGCCGGTCGCTTCGAACGTTCGCACCCCGGTCATGTAAAACAAGCTCAGCATGAAATGGTCGCGGGCCCGTTTCCGTGGGCTTTTAGTAGCTGCGATAGCCTCAAATGCCAGGGCAATGGCTGCCTCGGGAAGCAGCCGTTTGATCGTTAAGTCGACGTCGACCTGGGGCTTGGCCACGAGCGACACTGGGTTCGCTTTAAGGCGTCCACCCTTAATCATCCACTTGTACATGCTGCCGATCTGGATCAGAGCGTACTGCTGGGACGCTTTGCTAAGTGGTCCAGCGAACGGCCTCCAGTCTGGGTGCGAGCGCTTGTGTTTTGTATGCGATACCCAAACCTCAGTCGGCTGTGGATCAGCCATAAAGTCGATGTACTGGGTGATATCCATCACCGTTATTTGAGAGAGCTGTTTACCCAGGGTGTGCATTGCCCAGAGAATGAACCGTTCTACCTCCTTCCGCATCACGCGTTTAGTCTTCGGGTTCTTTCCTTTGGCATGGAGCCACATCCAGGCGGCCTCTATGTCGTTATCCGCTTGGATCACATCGACCTGGTCAAGGGCGTCGACAGGCTCGCGATCGAGCAGCGCAATCTCCGACTTGGCCTGGAGGTAAGGAATTCCGTGTGGGGCTGGAGTGATCGTGCTCATCGTATGTCTCGCGTTTTGCCGTTGTAGACAAGGCAGTCATCAATCTCATCGGGCTCAAACCAACGCTGCGCACCTGACGGTGCTTCGCACTGGTACTCTTCCTGCGCACCTCCAGCCGTATCGACACCTTCCCGTACTGCGATCACCACCAGGATGGCCCCGTACGCCGCAAAGTTATCGATCTCTCTGTCGACGACTAGCTCGGCACCGCGGGTAAGGTACCGTTTCCACCGATAGCCATCTATGCCGACCCCAGAGAAATCATCGTCATCATCGTCGTCGTCATGATCCCAACTGAAGGGTTTAGTAGCGGCGGCTGAACTCGCGACCGCTTGTGGCGTCTCGGTCGACGTCTCCTGCGCATGAGATGTCTTGCGCTGTCGTTTCGCTGGTGGCGCCAGCACCAAGCGAGCTGCTTTCACAGCGGCCTGTTCGTTAGGGCTCAATGTCGGTAGCGCCCGGGCGAGGTCATCCCATTTGAAGTCTCGATTCTCGTCTGCAGCAATGCGGCTCATGTGCTCTGGGCGAATTGACCAACGGCAAGCCACATCTGCCATGCGCCATCCCTTCTGTGCGATCAGTTGCTTGAAGTCATCCCGGGGCAGTTTCCCTGGGCGCAAGAGCAGCAATCCGCGAGAAATCTTTGCATTTTTGGCTTGATCCACAGCGCAAGTCTTTTATGTTGAAAGCCTTGATTTTAGGGGCTTTCACGTTGAAATCAAGTGGAAGGATGCACCCGGTTTTCCGCTCTGAAATGAGCCAAAGAGCCGGCTATTTACGCGCTCCTGCGTGAAATCTGGAGGCCTTAGCCCCTGCGAGCTCATCAGAATCGACGCAGGAGCGGAATCCGAGGCGTTGAAAAGGGCCTTGGATCGAGCCGCATTTCATGAACAAGGTGAAGGCGTGCTCTTGCTAGGTGCTCGGAACAAATTTCTGGAACGCAGCGTTGTGCATCCTAGTCCACGAATTACTTCCGGCTGCGCCTGGGCCTCGGCCGTGTGGATCACTGCCGGCGCCAATCAGGCGCACTTAGGCGATCCAGACCCAACGAGGTTCTTCAGGGCGTGTGATCCAGGCCAGGGAGTTTGGCCACGCCGGCAGCTTCAATGCTGCTGGTCGGGCATTGACTGGGCAACGGCCGCATTGTGCTAGGCTTTGCAGCATGACCATGGCTAGCGTTGAGTACCGAGCTTCCGCATTGGTCTCGCATATTTGACTGTGGTTCGCATTTTTAGCTGACGCAGACTTGATCTCCAGCGCAAGCAAATTCGGCCGAACCCCTTGCTCTTAAGGGGTTAACGAAAAATCCCAAACGCCTCTCTGAAAAGCCAGCTACTGATAGCGATGGGCTTTTGGAGAGGTGTTTTTTTTTGATCTGAAAAACTCGTGATAATCGGAGATATTCACGAGTTTTTCATTATCTGGATACGTTCCGTATGATATCCAATACGAATTTGTTGTTTTAGATGCGTAAGTGTATGCTCCACTCTAAGACCAGCCCCCTCCCTGTGAGGAGCGGCCAAGGCACGTACTGGCCCCTCGCCGAGGTCGCCGGCTCCCAGTCTCCCGACCTTATCTCCAAGGATACGCCTCATGGCCAACACCGGACTCTCATCTGACAAAAGGCTGAGCACCAGAGATCTTGTCCACCTTTACGCGAGAGAGCTGCTTGATGCGGGTCGCGAGGTTCGCCAGGCGGAAATTCGCGAGTGCATATACATTCACCATGACCTCAAAGCCTCGCCCAATCTGGTGAACGAGGAAATCAAAAGGTTCTGGAGTGAGACCGGCCCTATTCTGAGCGCCAGGCTGCGAAGACCTGGTGTTCCAAACGCAGTGTGCGAAAAGCTTGATGAGATCTGGGATGTCGCTCTAAAGGCGGCCGATGAGACTCATGCGGTTGAGCGCAAAGCGCTTGAGACGGCGACAGCGGCTGCCGTTGATGCCGCCAAGGCGGCGCAGGACAATGAGCGGGCAGCTACTGCTAGCCTTGAATCCCAGAGCAGAGAGCTCGCTGGCCTCATCGCGGACAAGGAGCGGTTGACCGATCAGCTGGATCAGTCGAGTGCTGATATTCGGCAACTTCAAGCTGAGGTCGCAGATCTCAACAAGAGACTCACTGCCGCAAGTCAGGCTCATGGTGAGGAAATCAAGCGCCTGCAGGATGTGCACAGTGGCGTAGTTGAGCGTGCCCAGGACATGCATCGCGGAGAGCTTGAGCGCCTTCAGCAGCAGCTCCAATTAGCAAACGATGCGACTGAGTCTGCGCGTGCGAAGGCCGAGACTGCGCGGATTGCCGCGGAGGAGCACCTTGAGAGAACCGAAAACCACCTGATGATGGAGACCGCCAGGGTTCGGGATGAAGAGAGAGGCAAAACAGAGAAGGTCGCCAAGGAGCTGCAGCAAGCTTTGACGCTCATCGATCAGCTGCGGATCCAGCGCTCGAAGGCCACTGACGATGCCGCTGAAACCCGCGGTCGGCTGGAGGTTACCCAGCAGAACCTGAGCGCTCTAGAAGCACAGAACAAGGAGCTGCGTGAACTGAACAGAACCCTACAGGCCGCTCTGTTAGAAGGCTTTAGAGGTGGTAAAGCAGCATCTGGCACGGACGAATAGTTTTCTTAATTGACATTTTGTCAATTTGTCAAGTATTTCTTGAGGTTTTCGGATGAAGGGTGGTAGTTTAATAACGCACCGCGTGGTGCGACTTTTAAATGAGGACTTTTTATGGCTAACCGCAAGACATGCACGGACAGTGCATCTAACGAGGCAGCGCTTCTGCAGGTGTTTGCCACCAACACCTTTCGTAAAGTCATCTTTTTTGCTAGCCCAGATACGGGCGGGTCGCGCAAGGATGGCTCCGAAAATAACTGGCCATTGATGGCTGTGTTGGTCGAGGACCAATCAGGCGAGCTCGACGTTTATGATGGGGATTTCCTTACTGCTACTCGTTACCCGCGCTATCTGGAAGTTAAAGCCGTCTTGGATGCGGCCCAGGCTAGCAACGGGAATGTGTTTTATGCCACAGCTCCACTTCCTTTCACTTCGGGCAAAGGAGAGGATGCAGCTGCGTTGGACATGCTCTCAGTTCAAACCGACGTATTTGATCGGTCGACGCGAGCAAATTATTTCAAACTGCTGAGCCGTTTGAGCGAAAAGCAGTACGCTCAGACCTACGAATGATCATGGCTCCCTGGCTTTCTTGATGTCAGCCAGGGAGTCATGATCAGAGCCGGCAGCTCATCAAAGGTCCAGCTGCAACGGCGCCACCGGAATGCCCACCATAACCACGCCTGGCTTAGCCTCGACTGTAGGCAACTTCTCCGCCCGAATCAGCGTGCTCAATTTCAGTTTTGGGTCGTGAACCATCAGGTCTGACTCCAACACGTAATCAAACCCATCCCTTGTCCCACAAATCGGTATTTCTGCCGCTTTTACTGCTGCGCGGATACCCTCTAGCTGCTCAGCAGGGCCTGGCTTTTTCTTCCTGGGTGCAACGAATGCGGTGAAGTTGGCGCCCGCCTCTTCAAGAGCCCTGAGCGCTGCGGATTCGGCAGCAGGGCTTATCCTTTTCGTTGGGGTTGCATCAGGATCAGGTATGGCTACCGCCACAGGTGCCGGCGCCGATACGCCTAGATCACCACCATTGTGTATGAGCGAAGCACCCGGCCCTTCTTCTCCTGCAGTTGAATTCACGCTTTGCTCGGCTGTGTCCACGATCGAGGATTCACTGAGCGCGAATGCGCCGAACACATCATCCACATCATCGACGTCATCGCTCCCTGAGTGCCCAGGTTCTATGGCGAGAAAATCTTCCTCCAGTTCCACCTCCTGCCCGGGACCGAACGAGCTGAGCGACAAGCTCTGCAGGTCCTCATCTAGCAAGTCGTCATCTGCACCACCACTCATGAGCGGGTCATCATCATCCTGCGGCGCTAGCGCTTCAGCGGAGATACCGGGTTGCGTTCCTGGAACGACACTGTGCTCGGAATCACCGCTTGCAGCGCCAGCGAGCGCAGATGTTGCGTGCTCGGTTGAGTCGACTGTTGGAGCATTAGGTTGAGGAACACTCGCGGTATCAGCTATGGGTTGACTAAACCCTTCATTAGCCCGAACTTGTGGTGCTGGTGCTGGTGCTGGTGCTGGTGCTGGTGCTGGTGCTGGTGCTGGTGCTGGTGCTGGTGCTGGTGCTGGTGCTGGTGCTTGCTGCGGCTTCGCCTTCTCTTCTTGTTTGCCGGCGATGTTCATCTTCGCGGCGATCTCAGCGCTGAATCCACGGGCAACGATCTCCCGAAGCGCATCTGCTTCGGTGATTCCCAGATTGTGTGTGAACAATGGGCGCTCGATGTCCAGCTTGGTACCCATGTTGGGTAATCCACTGAGGCCCGCAAGCTCTGGGGTTGTGGCAACTGGCACGACAATGATGCAAGGTTCCCACGTGGTCAGGTGAGCACCCGTTTGTGCGTTGCGCAACGATACCGAGTACATCGGCAGAAACCGGCTCATGTCGGCGTGATTATGCCGCGAGTACAGCAGCCCCTTCTCTTGGAGCGTCGTCATCAGGTTGAGGGTCATTCGGTACCGACCATCACCCTCCTCCAACGACCAGCCCATTTTGGCCAAGATGAGAGATCGAAGGTCCTTTTCCCGGATGACGATCAGTCCATCGTGTTTCTGAGCAATCTTCAGCGTGGAATCTTTGGCCTGGTCACCGGTGCCGTTAACTCTGCCGTACTCCGTCATGATCTCAACGAAGCTGTGATAAATAGCATTGGACTCGTCTTCTGAGATCTCGTGATCACTAAGCGTCTCGGTGATGCTCGACTCGGCCATGCCGGTCTTTTTGTCAACGAGGATCAGGAACTCCATGAGCGCCGTCATGCGGTCGTCCAGGCTGAGGCCATTGCGGTCAACCGGGAAATCGCTTGGGTGGTGGTAGTGGGCGATGACCAGATTCACGGCTTGGCGATCACGTACTGGCAGGGCCCAGAACTCAGGGAAGCGTGCAAGAATTCTTGCACCCAGGGCATCGTGCGAGATGCGGTTGTCATCCTGCGGTGTGAGCGCTCCACCCTCCTCCTGAGTCTTTACGCTGCCGTCTGGTAGTAGCTCATAGGCCTCAAGTTTACCGATGTCGTGCGCCAGGCCCAGAATGGGGATCAGCGGATCAGTGGCGTCAAACCGGTATTCTTTGTTTTTCAGGTCGATGATTTTGAATTTGGGCTTGCCCCGGGCCTTTACATAAACCCCATCGAATACATAAGCGCCAGCATCCTCCAGTGCGGTGTCCGCCACTGCCAGGCAATGTTCCCAAAGCCGGCGATTTCCGTGTCCTCCCTTGCGATGCGATGCGGGGAAGTGTGCATGTGCGGAATAGGTATCCCAAATGGCCCAAAAGAACGCTACATGTGCCGGCCACTTCTTCTCATTAGCCTCAACCCAAGCCAGCACCTTCTTACTGTCGATGGGCAGACGCTTCGACGGCACCTCGATGCGAGGTAGTGGCGAGGTGGGCATGGGAACCTTGCCAAGGGTCGATCGTGCGCCGTTGAGGATGTTTCCTTTCTTGCCGGCGTATAGTTTGTTCAGTGCCGACAACCTGGTGAACCAGATGAACCAGACACCGATGAACAGACCAGAAACAACGCCCAGGATCCAGTGTGAGACGTTGTAGCCCACCAGAGGCCAGTTCTCTAAAAACTCCATCGGAGAACCGCCAAAGGCCCGGACAGTGAGCAGAAGCCACCAGAAGCCGAACACGATGGCCGTTGCGCGAATGACCTTATTGTTGGCGTTCACAGGAAAGCTCCGCTGTCAGTCTGGATCGTGGGTGAAGGCGCACCGTCAGAACTGGCTGGTTGTTCCTTCGGTACCGGGGTCCCGTTACTGTCTTTCAAGGTGTTAGAGCACCCACCGCCCCCTTTCACAAAGCCACTGCAACCCCAGAAGGGTGACTTTTCAGCGTTCCGCAGGTACATGGGTTTGCCGCACAGGTCACATGGAAATGACTTCGGCCGCTCCACTGGATCGCCGTCGCGATCGTTCATGGTGTGATTGCACTGCTCTCGATCGACGCAGGCCCAGAAGTGCCCTTTTGGGACTTTGATTTTACGCATGCCGCCTTGGCATTTCGGGCAGGAAACGACATTACCTTTGGAGTCCCGGGTGTTCGCCGTCGGGTCGAAGTAAAACTCGACTTTGCCGGTGTCGAGCAGCTTCAGCCCAGCCTCGAACTTGGTGGATTTTTTCGGATTGACAAAGCCCTTTAGCCCTAGCACCACCGTGTCCCTGAGCAAGGTTTCGGCTTCAGATACCTTCAACATGCGACTGGCGATTTCTCGCCATATAGAAAAGCCGCACTGGCGCTCGCAAGCGAAGGTACGGGCCTGGATCTCAACTGCACCGCCACAGGTTGGGCAAGGGGCGTTCAGCTTCTTGACCTGGACACCTGCGTACTTGTTCTTGATGGTGTCGAGGATTTCCGTCGTCAGCTCTGCAAGCTCGGCCTTGAATTCATCCCGCTTGTACGCGCCCTTTTCCATTTGACGGAGTTTGTGCTCCCATTCCCCGGTGAGGACTGGCGATGTGAGGGCATCGATACCGTTGTCGACCAGGAAGCGGTAGACAGTCATCCCCTTTGCGCTGGGAGCAAAGTACTTCTTCTGTTGGATGAGATAGGGCTCTTTCTTTCGGCCGGCGCCGTCCTTGGTGGATTGGAGCGATTCGATCATTGCAGAGCGCGTGACCGGTGTACCTAGCCCCCGCTCTTTCATCGCCTCACGAAGGTCCTCATCCTCTACCAGGCGCCCTGCTGTCTCCATAGCGCCCAGCAATGTGTCCTCGGTGTACCGTTCTGGAGGCTTGGTTTTGAGCATCTTCAGCTCGATGCCCTGCGCAGTGACTGACTCTCCTTTGACGTACCGTGCGAGCTCCTTCTTGTCGTCGGAGTCACCATCTCGATCGGTTGCGTCCTCCACGATCCCGGCTCCATAAACCACCATCCAGCCTGGGGACACAAGCACACGACCTGTCGACCTGAAGAGCTCGTCAGCCACCGTCGTAAGCCGGACGGTTACCGAATACTCAGCTGCTGGATGGAACACGGCAATGAAGCGCTTGACGATCATGTCATAGATTTTTTGAACGTCCGGCTCCAAGTCCCCAGCTCGCTTTCCGGTTGGGATGATAGCGAAGTGGTCCGACACCTTCGTCGAGTCGAAAATCTTCTTGTTGGGTCGTACCCAGCCTTCTTCGAGCACGCGCTGCGCGTGATCTGCATAGGGGGTTCCACCAAACATTCCCATGACCTTCTTCGTGTCGTTGATTGCGTCATCGGGAAGATAAGCAGAGTCAGTCCGTGGGTAAGTAGTGAGGCTGAGCTCCAGGTAAAGTTTCTGGGCAATCTCCAGTGTGTAAGCTGCAGAAAACCCAAGCTTGCGGTTCGCCTCTCGCTGCAGCGAGGTGAGGTCATACAGCTTGCCAGGTCCCGTCTGGGCCGGCTTGACTTCATCCACCACACTGCTCGGTGCTACTCCAGAGCACTTGCTGATCAAAGCATCGGCCTTTGCTCGATCCATGATCCGGTGCTGGGAGCCGCCCTTCTGCTCAGGCGTCTGTGGTGCCAACCACTTGCCGGTGTATTTACCAGCAGCAACCCCAAAGCTCCCGTGAACCTCCCAATAGGGCACGGGCCGGAAGGTCAAAATTGCCAGCTCCAAAGCACAAACCAAGGACAGCGTTGGGGTCTGCACGCGGCCAAGCGGGAATATCTCGGCTTTAGCAGTCTCTCGCTCATAGAGGCGTGAGATACCCCGGCTCGCGTTGATGCCGACGATAAAGTCGCCTTCGCTTCTGATCTCTGCTGCCATGGCTAGGTTGTCGAAGTCTGCGCCTGGCTGCATGTTCTTGTACGCCTTCCGGATAGCGTCATCGACCATGGATCTCATCCACATCCGAAGCATTGGCTTCGTGCATCCAGCCATTTTGTAAATGAGCCTGAAAATGAGCTCGCCTTCGCGGCCGGCATCGCACGCGTTCGCAACAGCGGTGACGTCAGGCCGACGCATTAGGCGTTGCAGCACGTTATAGAACTTGGCCTTTTGCTCGATGACCCTCAGGTCGAATTGATCTGGGATCACAGGCAGGTTGCCGATGTCCCGCCCACCCTTGGCCATTTCCTCGGAATGGATTTCAACCAGGTGGCCGGCAGCGGGGGCAAGAATTGCGTTCTCGCTCTCCAGCCATGATTCCACCTTGCTGAATCCTCCGACCGCTTGCGCGATTGAGACCGCTACGGTTGCTTTTTCAGTGATGATCAGTGTCTTGCCCATGCGGACTAGCCTTCCAGTGCAGAATTGCATTTTTTCCAAGCTGCCGGCCTAGCCAGACGGCTGCTGGGTGAGAAACAAAAAAGCCATCGACTCCAGTGCTGGATCTCGATGGCTTCAGGAAACAAGGTGAGGCGGCCGCTGCTATGCGCCCTGTTGCTCACCGGGGATTGCAGGCTTGCTTGCCGAGTCAGAGCCAAAAGCAGAGGCGAACATGGCGCTGCGCTCTGCATCGCCTTGTTTCGGTTGCGGCGTCTGGGTTCCGTGGCCTTTGAAGAGCTCCGCAGCCCAGCCCGGCACGATCTTGATGTGGCCAGAGTCAGGGGTAACAGGGCCTGGCATGTCCTTGGCTTGAATGAACGGAATTTTGGATACTTCGGCGATCCCTGTTTGACCGTCCGGCAGGGAGATGGCCTTCACGTCCATCCGGAATTCGCCGTTGACGATAATGGGCATGCCGCGGGCGAGTTTCTCAGACAGCGGCTGCAGATTACGGCCGTACCAACGAACAGGGATGCAGGCATCGGTGTCTTTCGACTGCCGAATCAGCACGACTAGTCGGTCGTTGATTGGAGTGCCGTCTACAGGATGTTTGCGGTTGCGTTCCAGAGACTTGGCCTGAATGAAGCCCGCGATACGGATCTGGTTCGAGGCGTTCTTGTTGAGGTCCATCGCCTTCCAATCGAACGAGTCGAGACGTTCTTCAGTGCCAGCGCCGGGCTGTTGCTCCAACTGGGCCACAGAATCGGGTGTGCCTGAGTCTTTTGCTGCGGCATGCACGACCGCATCCCACTTCCGCATGAAGTCATCGCGAAAACGCCCTCCAAGGTGCATCAGGTTTGGAGCTTCGAAACGGATGCTCTTCACCCGTGCAATACGGTCATCACCTTGCATGGCGCCATCGGTGTGAACAAACGCCATGATGAGATCCCACTCCTTGATGTCCTTAGGAATCGGCGATTTCTTGGGATCGTAGTGAATGGGAAGCATGTGGTTTTCTGACCGGGTCTGCTGGATGTAGCAGATCCCTTTGACCGGATCATTCAAGCGCAGGACGCCGGCGATGTAGCCAGAGTTGAGCATCCCGTTTGGATACGAATAGGAGTCAGGCTTCCGCTTTGCGTCCTGGGGCAGCATTGAGTACCTCGATACGTGAATGGCTTGGTTTTCTCAAGAATACGCAACACGTACCAATAATACAAGGTGAATCAAAATGCACTTGGCGCGTGCTCGGCGGTCACAGAGCTACCGGCAAGGGGGCTCATCCAGCCCAAAAGTCTCTTTTTCCACCGGCACAAGAGATTTGAATCTTGTTGTTAACTGTGTAGAATCTTTTTTTAAATTTATACTGGATTTCTCTGCTTTATTTGTTTAGGGAGCGTCCTGAATCGTGTTAGACGCCGCGACCAACCTGGAGCCGCACAATGCCCAAAGCTAGCGACAAGACCGCAAGTGAATCGACAGGACGGCGGTCTCAAGCGCCCGCCAAAGCACCAGTAAAACCAGCAGCAAAAGCTGCGGCGAAGCCTGCAGCTAAAAAGCCTGCTGCAAAAACTCAAGCCCCACAGGCTGCTACGCCTAAAAGACCTCGTGCTTCTGCCAAGGCCAAAACAGCAGAGCCAGAAAGCAAGGGCGTTGCAGCAATCGAAACTCGGAACACTATGCCGGGCTCCCGCCTCGTCAAGATGATCAAGAAGGTGATCATCGATCGTGGACTGCCTGATCGTGCCATTGCCGATGTCATGGGCATAACGGTCATCTACTGGAACTCCCTGGCTAACGGAAACCGTCAGATACGATCGCTGGGCAAGGAAAAGCTGCAGCTGGTGGCTGACTTCCTCGGCCTGCCTCTCATCCAGGTTTACAACTTGGCCGATTTCTTCACGCCACAAGATTTTGTATACAAGAAAGATCTTGATGAGCAACTCTGGCTGTCGATCGAGAAGATGGGTAGCGATCCAACCTGGGCGGGTTATATCCCGAAGAAGGACGAATGGGCGCAGACTCCTCTCTCCGTTCGCATGACCATGGTGTTGCTGTATGAGCAACTCTCTGGACGCCAGTTGTTGGCTAAGGCTGAAATCGAGCTGCCTGGTCTGCAACCTCCGCCGGCGGCTTAATTTGCAGGAATAAAGAAACCCCGGTCTTTGACCGGGGTTTTTTTGTGGGTTAGAAGATGAACGGAGCCGATGGTGGCTGCGAGGTGGTGTCCGATGGCTCAACCTTTTCAGGCTCTACCACGGTTTTTTCAGGTTCAGTCGCAAAGAAGAGGTTCTCTTCTGTCTTGCGACCAGTTGGAAGTGGCGGAATCACCGAGACCTCAGGAACGATGGTAACTTCATTTTGTTCTGCTTGAGGATGAATAGTTGCAGATGCTGAGCTGCTGAAGCTGACGTTATCGTCAGCAACAGCCGGCGCTGAATCAGAAGCCGCTACATTCAATGGATCAAACTCGGTGGCATGTTCTCCAAGGATTTTTTCAGGATCCATGCAGAAGGACAACAAGCCAGATACTTGGATGTAAGCAACCCCTTCAATGCTCGGTCCGCTCGGAACAGCAGCCAACACTGATGCACACATTTTCTCCAGGTTAGAGAATTTGCTTGAAAGAACGCTCATAGCTTCAGCCTTGTCCTGAACCCGACGGATCAAACCCAGGATTCTCGACGTCGTTTTGCCGTTGCCCTTGCGAGTCCAGGAGCGATTTACATCTTCCGCGATCTCCAAAGCGGCCTGGCCGACTAAGCCTTTAACTTCCGTTTGAAGTGCATCTTCTTCGCCAAAGTAGCTGGTGTTGCTGATACGAATCGCGGAAGTGTCAAAGGTCAACAGTCTTTCGAGCACTTTTGCCTGTGGAGCATGCTGGCGGATCAAATCTGCACGGGACTTACCACCTGGTGTTGTAACCGCGTTTGCAGGAGAGCTAGCCCACTGCTCCACCAGGGCCGGTAAAGTGTTGAGGAAGGAAGCCTTCTCAACCAGATATTTTCCTTTGATCGCATAGAGCACTTTTGCAAGCTCGTCTGCGTGTTGGGTGGGTACAAAATAACCGCGGATACGATTGTTTACCTTTCGAGAAACCCCTACTTTGAGGATTTCTCGTTTGGCTTCCGATCGGTATTTGTTAACCCAAGCGAATGAGCCTGACGGCAGCATGCGCCCGACCTCGCGGATGAAGTCATCCCCATCTACAGTTTTCTCACCGGTGCTACCACCAATGATGACATCAAAAAGCACTACATCCTGAAGGATGCTGATGCCCAATTCATCGGTTTGCTTTGTAGTGCTCATGGTGGTTCTCCTGAAATTGAAAGAACGGGTCCCTTGCGAAAGACCCAGTGACAGGAGATGCCTCACAGGCACCCATAAACGAAAAAACCCCGGCGAGCCGGGGTATGGTGAAGCGTTAAACTTTTCCGACGATCGTCGACCAGGTGCTCAGGATCGCAGCTGCCTCATCGTGCGGTGCGAAGTCCAGAACGGTCACTTTCAGAGCAAGCTTCTGGCTTTCTTCTGTCGTTTTGCCCATCTGCATGAGGAGCTTGTAGTTCATCGCCCAGTTCAGCACATTTCGGGTGGTAATGGTGAAGTTGAAGGCCATCCCCCCTGCCCCAGCATCCTCGTTGAGAGCTATGAAGTTCGCCCGAACTTTGGCTGCCAGGGTTGCCATGGATTTTGCAACCAGTGGATCAGTGTTCGTCTGGTCTACAATGAGGTTGGCTTCACGACCCTCCTCCATGTAGGTGCAGAACATCGAATTGAAGCGGTCCATCGTCGCGATGTTCATTTTCTTGGTCCCCCTGTAGCCAGTAGCGCTACCGCCTTTGCCGCCAGCAGACCCTTGGCCGTTTGTGTTGCCAGTAGCAGCGATCAAGCATCCAGGAGCAATCGGGATCACTTCGTTGGTCTGATCAAGAAAGATCGGCTTGCTATCCAAGATACCGTTGAGACCCATCTGGATCTGTGGCGGTAACTGATCGAACTCATCCAAGAGCAGGATGGAGTTCGGGGTTTTAGCCCATTGGCACACCTTTCCGTAGATCCACTTCATGCCTTCGGGGCCGCACAATTTCCAACTGCCAAAGAGGTCAGAAAGGGTGGTTTCCTCAGAACATTGAACTGTGAAAACCGACCTGCCCGTACGGGCCGCAAAGGCCTCAACTAACGTGGTTTTGCCGGCGCCGGTTGGCCCGTAGATGTAGGTCGCTTTCTTGATGGACGCCTTGAATAAGGCCTGTGCCCCCGCTGAAGAAGCCCAAAGGATCAGGCGCGTAAGCAATTCATCGTCGAAGCTATAGGGTACGATTTTTGGTGTGAAGCGTGTTTCAGCAAAGATCTTGGTCTGCATTCCATCAAAAAATGGTGCTGTAGTACCGAAAACCTGTGGTGCTAAACGGACAGCAATTGGATTAAGGGTGTCGATTCCAGCGTCGAGTTGCGGGTCGTTGATGTGTTGAAAAGCAGTCATGGTCAAATCCCCAGTAGGCAATGGATGGCCTCTTGCGAAGGCCTGGTACAGGGGGATGCCTAACACGCGAATGGAAACATAAAAAAACCGGACTCCAAGGAGTCCGGCTGGTCTTTCGTTTTGGCTCTATACGATACCCTGCTTCAGCGCTGCAAAAACGGCTGTCGCGAGGTCTTTGTCGGATTGTGCCACTCCACAGGCCAAACCTAGGTCAGCGTAGCGTTTATGGTACCCATCACCGATCAGGACGAAGCGTACCTCGATGCCCATCAGCATTGCTTCATCAACGGCTGAACGCAGTACATCGCTGTTCCCAGGATCCCCGTCAGTAACCACAATCAGAATTCTGCGGGCCTCCGGTCGATCGATGAGTTTCTTGAGCGCCCAGACCACAGCAAGGTGAGTTTTCGTACCATTTTTCGGGGCAGGGTTATATCGCTGCAATGTACCGGCCCAGCTCTCCTCAAATCCATGCCATTCCCGAACTACCGTGTTATAGGTAGCAATTCCGAATGGAATAGCCGAGTTATTCAGGACCTCACCTACTGCCACCGAAACCCGGTTGCAAGCTTCCTGTGCTGAGATCCGATCGTCTTTCTCATCCTTTTTTGGAGTTGGTCCAAATTCATTACCCATGGAAGAGCTTTCGTCACCCAACAGGTAAAAACAGGTGTCAATCTCCTCCGCTTGTTTTCTTCTGGTGAAGATTAGGTCATCACCCACTGCGTATCGCCAAAGTTTTCGAGTGTTGAGCCTTCCTTCACTTGCAGCCCATACTTCATTTTGGGTGATCGTTTCTATGAGTTCCTCGAAAGTCGCTGAGAGTATTGCAGCTGTCTTCTGAGCCCCAGCCCGAAGAAGGCTACGATTTTCAAATGAGCCGCCAGACTTTGAAAGACTCAATTCCTTCATCTCGTTTGAGGCGTCTGGTTGATAGCCTCCCAGCCGATTCTGACTCACGCCTGGCAGACTGGTACAGATGACATCTTCCAAGCCTTTTGCGTAGCTTCCACAATCACTCTGGCTCGCGTTCAGCACTTGGTTGATGGCGTCGGAGATTTTTCCGGGAGTACTGGGTTGGCCATTACTACCTGGTTGCCCTGGAGAAGCAGGGTCACCTTGCGGGTTGTGGCTGCCAGATCCTTGTTGCGGGGGGCTCTTCTGTTGGTCCTTAGTTGTAACGGCTCGCGTTTGAAATCGGCCGCGCTCGCAATCAATGCGATTCCCGGCTCAGATTAACTGCAACTGACGGAGCAGCCGGGCTCACATTAACTGCGAGTGAGCTTGCATTCAGCTGCGTCGGCTTGCATTCCATCATCGTGGGCTCACGCTTTCTGCAATTAACCAGAGCCACTTTCCAGAGGCAAAGCGAATTAGTCGTCGTGACGGGTACTGACCTTTTGTGTGTAGGGGCTATCAGGCTCGAATGCCGCCCTCTTATCCGCGCGAGACATAAAGCGTTGATAGCACTCCAGGCCACAGAAGTGCACGACGTACTCGGAACCTTCCGGCGTAAGCGCGGCGTCAAGGGGAATGTCCTTGCAACATTCGCAGCAGCTGATGGTAGGGGTGTTGTTTGCGTTCATGATGGGGTTCCTCCATCGTCCAAGAAAACCTAGTAACGCTTCCGCACCCGTGATCGAACCTGTGCGCAGATCGACCTGCGGCCGGTAGTGCAGAAGAATTCCCGGCGCTCCCAAGTCTGCCGCAACTCGGCAGCGGAGACCGCGCAGTGGTCTGAGCGGATCACGGCCGCTCCCGAAAGGTCCGCAGTGCCGCTCGCAGGAAGAGGCAGAAGAGAACGGCCAGCGCAAGCACGGCGACACCCATATGTTCGCTGACGAAGGCCCCGGCCGCTGTCCCCGAAAGTAGCAATGCCAGCACCGGTAGATGACAGGGGCAGGTGAGCGCGGCGAGCACGCCCCAGGTATAAGCGCGTGAGCGGGAGACCTTGGTCGATTCGGCTTGGTCGGCGTTACGCATGGGCATGACCTTCGTCGGCGCAGTGGGTCAGCCCGGCCAACTGCGTTTCCACTACGGCTAAAGCCGCCTGTCGTGCCGCGATTTGCCGGAGCAAACGCTCGACACAGCCGATCACGTCGGAGCCATCGTCCGCATCGAGCGCCCGGCAGAGCCGCGCCAATTCGTCGAGCCCGATACCGGACTCGAAGGCGGCACGCACGAAGCGCAGCCGCATCAGGGATTGCTCGTCGAAAATGCCGTAACCGCTGTCCGTGCGCCGCGCGGGGTGCAGCAAGCCACGCAGCACATAGTCGCGCACCACATGCACGCTGACGCCCGCGTCCTCGGCCAATCTGGATATCGTGTAGGCATTCATCACCGACACTCCCGGCCTTCTCCGCAAACTGGGGCACTCAGATATTTCCTTCCGGCCAGGCGCTCAGGTAGCCAGAGGAGCAACGGTGTAGTACCCAGTGCCAGTAGCAGCCACAGTCTGGAGAGATGCTCGCCGTTTTGGTCAAACACATAAACCAGCAGCGCACCAAGCGCGAGCAACAGGAAGTAAGGCCCCGTGATGTAGCAGTGAAGTCGGCGACAGCGCGCGGCGTTGACCAGGCAGGCGCCGCCCATCACGGCCAGCGCGGCGCTCGCTGCCAGGAACAACGCGGGGCGTCGATCCGCCAGAACAATCGCTATCGTCGCCGCGACGGCAGGCAGCACCCATAAGCCGATCACCTGCCATGTCTTGCGTAGGCTGTCGCACCCACCGAGATCGCCTGCCGTGTTGCTCATGCTTCAACCTCGCTCTCTCATTACCCTGCGCAGCAGGACAATTGTTTGACGTCCTTCGTGAAGGTTTGCGCAGCTAGTTTCAGGCCCTCGACCATCGTCAAATAGGGGAACAATTGATCGGCGAGTTCCTGCACCGTCATCCGGGCGCGGATGGCAATGGCGGCGGTCTGGATGATCTCGCCCGCTTCCGGAGTCACCGCCTGCACGCCCAGCAGCCGGCCGGAGCCCGCTTCGGCGACCAGCTTGATGAAACCTCGCGTGTCGAAGTTAGCCAACGCTCGTGGCACGTTGTCCAGGGTCAAGGTGCGGCTGTCGGTTTCAATGCCGGCGTGGTGCGCTTCCGCTTCGCTGTAACCGACGGTGGCCACCTGTGGATCGGTGAATACCACGGCCGGCATGGCGTCGAGATTAAGCTTCGCCTCGCCGCCGGTCATGTTGATCGCCGCGCGGGTGCCTGCGGCAGCCGCGACGTAGACGAACTGCGGCTGGTCGGTGCAGTCGCCGGCCGCATAGATATCCGCTGCGCTGCTGCGCATGCCCTGGTCGATCACCACGCCACCGCGCTGATCCAGCTTCACGCCGGCACCTTCCAGATTCATGCCTCGGGTATTGGGTGTGCGTCCGGTGGCGACGAGCAACTGGTCGGCGCGCAACTCGCCATGGTTGGTGCTCAGGACGAACTCGCCGTCGGCGTGGGATACCTGGCTGGCTTGCGTCTGCTCCAGCACTTCGATGCCCTCCATACGGAAGGCCGCCGTCACCGCTTCGCCGATGGCCGGGTCTTCGCGGAAGAACAGCGAGCTGCGCGCCAGGATGCTGACCCGGCTGCCCAGCCGGGCGAAGGCTTGTGCCAGTTCCACCGCTACCACCGAGGAGCCGATCACGGCGAGCCGTTCCGGAATGGTGTCGCTCGCCAGTGCCTCGTCCGAGGTCCAGTAGGGCGTGTCCTTGAGACCGGGAATCGGCGGAACGGCCGCGCTCGCGCCGGTGGCGATCAGGCAGCGGTCGAAGGCAACGATGCGCTCGCCGCCCTCGGCCAGTTCCACGCTGAGCGTGTGGCCGTCCTGGAAACGGGCGGTGCCGCGCACCAGGCTGATCGCCGGATTGTTTTCCAGAATGCCTTCGTACTTGGCGTGGCGCAGTTCGTCCACACGACCTTGCTGCTGCGCGAGCAGCCGTTCGCGCAGGACGGTCGGCGTCGTGGCGGATAGCCCCGCGTCGAACGGACTCTCGCGGCGCAGATGGGCAACATGCGCGGCACGAATCATGATCTTGGAGGGCACGCAGCCCACGTTGACGCAGGTGCCGCCGATGATGCCACGCTCGATCAAGGTGACGCGGGCACCGCCTTCCACCGCCTTGAGTGCGGCCGCCATGGCGGCGCCACCGCTGCCGATGACCGCAACGTGGAGCCTGTCGCCATCTTTCCCGGCGCCAATGCTGCCGCTCAACCAGCCCCGCGCCTTGTCGAGCAGGCCAGGACGGGGTTGTATCGTGGAATCTTCGAACGCCGCTCGATACCCCAGTGCCTCGACGGCGGCCTGCATTTGTTCACGGCTTACGCCCTTGTCGACCGTCAATTCGGCCTTCCCGCTGGCGTAGGAAACATCCGCCTGGTGCACGCCGGGAATCTTCTCCAAGGCATCTTTCACATGCTCGACACAGGATGCGCAGGTCATGCCAACGATTTGCAATTCGGTCATAGCGTTACTCCTTCAGATGGGTCTCTTGTCGGCATCACTGTTTCTGCGGAGTTGGACAGGCGTCCGGCCCACAATGGCGGTTGGCGGGCGACACCAGATCCCATATGGACACCCCAAGCATGAGGGCCAGGCCGATATAGAGCAGCCAGCCGCTCCGCCAGCCGTGAGCCAGCATAAAAAACACCGCTGCCAGCACCAGGACAGGGCCGATCAGGCCGAGCGCAGTCCGTCGCCACTGCCGATGATTGAGCCAGCCGAGGGCATTGACGACCAGAGCCAGTCCGGCAAACAGGGGCAGCAGCGTGGTGATGAACAGGCCTTCCCACTGGCTCAAAAAGCCCAGACCGAACGCGGCACCCAGGCTGGCAAGGGCGGGAAAACACGTGGCGCAGCCTATGGCAGAAACCAGCACGCCGACGGAACCGGCTTTGTCACCGATCCGAGTGAACAGATTGAGCGGATTTGCCATCGGAACTCCCTCCTATTGCTTGACGCTGGACGGATAGCCTGCGTCCTCGGTCGCCTTGGTCAGCGCCGGGGCATTGGTCTTGGTATCGTCAAAGGTGACGATGGCCTCGCGGTTCTCGAAACTTACTTCCGCCTTGGTCACGCCATCGACCTTGGTCAACGCCTTCTTCACCGTAATCGGGCAGGCGGCGCAGGTCATGCCGGGCACTGACAGGGTGACGGTCTGCGTGGCCGCCCAGGCGGGCGCAGCGACGAGGATGGCAAGGGCGAAGGATGCGAACAGCCTTTTCATGGCGAACTCCTGATCAGTAGAACAAGGGAAGGATGTAGGGGAAGCCGAGTGCGATCAGCACCAATGCCGCCACCACCCAGAAGAGCAACTTGTAAGTGCTGCTAACCTGGGGGATAGCGCAAGCCTCGCCCGGTTTGCAGACTTGAGCCGAGCGAAAAATGCGCCGGTAGGCGAAAAGCAGCGCGACCAACGCCCCGCCGATGAAGATCGGGCGGTAAGGTTCCAGCACGGTCAGGTTGCCGATCCAGGCCCCGCTGAATCCCAGTGCGATCAGAACCAACGGCCCAAGACAGCAAGTCGACGCGAGAATCGCAGCGAGCCCCCCGGCGACAAGAGGGGCGCGCCCGTTTGACGGTTCAGACATGCATTTCTCCTTTTGAGCATGTGAGCGATGGTTTAAGGTTACTTCCGTAGTCAAGTACGGAATCAAGCACTGTGGAAAACTCTGTGGACAGCCTGACCATCGGCGCCTTTGCCAAGGCGGCCGGGGTCAACGTGGAAACCATCCGGTTCTATCAACGCAAGGGGCTGTTGCCCGAGCCGGACAAGCCCTACGGCAGTATTCGCCGCTACGGCGAGGCGGATGTCGCACGGGTGAAATTCGTGAAATCCGCGCAACGACTGGGCTTTAGCCTCGATGAAGTGGCCGGACTGTTGAGGCTGGATGACGGCGCTCACTGCGACGAAGCGCGTGTGCTCGCCGAGCAGAAGCTCGAGGATGTACGTGGGAAACTCGCGGATTTGCAGCGGATCGAGTCAGTCTTGGCGCGGCTGGTTCACGACTGTTGTGCGAGTCACGGGACTGTTTCCTGTCCGCTGATCGTTTCGCTGCATGGAAACAAAGAGCCGTGCTGACCTACGATCTCCAGTTTTGTGAGGCGCCCCTGTTTGTCGGCTTGAGCTTGGAAAAAAGCGGCGCTCAATGAGCGCCGCTGAATGGCCAAAGGAGCAATTGCAAAGGCCACAGATTGGTACTGCTATTTGCACTTGCGCCTCATCAGGGCAGGCTCACGCTGAGCCTGGTCGAGCGGATCGTGCAGCAGTCGCTCATGTCCTACCTTGCAGGTGGACAGGCGGGCTGCTCTTCGACACGGCCAGCCGCCGTGGCCCCCAGTTGCTCAATCTTCTTGGCGGTTTCCGCCACCAAGGCCGCCTCAGCCTTGTCGTGCATAGCGGCCCTCCACTCAAGCGCTCGATCGGCTCCGTTCTCGGCCCATACGGTGGATGACAGCAGAGTCGAACCAACTATCAGCAGCAGTCTTAGGTATTTCATAACAGCAATCTCCTCTCAGGTTTTCAGCCCACGATTCGACTCTACTTCCGTATTTAAGTACGGAATCAAGGGGGGAATGGAGTTGAGAAGGACCTAGATTATGGCGCTGAGAGGAGATGGCAGGGCTTAAGTGCACTTTCTATTCCGTTGCTCCCCAAACCCAAAACCCCAAAACGTACAATTTCCCAGCGCTCAGATCGGCAGCCCCGCCGCCAGCATCTTGTCGCGCAGCTCAGCGGCGCGCGCCGGATCGAGCGCGTTGCTGAACAGCGCCTTGATCTCATTGGGTCTGGCGTCGAACTGATCTACCAGATCCTTGATGCGGTAACCGTGGCGCGTCAGGGTCGGTTCCAGATCATCCAGTTGACGCGACAGCACTGATTCCACCAGCTCCGCCGAGACGGGTTTCTCGCCAGTCAGGTAGCCGGCTTCCAATGCCATGCTGAGGTGCAGTTGGATTTGCAATGGTGTGCGCAGCTTGGTGGCGAGCAGGTCGATGGCGTCTTCACTCAGGATCGACTCGGGTTCGACCTTCCCCGCAGTGCAGGTTTCCAGCAGCCAGTGGATGTACTCGCGCTGACTGCCGGCGATGCCGTCGAGCGAGAAAATATCTGTGCGGTAGCCGATTTCCTCCATCGTCGGGCGGCGCAGGTCGTTACGCAGCTTGGGATGCCCGGCCAGCACCACCGACAATCGGCCGTCGCCGTCCTCGACCAGTTCCATCAGGCGCTTAAGGCCGGTCAGCGTATGGCCGTTGAGGTCATGTGCCTCATCGACGAACAGGGCCACCGGGCGCTTATTCTTCCTCACCAGCTCGCGCAGGTCACGCTCACGTTTTTCGCCCTGGGTCGGGATGCGTACCTGCTTTTCGGAGGAGAGGTCGTAGAAGAGCGCGGCGATGAAGGTGGCCAGTTTGATGCTGTGCTTCTCGATGGCCAGCGACTTGGAGACCGTGATCTTCTTTTCCTCTTCCATCGCTTGCTGAAGCCGGCGCAGCATCACGGTCTTGCCACTGCCTATGACGCCGCACAGTGCGATCAGGCGCCCCTCGAAGATCGCCCCCTTGATGTCCTTGATCAACTGCTGATGGTGGGCGGTCTCAAAGTAGCCGGCCTGGTTCAGCGGCAACGTCAGTCCGTAGTGCTGCATCACTTCAACCCGCATGTTCTTCTCCTGCTTTCTTGTGGCGGAAGTAGCCCCGAACGCGCTCCAACACGATGCGGCGCGTCAGGGTTTCGCTCAGCACCTGGTGGATGAATGCCTGATCTTCGGGTGAGAGCTTAGCCAACGGCTGCGCCAGATCATCGGCAATGGCGAGCTTGGCTGCGATGACGCTGGGAAACCGGTATTCATGCGCCTCGGCATCGAAGGGTTGGCGCGGCAGTGCCATGGGAGCTGCGGGAGGTGTCAGCCGCACATCGTCGCCGGCCAATGCGGCGATGGGTAGACCAAGCTGGTCAGCCAGCGAGCGGATGCGCTCGGATCGTTCATCGGCCTTGCCGCGTTTGAATGCGCGGTAGCGATGCAGTGGAATTGGCCCGGAGACTGGGTAATAAGGCCCGAAGCGCTCCCCCTCGAACTCGGCATAGAGCTCACCATCGAACAAGCCCCAAAGCAACACCACGGACTCACCGGCCATGTCGGGCTCCACCTCGTAGGCCGTGCCGTCGATGGTGACTCGCGCATCGACGCCAACCTTGCGTCGTTCGGGCTCGCGGGCGAACCGGCAGAACTGCTCCCAGGTGCACATTTCGCGCAGGCCCTCGGCGGGCAGGTTAGCCAGCCAGTCCTCGATCCGCGAATGCGGCTCGGAACGATGGCCCTGTGCGTTGTAGGTGCGCACCAGATAACGCATCAACCACTCGTTGGCCTGCGCTTCGGTTTCAGGCTTGTGGAAGTGATACAGCGTCTCGTGGGCTTCCTTCACCGTGCGGAAAGGGCGCTCCACCTTGCCTTTGGAGCGGGCTGTGGTACGGGCGCCATCCTTGCCGGCCGGGATGTGTGTCTGCCACTCGATGCCCAGCCCCTGCATGACGTTCTGGAAGACGCGGCGCTTGGCCACCGGGCCATTGTCCAGGTAGATCATCTTGGGGCGGCCTTGGAACGGAAAGGTGGGGTCAGCCTTCGGCGCCATGGCGTTAAACAGGAAGCGCAGCGCCGACTCTGCGTCCTCGCCGTATACGCAGTGGTATTCCTGATAGGCCACACCACTGCGATCATCCACCACGCTGAACAGCATCAGCGTTGGCTCACCTCTGGCCGGGTCGATCCAGTCCGGTTTATCGATGTGTTTGAGGTCAGAGGGCGACAGGTCGAACTGCCAACAGTCATTGCTGTGTGCCGCCTGAAAGCGCGTCGCGGGCGGCTGCCGCAACAACCGCGGTTGATCCAGTCGCCACAGGGATAGGTAGCGGTTGACGGTTGGTCGGCTGAGTACACCCTTAGGCGCCTTGACCAACCCTTGCACGGTCTCCACCCCGTAGTCTTCCAGCAACTCGATGGCGCGGCGGGTAGACAGGTGCCGCCCTTGCTTGTTGGTGGTGCGCAGTTTCAGCGCTGCAATCAGCTCGCAGTAGCGTTCCAGCTCGGCCTGCTGCAACACGCGCGGTTTACCGTGATCGGCCCGGTGGGCCGCGTGGGGTTTATGGATGAAGTTCAGCGCCCGGTACACAGTGCTCGGGGACACGCCATACAACTCAGCTATCGCAGTCACCTGGGCGGCCCGTTCCGGGCTTTTCTTCGGCAGACGGTCGAGCCGCTGCCGCAACTGCATCAGCGAATCGGTTGGGATGGCCTTATGCTGCCCGCTGGGCATTGCGTTCGGCCTCGGTCAGATAGTTGTAGAGCGTCGAGCGGCCAATGCCCATCATGCGGCAGATTTCCGCCACGGTGTGTTTCCGCTCGTGATAGAGACGCAGGGCGAGTTCTTGCTTAGCCGGATCGAGCCGTTTCTTGCGCCCACCCTTGCGGCCACGGGCCCGCGCAGCGGATAGTCCGGCTTGGGTGCGCTCGCGAATCAGGTTGCGCTCGAACTCGGCCAAGGCGCCGAATAGGTGAAATACCAGACGGCCTCCAATCGAGGCGGTATCAATGTTTTCTTGCAAGCTGCGCAAGCCGACGCCGGCGGCGTCCAGTTGTTCGACCAGTCGGATCAGATCCTTCAGCGAGCGGCCGAGGCGATCCAGGCGCCAGATCACCACGGTGTCGCCACGGCGTAGCGTGGCCAGCAAGGCGGTCAAACCAACCCGCTCGGCCTTGGCTCCGCTGGATGTATCCTCGAACACGCGCTCACAGCCGACCTTCGCCAGAGCATCGCGTTGCAGATCGAGGAGTTGGTCGTAGGTCGAGACACGGGCGTATCCAATCAACATGGCTTTGTCCAACTATTCAGTGAGAGTCCAGTGTAGTCGGATATTGAAAGCTGGAGACTGTAGCTGGATGTCAGCAATGCGGGTTTGCGCGAGGGTTGCCTGCTGAGAGACGGCCGTCCAACAAACCCTGGTTTATTGGACGGTCTGAGCGAGGGGCGTTCAGTTGCAGAAAGCGTGAGCCCATTGAGATTAAATGCAAGCCGGCGCGGCTGAATGCAAGCTCGCTCGCAGCTAATGTGAGCCCGAGGGCTTCGTCAGCCGCAGTTAATCTGAGCTGGAAATTGCATCGATTGCGAGCCCGGCCGTTTTCAAACGCGAGCCGTTACACCTACCCCTCATTGTCCTCGGTATCGCCCGCAGGCAAGGCTATCGCGATATAGGAGGCCGTGGCCGCCGTAAGTGACTAGTCAATTTTCAGGCGTTTGATGATTCGGTTGCCAGCTGTAAGCTCGCTGCCTCGGCTTCGTACTCGGCAAGCGCTTTGGCGTACATATCAGGGTGCTGCTTGTCGAAGCCGGGCATGTGTTCGGTTTCTACCCACTGACCGCGGATTTGGCTTTTAGCGAGCCAGGGTCTCTTGTTGCCGGCCGGCTGGGTCCATGCGGTGACGCCTATTCCGAATGATGCGATTTGCTTGGCCGTGATGAATCCCTGCTTGCGCATCAGGACCACCACTTTCAGTGCCGATTCTTTCCACGGTGTGAGTCGCACCGGTGCTGGCACTCCAGCCGGCAAGGAGGTCACGATGGCTGGTACACGGCAGCGCACTGAGGGCGACCAATCGAACATACGTTCATCAGAGCCAGCGCTGCCCTCTGCGTAAAAGAGTCGATGATCAAGTCCGAACGTGTGCACGTAGCCTTGTGCTGTCCATGACTCATATGGGCAGAGTACTTTGACTCCAAGCCGACGGAGCATCTTGGCAATGCCAGCACTGGCATCGGTGATTTTGCTGACGATGACCAGGCGGTGATCTGGGCCCGGACTCTCCCAAAAGTCGTCGCCTTGATTGGGAAGGATCTGTTCAGCGACCTTGGCATTCAGCGAGAGCTTTGCCTGGACACCGATCTGGCGGCCGTCGTCGTTGACCACCAGTACATCGAACCCTGCAGCCTCTGGATAACACGTCCATCCTTTGATCTGGTTGAACTCTTTGATGAATACTTCGCAGAGCGTCGACTCTTTGCTGATTGTTGGAGGCTTGGCTCGGCTGATAGGCTGCATGATGAGCTCGGGGTGTTCCCGGCGTTGCTGCTGGTCGTGAGAGAGTATGGTGGCCATCGTTGTCCCTGTTGGGTTGAGGCAGAAGTCGCGCTCGTGCGGTCGATAACTCGTATCTATACGCCTCGTGATTCTGAATGCATGACTTCAGTTTGTCCATTCCGATACTGCGAGTATCTCGCGGGTCGGATGGAGGGCCGACAGGCAATCCTTCTGGCCTCGATACCCAACGGAAACGGCTTATTTACGGGCTTTCTGGCGTTCTGACTGCTCCTCCGCAGATTTTTATAGTTCCATGTTGCATTGCCAGCGAAACCAGTGTTTAATAGGACCCATGTAGGCGATCAAGCCTCAACCGACCCAATCTCCTGAAAGGCTGGGAAAATCAACCGAAAGGTTGAACTTGCGACCACAAGGCCCGCTACTTCGTAGTGGGCCTTGTGGTTTCTGGCGTTCGTGAATCCGGCGCGTCTCGCCCGCTGGGCCTGGGCCTAGGCGCCATAACACGAACACATACACCGACTGTATCTAAATGCTATCCTGCGCAGGTTGGCCATGCGCCGACCAATATTCCCCTTTAGGAGCACAGGATATGAGCATGAGCGAGAAGAAAGTCAGGGTGGAGGTCAACGGTGTAGGGGTGGGTTCTCTCTCGATGGAGAAGTACCAGGAGATGCGAAGCCGCGTGCGGCGAGATCCTCGGACGTACGTCAAAGCCCTGATCGTTGTGATGGGCGCCTTGACTCGAACCCTGCGCGGAGCCCTTGCAGCCCTGCCAACGGCCGTTTTCGCTTTAGTGCTGCTTGCGGCATTGTTGGAGCCCGAAGCAGTCACCAGAGCCCTTTTTGCGTTGCAGTCTGCTAGCCCTGCTGAGATCACTGCGGGGCTGACCAAAATCATTGAGGTGGCGCGATACCTGCTAGCGCCCATGATTGGCCTCTTCACATTGTTCTCGGCCTTCCGTGAAGTGCGGGACGCCTACTATGAGGATGTTTGCCGCGAAGTCCGCATTGCCTTAAATGCATCAGCGGTTGGCCATGTCTGCATCAGCATGTGCGAAGTGGAAGCCGAGGCCCCTCAGTCCGCGTAAGCGTCTGCTGTCACCTGGGCGGAGGCGATCACCCCTCTGCCCAGCCACAGCTCACTCCCTTTGTTCTGTGCCATTGGTGGTCTGCCGCCACAGCTTCCAGGACTCATACAGCCGCTCGGCCGACACGGGCTGCGCAAAGCCCATCCACTCCGCCACCAGGGCCGGCGTTTCCCCTCTTTCAAACAGCTCAGCCGCAAAGGTATTGCGCAGGGTCTGCGGGCTCGCTCGATGCTCGGGATCGCGAATGGCCTTCACCCCAGACTCGACGATCACGGCCTCGGTGATGCGGTTCACCGTGGACGGATTGATCGAGGTGATTTTCCGACCGTTCTTGATCACCGGCGTGATGTCGCTGGGGAACACCAGGTCACCTTCGGTGCCGGCCTGCAGGCGGATGTGCAACCAGGTGGCCAGGGCCCGGGCGGCATAGTCGAACGGCTTGGTGCGGTGCTCGAACTTCGAATCCGCATAGGAAAGGGTGATCCACGGGGCGGCTTGCGGGGTGATGCAATTAACAGTCAGGCCGACGATGTCCTGCACCTTGAGCCCAGCCCCCACGCACAGTCCCACCATCGCCCGATCCCGCGCCTCGCGCCAGCGCCCCCGCTCGTTCTGCGCCGTCAGCGGCGCCACCAGGTGATTGGCCAGCAACTCGGCTTCCTGGGGCCGCAGAAAGCTCGTAGGCAGGTTGCCGTCGACATCCTTCCATTTGACCCCTTCAGCCCTCAACGCCTGCGCCGCTGGGTTGAGGAATCCTGGCTCTTCCTTTTCCTTGAACAGGTCGGCCAACACCCGTTGTATGAGCTTGCGGTACCGGTCGCGCTGCGGCCTATTGTTCACTCGCTTTTTGTTCTTCTCGATCTCAGGGGTTAGGCTATCGAGGAAGTCTGAAATATCGCTTGCATCCACTTCGTCTAATTTAATGCTCTTTTGCTCAATCCAGTCGACAAACCGGCCCCACTGCGAGCGATAGACCTCCGCGGACGATACTCGAATGCGGGCTGAGGTCCCCCTGCCCGCTTGCTGGCTGATCCAGTGGTCAAATGTCTCCTTGGGCCGTTCATTCCAAGAAGGACTGTCAGGTTTGAAGAGGTCTTCAGTAGCGCTCATGGGCGACTCCGGAGGTACAGGATAGACGGGAGCTAGGTCGGCCTGCTCTGACTGTTAATTGCATGTCGGTGGAGTGTAGTGGAGAACATTTGTACTCGCCTGGTTTTTTCGCTGACAGAATGGGGTATTCCTGGCGCCGGCACCGCGGGCTGAGAGGGACTGGCGGCTTCAAGAGCACAGAACAAGGGAGGGGGGTATTCGTGCGTGTATTACATCCCTGAGGGCAAGTTCAACTACTTTCAGGAGTTCGCCATGAACAACGTATCGCTCATCAGCTTCATCAACCTGCTGCACAGCGCCTCCCATGTGCAGCTGACGCTGCCCGGGCTTACCACGCGCTGCACTGCCAAGATCGAGCAAACAGATTCAACCATCACCCTGCTTCGCCTGTTGTGGTCGAGCAACTGCGAGACGCTGATCACGGCTGAGGCACTGTCCGTTGGCCACTGGGTCGACGACACGTACCACTGCCTGGATATTCACGGCCGCGAGGTGACGCTGCAATTACTGCAGACGACCACAATCAAACCCGACTGCAGCACGCCGAACGAGCTCGATGCCTTGCTCCGTGAACTGTTGGTGGAAGCTAATCGCCGCAGGTCCTTGCCAAGCAACATGCAAAATGCCCTGCAGGTAGCTGTCTGGGAAGGTTCGAAGTCAGTCCGACGGTTGCTGTTCCCGCAGATGCTTGCAACGCTGAACACTCTCCAGGAAACACTCACCAAAGCCGCGCAACTCGGCGTATGGGACTGGGCCTCGATGCCGCAACTGCGTGACCAGGTCAAGGCTGCGCTCGCGGCTGATTACGGTACCGAGGTCACCTGGAGTCCGGACTGCGTCTACGACCATCTGGACAGCGGTGAGATCCTGGATTTCTTCGCCGATCTTCGCAAACGCACCGACAATCTCGATGAAGAGTCCGAGCTGGTATGGCGAGTCTTGGTCATGGCGGTCAACCTTCTGGAGAAAAAACAGCTCCATGAGTTGCTCCAAGGGCTACGCCAACGACTGGAAGACACGAACGACGACATGCGGGAGCTGTGCTCTCTGCCGGTTGAAGATTTGCTGCAGCTGATCGCAGATCCTGAGGCTGATGCCGAGGGAGTATAACGCTCTACCCGCCCCGACCATATGTCGGGGCTTTTCTTTGGGCAAAAGAAAACCGCCAGTCCGAAGACCAGCGGCGGATGGAGCGTTTGTGTGGGCTATGCCGACTTCAGCACATACCGTTTCTGCGGAATGAGCACTGTTTCTTCGACGACGTTCAGGCTCAGCATGTCGATGAAGGTTGAGCGGATATTGTCACAAGCATTGTCAAACGCCTCGACGACCTCCACTCGGTTCGCGAGCCGGTCCAAAGACCATTCGTTGAAGTCTTCATCTTGGGGGGCTCGCAGAATTCGGAAAAAATCGTACGCTAAGGTTTTCCGGGCATCCGTAGGGGCCGAAACTTCCCGTCTTCCAGTCTGCGGCTCTGCCGCCAGACGTAATCGCCGGTGAGGTTGATGTGCTCCCAGCCCAGCGGCGACAG